>NZ_JBWKKH010000052.1:0-49590 GCF_056431645.1 Saccharopolyspora sp. NPDC045839
GAAGCACTCATCGCCCTGGCCATGCTCGCCCTCGGCGGCCAGCCCCCAACCCTCCCCGGACGCGCCTGAACACCCACGGACCAGTCACAAGAGCCCATTTTTGGGAGGATTTTGGGAGGATCGGTTTCGCGGGTGCGAAATGGGGTCGCGCAGTGGGAGGCGCCGCTGTTCACCCGCGCGGGTAGTTTCGGTGTGCCGTGCGCTTGGTGTTGATCGCGCCAGCCCAGGTCGTTGTCTGCTGCTAGCGCCACTCCGGCTGGGCAGGTGGTGAGGCTGACCGGTGCTCGCGGGCATCATCAACCCGTTGATGCAGAAACCCGTCGACTGGTTCCTCCGGACAGTTTTGGTGCGACGATCGGCAGCGTCGAGAGGCCGGGTAGAGATGGCGGACTCAAAACTGGACGGATGTTGAACATTGCTGCGGGGAGGCGTGCTGAACCGCACCTGACCAGGACGTTCTCTTCACCAGGGTTGGGTACGCGATGGTTGACCCGCAGGGGCTCGGGGTCATAAAGCATGGGTTTCGCATGGGCCCGACGCCCGGTTCGACGTCGGCTTCGAGGCTGACGAGCGTGGCGCTCTCTACGCAGACCTGGACCCTAATCGCGTATGGACCCAGAAGCTCCTTGACGAGCACCCAGGTCTTGCTCGTGGTCACGCTCTTACTGGGAGAAGTCGTAACTTTTGGGTGGCCCTGGATGTTCATCAGAATGGCTCGCGATGGCTCTTCTCGAACACCAGAGCTAGCCTCGCCCCGTTGGCCAGGCGTGTGCCAGAGCCTCACCCGGGCCTGCGTGTCATGACCGTAGGGATGCGACTTCGGTCCCCGGCGAACCAGGACTTGTTCTCCTTGATGGACGCGTAGGCCAGGCTTCATTACGTGCGTGCTCACCTGACTCGGTGGTTCGAGACCCGTGGGAGCCACCATCGGCAGTTGGTAGCCGGTGGAGTTCCGGCGGTCCGCCGCGGCAGACGCTGGCGGTGCTCAGCGTCATGCGCCACGTCGACTGCAACTTCGCGCGCTCGGCGGGCTCGGCCTGGACCCCAACGGCTACGTCGGCGGCATCGCCGCGATCAACGCTTTCGAGGTCGAAGCCGAGCAGGACACCGGGATCAGCGGCGCAGCAGCGGCTGGCGTGGGACCAGCCGCTGCTGCGCGAGGTCTTCGAGTCCGGCCGTCTCCTCGCCCTGATGGCTGCCCTGGGACGCGATGCGGGGCCGATCGATCTGGACGAGATGTCGAGTTCGGCCTGCAGCGCCACCTCGACGGCCTGGCCGCCCTGCTGCCTCCGTCCACTATGAACTAGAAGGGCCGATAGTCGGTGTCGTAACCGAAATACCTCGGACCGGCCAGCTCCAGGCCGGCAGGACTGGTCCACCTTGGGTCGCACGGCGTGGCCAGCACGCTGACGCGCAGTCCGTACCGCATGCCTTCGGTGGTGACCGGTTCACCGGTCTCGGTGTCCAGTACGCAGATCAGGTCGGGCGTGGTCGCCACGACAGCACCATCCATTGTGGCCATCAGGTGTTCGTTCTGGAAGTCCAGCTCTAGCACTTGGCCCGCCCCTTCCAGGACGGCTCTGCCCCGGGCGAAGCCGCCTTCGGTGCGGCGCTGGACGTCGACAACCTTGCCCGCCAGCAGGTGCCTGCCGCCGAGCAGTTCGCGCGCCGCGTCGACCGGGTCGGCGTGGCCCGCCCGAGCCCGGCGGACCTCCTCGCCGAGCCGCTGGGCCAGCGTCAGCGTGGCCGGCACCAGTCCAGCGGCGAGCTGGTCGCCGCGCATCACCGTGTCCGCGCAACTGATCTGGCAGCCCAGTTGCACGCAGACGGTGCGGGCGATGCGTTCGGCGGTGTGGTTGTCGACCGCGCGGACGACCATCGTGTTGCCCTTGTCGTCGGCGATGGCCATCGGCGTGTTGGCGACCCCGATCAGGCCCGGCAGCACCATCTGGGCCTCGGGGAACGCGCGGCCCATCGCGTCGCCGTCGACCACCGGCAGCCCGGCTTCGGCCGCGGCGGCCAGCGGGAGCATCGAGTTCACTCCGCCGATCTCGATCGGCACGATGTGGGTCGCGCGGCGGCCGAGCACCTCCTCCAGCGCCCGCAGCGCGATGATCTCCTCGCTGCCGTTGGGCAGCTTCTCCAGCAGCACCGTCGGTGCGCCGAGCCCGGATATCGGCACCACGGTGGCGTCGGCGGGGACCTCGTCGATGTCGACGACGGTCACCGGACCGTTGCGGCGGATCGCTTCCCGGGCCAGCAGCTTGCCGACGTAGGGATCACCGCCGCCACCGGTGCCGAGGATGCCCGCGCCGCGGGCGATGTCGTCGAGGTCGTCGATACCGATCTCACGCATTCGCGGTCTCCTTCGCGCCGATCCGGGACAGGTCCAGGTCGCCGACGGCTCTGACCCGGATGCGGGTGGCGCCGCCGGGCCGGTAGGCCAGCGGTACTTCCTCGATGTCGGCGACGCGGACCGTGCCGGCCCGGGCGCCCGCGTCCTCGGCGCGCGCCACGGCCTCCGCCCTGGCCTGGTCGAGCACCGCCGTCCGCTTCCCGTCCGGTATCCGGAAAACGCGGTCGACTTCGCCGCCGACCTGGGCGATGGCCGCGCCCACCGCGTTGGCCACGTCGAAGTGATCGGGGCGGTGCACGTCCGGGAATCCGGGCAGCTGTCCGGGGACCAGGACGCTGCCGCCGCCGACTGCCACCACCGGCAGCGGTGCCGCCGAGGTCCGGATGCGGTCGACCGCGTCGGCCAGCCGTTCGGCCACCCTCCGCAGTGCAGCGGTCGCGAACGGCCGGTCCAGGTGCGCGACCAGCGCCGGGTCGCCGATCTCGGCGAGGCCGCAGGCGACCGCCAGGTCGGTGGCAGTCAGCGTCGAGCCGCCGAACACCAGCGCCTCGTCGGTGAGCCGGTAGCCGACGCTGCGCGGACCGACCTCGCCGTCGTCGCCGACCAGCGATCCGCCGCCGATGCCCAGCGACAGCACGTCGGGGATCCGGAAGTTGGTGCGCACCCCGGCGGCCTCGCTCTCCCCCGCCGCCTCGCGGGGGAATCCGCCGGTGAGGATGCCGATGTCGGAGGTCGTGCCGCCGACGTCGACCACCGCGCAGTCGGCGAGCCCGGACAGGAATGCCGCGCCGCGCATGGAGTTCGTGGGCCCGGATGCGAAGGTCGCCACCGGGTAACGGCGGGCGAAGTCCAAGTCCATCAGCGTGCCGTCGTTCTGCGACAGCAGGAACGGCGCGGTGACGCCGACGTCGGCCAGCGCGGCGCCGAAGGAGTCCACGATGGTCACCGCGAGTTCGCGCAGGGCGGCGTTGATGATCGTGGCGTTCTCCCGCGCCAGCAGCCCGACCCGGCCGATCTCGTGCGACAGCGACAGGTGCACGTCGCCGAGTTCGGCGGCGAGGATCTCCGCGGCACGCTGCTCGTCCTCGGCCGCCGCGGGTGAGAACACCGACGACACCGCCACCGAGCGCACCCCGTGCGCGGCGATGTCGGCCGCCACCCGGCGGAGTTCGGCAGGGTCCAGCGCCGACAGCGGGCGGCCGTCGAACTCGCGGCCGCCGTGGCAGAGGTAGGTGTGCCCGCCGACGGCGGTGCGCAGCCGCTCCGGCCAGTCGACCATCGGCGGCAGCGCCGCGGTAGCGGGCAGGCCCAGCCGCACCGCCGCCACCGGCGCCAGCCGCGCTCCTTCGACCAGTGCGTTGAGGAAGTGCGTGGTGCCGATCATGACCGCGCTGATCTGGCCGGTGTCGCCGCCTCCCAGCATCCGGCGGACGGCGTCGGCGACACCCGTGGTGACGTCGGCGGTGGTGGGAGACTTGGCGGTGGCCAGCACCCGGTCGTCGTCGCCCAGCAGCGCCGCGTCGGTGTTGGTGCCGCCGACGTCGATTCCGATTCGCATTGAGAGACCTCTCAGTGGGTGGTTTCCAGTGCTGCGGCGGGTCGCGCCGGTTGCTCGACGGGGATCTCGCCGCGTCCCCGGACCAGGCCGAGCGCGCCTGCGGCGAGGTAGCCGAGCCCGGCCAGCAGCAGCG
This sequence comes from Saccharopolyspora sp. NPDC045839, assembly GCF_056431645.1. NCBI lineage: Bacteria > Bacillati > Actinomycetota > Actinomycetes > Pseudonocardiales > Pseudonocardiaceae > Saccharopolyspora > Saccharopolyspora sp. NPDC045839. The sequence continues at coordinate 4,048 of NZ_JBWKKH010000052.1, forward strand.
AGTTGAGGGCGGGGATGCCCCACCACTGGTAGTGGTCGGAGAGCCAGCCGACGACGGAGGCGGCCAGCCACAGCACGATCGTCGCGGGCACCCAGGCCGGTTCGGTCTCTGGCAGCCTGCCGAGCGCGCGGGAGGCGTCCAGCTGCGGGCGCCAGCGCCGGACCCCGAAGTACTCGGCGACCACGATCCCGGCGATCGGCGGGGTGAGCACGCCGAGGAGGGTCAGGAAACCCTCGAAGGCGTCGAGGATTCCGGCCGCCGCGGCGAGGCTGCCCAGCACGCCGACCACGATGGTCACCCGCACCCGGCTCAGCCGGATCCCGGTCAGCGACTCGACCGCGTTGATCAGGCCCAGCGTGGCCGAGTACAGGTTCCAGTTGTTGATCTTGACGGTGGCCGAGACCAGGATGATCACCCCGGCGACGCCGGAGGACGCGGTGATGATCGCGATCACGTCGGAGGTCTTCACCGCGTAGGCCAGCAGCACCCCGGCCAGCCCCAGCACGTACTCGCCGAGCGAGATGCCCACCACGGTCTGCTTGACCACGTCCGCGGCGTTGCGGTTGAACCGCGTCATGTCCGGGGTGGTCACCGCGCCGACGATGTAGGAACCGGCGACGATCGTCGCGCCGGTGGCGATCGACATCCCGGTGCCGAAGGGCGGCGAGGCGACCAGGTCGCCGATGCTGTGCCGGGAGATTTCCACCGACATCGCCCAGCCCGCAAGGCCCAGGAACGCCGGCACGGTGACGAACGCGGTCCAGCCCATCGCCCGGAATCCGCGCAGCACCAGGGCCGTTACCGCCAGCCCGGTGATCAGGCACCAGCCCCACAGCGGGATCGCGCCGACCAAGGAGTGCAGGCCACTGGCGAATACCGCGGTCTGCACGCCGAACCAGCCGAACAAGCTCACAGCGATCACCAGACCGATCAGCACCGAGCCGTAGCGGCCGAACCCGGCCCAGCGGGTCAGCACCGACGTCGACAGGCCCTCGCGCATCCCGGCGATGCCGACGAAGATGCAGACGATCTCCAGGATCACCGATCCCAGTGTGAACGCCCAGAACGCGCCCCAGAACGACAGTCCGGCGCCGAGCGTCGCGCCGAGCAGGAACTGGGTGAGGTCGGAGAGCTGGCCGAAGCGCTGCACGGCCACGTTGAACCAGGAGTAGCGGGCGGATCTGGGCACCCGCTCCAGCGGGTAGTCCGCATCGGACTGCGACATGGGAGATCCTCACGTCTCGGGGGTCATCGGTGGCCCGGCGGCGCGAGCGCGCAGCCGGATCACCGTGCCTTGCAGGTAGGGCACTGCCGTGCGCTCGACGCCGATGACGCGCACGTGGCGCGGATCGGCCCCGGCGCGCACTGCGCTGGCGCGGGCGCCCTCGCGGATGTCGTCGACGGCGGCGTCGATGTGCGGGTCGAGCCGGACGATCCGCTCGAACCGGCCGCCCACCGGGCTGGCGGCGGCGCCGATGGCCCCGGCGACGGCGCCGTGCTCGGGTCGCACGGTCTCCATGTCGCCGGGCAGCTCGGCCTCGGAGCCGACGACCACGATCGGCAGTCGTCCGGCGGCCGGTCGCATCCGGTCGATTGCCTCCGCCCACCGGCGCGGGGCGGTGCCGTCGACCTGGACCAGATCGGGCGTGCGGAAGCAGACCGGCACCCCGCCGATCCGCTCGCCGTGCCCGGATTCCTGCGGGTAGCCCGCGGTGAGCGCGCCGATGCGGCCGTTGCCGACGTCGGCGACGATCGCGTCGCTGAACCCGGTCAGCACGCCCGCGCCGCGCAGGGCGCTCGCCGGACCGCTGCCGAGGCTCAGCCCGGGGTGGGCGCGCAGGTACTCCAGGCTCATCAGGGTGCCGTCGCCCCTGGTCACCAGCACGGTGGTGGGGTGCAGCCCCAGTCCGGCGAGCGCGTGTTCGAGCCGGTCGGCCAGATCGGTGGTCAACCGGCTGAGTGCGGCGTCGAGCACGGCGGTGTTCTCCCGCTCGATGAGCCCGAACGGCCCGATCTCCCCGGACAGCGCGATGTGTGGCGTGTCGCCGACCTCGCGGCGCAGCAGCTCGGCGACCTCGAGCTCCTGCTCGCCGTGTGCGGGCGAGAACACGCCGCAGACCGCGAACGCCTCGGCTTCGCCCGCCATCCGGGCGGCGAACCGCGCCACTGCGTCGCGGTCCAGCGGCGTCTCGTCCTCCCGGACGAGCCCGGAGCCGCCACCGACGACCGCGACTCCCGCGCACACCGCGGCGTGCAGGTCGGACGGCCAGCCGAACAGCGGCCGCACCGCATCGGATCTCGCGCCGATGCGGACGACGCCCACGCGGGCGAGACCTTCGCGTCGCACCACGGCGCGTTCGGCGACGGGGAAACCGATCACGACCTGGTGCGCGTCGGTGCATGGGGACGGCAGTGCGCGCACCGCGGTCACGACGCTGACGACCGCGTCGTCGACCGACTGCACGCTGGTCGAGACGACCGTGCCTTCGGTGAGCAGCACTGCGTCGGTCCGGTCGGGGCCCACGTCCACGCCGATGATCACGACAGGCCCTCCAGTCCGAACGCGGCCGGTCCGCCCAACCGCAGCCCCTCCGGGGTGCGCCACACGGGTGCGCAGTCGAGCACCAGGACGCTGACCCGCAGCCCGTAGCGGAGACCGTCGACCGGGATCGACTCACCCGTGCGGGTATCGATCACGGCGATCAACTCGGGCACGACGGCCGCCGGCAGGCCGTCCTCGAACACCGCGAGGTACTCGGTGCGCGCCTCGATCCGCAACAGCCGCCCGTCGTCGTCGCCGAGCCCTTCCAGCAGCACCTCGGTGGCCGCGTCGCTCGGGTGCCGGACCTCCCGCACCTTCGTCCGCGCCAGCACCCGGGCCTGTTCCAGCCCGGAGCCGGGCACGCCATCGGCCAGCGCGGCGCCGAGGGCGAGGGCGCGGCCGACCGATCCGGCGACCGCATGCGCCGCTGCCTCTCCCGCGGTCAGCGGGTGGTCGCTGACCGTGACATGTCCGCCGAAGGCGTCGAGGACCGAGCGCACGAACCGTTCCAGCCACGGCGCGTCGACGTCGTCGATCACCACGGTCCGGCCGTGCTCGTCGGCCAGCACTGCGGGCACCGGCGGCAGACCGGCCAGGTGCAGCACGTTCTGGTCCAGCCGGGGGAAGGCGCGGCCCAGCGCGTCGGCGTCGAGCAGCGGGACGCCGAGCCGGGCGGCGTGGGTCAGCGCGACCAGGCCGTTCATGCCGCCGATCTCGGTGGCCAGCACCGCCGCCACCGGTCGGCCGTGGATTCGTTCGACCCGGTCGCGCAGGTGCGCGGGTTCGCGGGTGCTGCCGACGCGTTCGGCGCTGACCGCCGATGTCCCGAACGTGCTGACCGGCATGACCAGCGCGTCCGCGGCCAGCTCACCGGACGCGAGGACCGGCACCGGGCCGTGCTCCTCGATCGCCTGCGCCGCCGCGAGGCTGGGCACTTCGGTCTCACCACCGCCGCCGGAGCCCAGGACGGCGCAGCCGCGTGCGAAGTCCGGGATCAGACCGGCGTCGATTTCCATGCGCCCACCCTAGGGACCGAAGTCACCGCGGAAGGGTGCCCGAAGCACCTCGTTCGGCATCAGGCGGTGCTGGTGGCACACTTCCGGGATGACATCGGTCGAGGACGTGCTCGCCGCCCCAGGTCTGGACGACGTCCGGGTGCTCTGCGGCCCGGTCACCGCAGGCCCGGTCACTGGCGTGCGTCTGGAGCGCCGCCTCGACGGGTTGGCGGCGCTGCCTGCGGGCTGCGTGGCCGTGCTGCTCGCACCGGTGTCCGGCTACCGGCTGGACGTCGCGGTGCGGGACGCGGCGGCTGCAGGCGTCGCGGCGTTGGTGCTGACCGACGGCGTGGACGAGGCGCCACCGACCGTTGAGGCGTTGGCCCGCAAACGGCACCTCTGCGTCCTGCGGGCGACCGGCGATCTCGCCGCCCTCGTCGTCGCCGTGGCGCGCGCGATCGACGGCGACGCCGCTGACGCGCTCGCCCGGGTCGACTCCGCTGCACGGGAACTGCCGACCGCGGCCGGTGATCCGCGGCGGGCGGCGGCGCTGGCCGGGCAGGTGCTGGGCGTCGACGTGGAGGCGCGTGCGGCCGTCGCGGGCGAGGACGGCGCGGTGGCGGTCGGAACCGACGGTGAGGTCCGGCTGTCGGCCCCGCGGCGCGGCGGGCACTTGGGCGTGGCGGTGCGGTCGGTGCTGACTATGGCGGCGCTGGTCTCGGCGGGCGGGAACACGGCCGACATCCCGGGGCGCTCCCGCGGTCAGCTCCTGGCCGAGCTGCTGGTGGTGCCGGAGGACACCGCGTTGCAGCTCGCCCCGCGCGGGCGGGCGCTGGGCCTGCCCGTCGACGCCTGGCACGTGGTGCTGCGAGCCGAACCCACCGCGCTGACCGGGACCGAACGGTACCGCGTGCTGGAAGCCGCTACCTCGGAAGCTCTGCGCGTGCTGCGTGAAACCGTGACCGCGCGGTGGAACACCGCCCGGGTCGACGAATCCCTGATCCTGTTGCGGTCGCAGCCCACCGACCCGCGCCGCGACGGCATGCGAACCGTGCTCGCCGAAGCCGGGCAACTGCTCGAAGCGTTGCGCGCACGTTTTCCCGCAGCGGAAATGCGTTGCGGCGTGGGAACTCCGCACCGAGGCCCGCTGGGCGCGCGTATCTCGGCGCGCGAGGCGCGCAGCGCCCTGCTCCGCCGCCACGACCCGAAATCGCCCGCGGCCTTCGACGCCGCCGGGCTAGACCGGATGCTGCTGGAGTGGTACTCCTCCGACGCCGCACGCGAAGCAGTGGACGAACTGCTCCACCCGGTGCTGTCCCTGGGAAAGCGCCGCGCCGAGCCGCTGCTGCGCACTCTTCAGTCCTACTTGGACCACCAGGGCTCACCGGCCCGTGCGGCCGAGGAACTGCACGTGCACCGCAACGTCGTCGGACGACGGGTGCGCCGGGCGAGCGAGCTGATGGGCGTCGACCTCGACGACCCGCAGCAGCGGCTCAAAGTCCAGCTCGCCTGCCGCGCCCACCTGATCTGACGGCCGCGCTACCCGCGCACGCGTCGGAGAGCGAAGCATGGCCGAGGCCTGGGTGCGCAGGAACTGCCGCCAGGTCGTGTCGGTGTTTCGGCACGGCGCCGGCGGTATCTGCCGTCGCCTGAGGATCCTGCGGATCGTCGAAGCGCCAACGCGGTGGCCGAGTTTGAGGAGTTCGCCCTGGATTCGTTGATATCCCCAGGTCTCGTTCTCCGTGGCCATCCGCTCGATCAGCGCGGCGAGTGTCTCGTTGATGGGTGGACGTCCGGATCGGTGCGGGTAGGTCCACTTTTTAGCGACCAGGCGGCGTTGCCAGCGCATTACTGTGCCTGGCGTGATCAGCCGGTATCCGTGCAGGGGGCGCGGGCAGCAGCCGTATGAGCGCTGCAAGGATTGCCCGGTCCGCCCAGTCCAGGCGCGGTTTGGGGGTCGTTCTGCGCAGCACGGCGACCTCGTGGCGTAAGATCAGCAACTCCGCATTCTTGGCCGCCGACGAACGGCCGAGCAATACCAGCCAGCCCGCCAGCCGGATGAAGATCAGGTAGAGCATGCGCAACGACACGGCGCACGATCATTCCTGGATCGCCGCGGTGTGTCGATCAGTACAGGTCACGGCCGCAGCCGACTTTTGGAACCCGACAGGGTCAGCGGGTCTTTTTGCGTTGTGGTGTGGATCTTTTGATCGTCCATTGTGGTTGATGATCTGGCTATTGGGAGGGTTTTGGGAGTCGTGATGTTGTGCGGGGTGGGAGGGGGAATCAACACCTCCCGACCTGAGATCGCGGTGTCGGATAACCGCCGTTCGTATCGGCTGTGCACCCGATCGGACAGCGTTCCGCAGCCAAAACACGCCACGCATCCGCTGAGCGTGCTCGCCTCGACCCGCACCACCGATCCCGCAGCGTGCACGGCGTCAATCCGTAACTGGGCAAGATGCGGGAACAGGACGCCAAGCACTCCAAGATCAGCACACGCAGAACCTGATCAACTGTCCCCGCTGGCGGGGCCGCACCCGGGTCCATCACGGAAACAATGCCAGAACCACGATTCGGCCGGCGTTGACACGTCTGCGGGCTCGTTTGTCTTCGATGTCGCGGATGGCCAGCCACAACAGCTTGATCACCGCCGCAGCTGGGCACGGGTTGGACAGACCCGGGTGCTGGAGCAACCGGTTCAACTGGAAACGCGCGTCGATGGCCGCCGCGCTGTGCTACCCACCCGGCCCTGATGATGGTCGTAGACCGCAGGTGACCTTCCACGTCCAACCCGACGCCTACAACACCGAAACACTCATCGGCGTCCTCGCCGAGCTGCGTGCGTTCCTGGCGCGCCCGACTGAGCAATCGCGGGCAGGTGGTACTCACCGAACTGGGCGCCGGCCTGACCATCGCGGAGGTCGCGCGCAAGCTCGTCGTGTCCGTCAACACCGTGCGCACGCGGGTGAAAAGCGTCTACCGCAAGCTAGAGGCGTCCAGCCGCGAGGACGTGCTGATGCGTGCTTACGAGCTTGGCGTGATCTGACGTCCACTATGGATTCTTGTTCGCCACTGTCTACTGTGGTCGATCGTCAGTGGAACAGTGTGGCGCCAAGCGGGTGTTGTTGGTCGAAACCGGGGAGTATCAGGAAGGTCGCGCTGGCGGTAGTGGTGGTGAATTCCAGCAGCGCGTCGGAATGATCCATTCGGGTCAGGGTGTTGGTGAATGTTCGTAGGTCGTTCTGGAAGCTGATGAAAAGCAGGCCGGGGGCGGGTTCGTCGGTGCTGTAGGAACGACGGAGCATGAGGCCGACGCCGACGACGTTGGAGTGCGCTCTGCGGACGTGGGCGTCCGCCGGGATGAGGTAGCGTCCGTCCGGTGTTTTGGCGCCGAGGTTCGGGTCCGAGGTGATGGTGCCACCGGAGAGAGGCGCGCCGGTGGCTCGGGACCGACCGAAGACTGCTTCCTGGTCGGCAACGGACAGCGTGGCGAACCGCGGCAGATCGAGTTCCATGCGTCGCAGTACGGCAATGGTGCCGCCGGCGACTGGAGCCGGCGCGGCCAGCCACAGGTCTCGTTGTTCTTGGACGGTGGTGTGCGGGCCCACGATGCCGTCGATGAAACCGAACAGGTTTCGTGGCGCGGTAAGGCCCTGATCTACGGGAATGTTCGAGCCGCGGCGCCCGGACTGCCGCCAGCGTTCGTGCATCCGGTCGCCAGCCTGGTCCAAGAGCGCGGCGGCGACGACCGGTACTACCAACGCGTTGCTGGCGCAGATCTGCATCAGCAGGTCACCGCCGCGTGCCTGCGGGACGATCTGCTCGCGGGAGAACTGTGGGAGATCCACGGCGCCGGGTAGGGAAGGATCGACCATGCGTACCAGTCGGGGGCCCACTCCGATCGTCACGGTGAGATCGCCCGGCGGTAGGCCCAGCAGTCGTGCATCGGTCCCCGCGGTGAGCGTGAGGATGGCCTGGCCGAGGTCGGCCAGCAATGGGCCGACAGCCACGGCATCACCGAGGTCGGCCACCACGGCCAGCAGATTGAGCTGGGCAGGCTGCGGGAGCGTGATGCCCGCCTGGTGCTGGCCCGTCGGTGACACCGGCGTGGTTGACGCGGGGGCATCGAGTTGGCTCGACCGAGGGGAGCCCGATTCGCACCCGGCGGCGAGGCCGGCGGCCATTGCGGTACCGGTGACACCGAGGAACGCGCGGCGTGACGGGCGATGATCGGCTCGGCTCACGGTATGGAGAGTGCCATATCCGCCCTCTCACGGGTGAATCCGGCGTCCATGCCAAACTGCGATCATGCCTCGTTTCGGTCTTCGCGTGACAGTCGCGGTGCTGGGTACGCTGATGCTCGTATTGGCCGGCTGCGGCGCCGGCGATGACGGATCGGGCGAGGGCCGACGACCGACCGGTGCGCACGTGACGATCCGAGTGCCGGCTGACGCCCCGACGATCTCGGCTGCGGTGTCTCTCGCTCAGCCCGGTGACCTCGTGTTGGTCGCGCCGGGCGTGTACCAGGAGTCCGTGAAGATCGCCACGGCTCGAATTACTCTTCGTGGCGAGTCTCGGGACAAGGTCATCATCGACGGGCGGTTGCAGCAGCCGAACGGCATCGTCGTCGCCGCACCCGGGGTGGCCGTGGAGAACCTGACCGTGGAGAACAACACGCAGAACGGGGTTCTGGTCACCGGTTCGGCGAAAGCGGTTGCCGGATTGCCGGGGGCGAGCGGCGGCTACGACACCGGCGACGAGCCCGTCACGTTCCTGAAATCGTTCTTGGTTTCCCATGTGACCGCGACCCGCAACGGGCTGTACGGCATCTACGCGTTCTCCGCGCAGGACGGCGTCATTGAGCACTCGTACACGTCAGGTTCGGCTGACTCGGGGATCTATGTCGGGCAGTGCAAGCCGTGCAATATCGTGGTGCGGGACAACATCGCCGAACTCAACGCGGTCGGTTACGAAGGCACCAACGCCAGTGGCGAGATGTACGTGGTCGGTAACCGCTTTGTCGGTAACCGGGTCGGACTCACCATCAACTCCGACCACCAGGAGAAGCTGCTCCCGCAGCGAGGTTCCGTCGTCGCGGGCAACCTGGTCGCGGGCAACCAGCAGGCACCGACCCCCGAGCAGGCCGACGGCGGGTGGGGCATCGGCATCGGCATCGATGGCGGCAGCGAGAACCAGTTCAGCCGCAACCGGATCGCCGGCAATATCAACGCCGGGATGGTGATCACCGCAACCGCCGACCTTCCACCGGACGGGAACCAGATCGTGGAAAACACGTTCGCAGCCAACGGCATTGACGTCGGCTGGACGTTTCCCACCGCCACGCAGGGACGGGGTAACTGCCTGCGCGCCAATGATCTGCGCACGACGGTGCCCGCTCGGCTCGTGGCGACCGCGTCCTGCCCGGTTCCTGCCCAGTCGCCCACGCCGTCCGGCACATGGGTGATGCCGAAGGCGCCCGGCGGTATCCCGTTCACCGATGTGGCTGTGCCTGACGCACAGCCACAGTTCCCGAATGCCACCACCACCGGCGCCACGGCTGTTCCGGCCGTTCCGGCGCTACCGGACATCGCAAGCATCCCGCTGCCGTCAGCGTCACTGCTCGCCGGCAGTGCGCTGGTGCAGACATCGTGAGCGGCGGCTACGGCGGTGGGGTGACTCCGGGTACGGGCTGAACCGGAACATATTTCCCGGTGTCGAATTCGATGACCACTGGCTGCGGTTCGGAAGCCACCTTGACCTGGACCCGATACATGGTGCCGTCCGAGCCGATCCAGTAGCGCACGGTGCCCGCCGTACCGGGCTTGGCACCGGCGTCCGGCCCGGTCATGACGTCCACCTGGTGGCCTTCCAGCTGGTCCTGTCCAGTCCAGGTGGCGCCGTTCTGCGGCAGTAGTGCGGCGTTGTCGGGCCGGTCGCTGCCGAGACTGAGCGCGATGGCCAACGAGGTGTCCAGCGCGCTGCCGGTCGTGTGCAGCGGACGGCTGTACCAATCCGACCCGGGCGGCGATGCCGGTGCTTCCGCCGGGGCGTTCGCCATCGGGTGGACAAGCACGGTGGCGGCCGTCCATTCGATCAGCCCGTCGCTGGACGTATCGCGCCCGGTGCCGTGCACCACGCCGTAACCGAGTTTGGCGCGGTAGTCGATGGACCCCGTGATGACCAGCCCGCCGGCGGTGCTCGGCACGGTGATCGTCACCGCGCGGCCCCCCGCTTGGAAATTGCGAAACCGCGTGATCGCCAGCCGGTTCGCCTCATCCGAGGTCAATGCACGTGGACCGGTAGGACCTGAGCCGGTGCCGGCGACCAGAAACGCGACCACCGCGGCACCCGCAATGCCGATGACGGCTGCCACCCAGCGTGGCCGCAGCCATTGGCGTCGGCCGGCGCGCCGCGGGAGACCTTGCCGGATTCTCATGCTCCGCACGCGACGCGACGCTAACAGATCCGCCGATTCCCCCCTAAATCACCCATCTTGGCAGCCGCACGGTTTTCTGGTTATATATAGCGGTTCGGGATGATCTTTCGGGATCGGCTGTCACCTGGGCTATGAAGCGGTTGTTCAGCCCGAAGAGGGCTTGTTCATCATGACAAGGGGCAGCGATAGCTATGAGCCGAGCCGGTAGAGGATCGAGCCGGACAGCCGGGAAACGGCTGGTGCGGTTGGGTTTGAGCGTTCTGTTGCTGGTAGGCAGCGCCACGGGCCCGATTGTGGGGACTTCTTGGGCGGCTGGCGCTTCAGCAATTGACGGCACACTGACGGTTCAGGTTCTACGAGATTTCTTCGGCACAGGCGTGATCAACACGGCAATGGACGTGCCGCAGCAGGGTATGAAGGTTGATGTTGCCGATCCGGCCGGCCATCGCGTCTCCGGCACCACGGATTCCACCGGAAAAGTCGTGGTGTCGCCGTCGACCGTGCTGACCGGCGGCCAGTACCGCGTCGATGTCACCATCCCTGCGCCGTACAGCGACTATCTGCAGGCGGCACCGGCCTCGACGGCGCCAAACCACTTTGACAGCTTCACCACGTTCGTCGACGTGTCAGCCGGCAAGAACGCCTCGGTGATCACCGGGGTCTGGGACGCGGCCGACTATGCACTCCCCGATTCCCGGTATTTCGTGCCGATCCAGAATGCCGCTGGTGGGACGGACACCCGGTCATTGGTGGCGTTCGGGACGAACCGCCGGGGCACGTGTCCCAGCGACGTGGCGTGTCCGACCACGCTCACCACGCAATCCCAGGTGGGCACGACTTTCGGGCTGGCCTACGACAGGTACCGGCAGCGGCTGTTCCAGAGCGAGTTCGCCCGGCGGCACGCCCCATACGGGCCGGATGGTGGTGATGCGATCTACACCGTGCCGGCCGACGGTGGGGGCGCGCCGACCTTGTTCGCGAAGGTGCCGGGCGCCGTGGTGACGCCGCACGACACCGCCAACATGAACAAGGACGCTGGGTTCACCAACGCGCCGGGTAAAGAGAGCATCGGCAGCCTGGCCCTGTCGGCGGACGGTTCGACCCTGTACGCGGTGAACCTGCTGACCCGGACCCTGGTGAGCTTCGATGCGACCGGGGCCACCGCATCAGTACCCGAAGCGACGGTGCCGATTCCGGACCCGGGCTGCGCGGCGCCCACCGACTGGCGGCCGTTCGGGCTTGAAACGCACAACAACACGCTCTACGTCGGTGGCGTGTGTAACGCGGAGAGCACGCAGAAGCGCACAGACCTGAAGGCTGTCGTCTACGCCTATGACGGCAGGCAATTCACCACGGTGCTGACCCAGCCGCTTACTGCCGAGCGCGGCTACGTCTACCACGGTAGCCCTGGCGAGGCCCAGAACAACCACTGGAACCCGTGGAACACCAACTTGTCGACCTGGGACGAATTGCGCCTGGGCAACGTCGCCATCAATCCGCAGCCGGAGTTGGCCAGCCTCGCCTTCGCCCGTGACGGCTCGATGATTCTAGGTTTCCGCGACCGGTTCATGGACGTGATCAGTGCGGGTGGGATCGACCCTCGGCCGGGCAAAACCACTCAGGAAAACGGCATGTCCGGTGGTGACATCAACATGGCCTGCGCCAAGCCCACCGGGGGATACTCGTGGGAGGGCACAGGAAATTGCCCCAACCACGCGGACGACGCCACCGGCGGCAGCCAGAACAGCGGCGTCGTCGAATACTTCCCGGGCGACTACGTTCCGGCCAAGGGTGCCCCGAGCCAGACCCCCGGGGTGCACCAGGAAGCCGCACAAGGCTCGGTGGCCTACATCCCGCAGCAACAATGGGTCATCAGCACGGAGATGGACCCGTCCGGCAACTACAGCACTGACGGGACCGGTTACTACAACATCGAGACCGGTAAGGGGCCCGGTAACAACCCGCCCGCCAACGGGTACCAGTTCGTCGCTTCGGGCCAGAACGGATTCGGTAAGGCCGGTGGGCTCGGCGATATCGCGTATGCGGCGGCGAATGCGCCGATCCAGATCGGCAACCTGGTGTGGTTCGACGGCGACCACAACGGAATCCAGGACCCCGGACAGGTGCCGCTACCGAATGCGACGATCAACCTGTTGGACGCCAGCGGTAAGCAGGTCGCCACAACCAAGACCGACGCCGCCGGCGAGTACTACTTTGGTGGTGTCGGCGCGGCCTACGAGCTCACGCCGGGTGCGAAGTACACGGTGCAATTCGACGTGTGCACCGCGAACACCAGCAAGGTGCCAAGCCAGCCGCCGGCAACCGAGCTGCGGTTCACACTCCCATTGGCCGGTGAGGACCGGGCACATGACTCCAACGTGACCCCGCCGACCACCGGGCAGCTGTGCAACGGATACGCACCTGTCACGGCGCCCGCCAACCCAGGAGGGGTCGATCACACGATCGACGCCGCCGTGCACATCCCACAGGCACCGCCGCCGCCTGCGCCGCCGACGTCGACGCCGCCGGCCCCTGCACCTCCGACGACCCCGATGCCTGCCACGCCGCCCTCGTCCAACACGCGGACGGACTCGCTGGCCGACACCGGTGTTTCCGGCCTGCCAGAGATGATCTTCCTCGGTCTGGTGCTCCTCGGTGCGGGCGCGGCATTCGTGTTCGTGAGCCGGAAGCGTCGCGCCAAGCAACGCTGAAAAACCGGATGGTCTGCCCGCCTGCGATCCGCCACTGGCGCGGGCGGGCAGACCACGCCTGTCGGATGCCCTCGACGAGAGCAGCCGTGAGGCGTACCTCGTCGCGGCCAAACAGCCCGTACTTGGTTAGCCCGCGCCAGGGCGAACTGCTCTGTTTGGTGCGCGCCGGGTCGAAGTCAGTAGCTCACCGGGTGAGGGTGCGGTCTACGCGGTCGCGAAGCAGGGCGTGGCGATCGTGGTCACCACCGACCAGATGCAGACGGTCAAGGCGAGAACCGTTACGAAACAAGTAGTTTCAGCTCTCGACCTCTGACACAGACGGCCTGAAGCGGCCAATCGATCTAGAGGGGTCACACCCGGCAACCCGTCTTTGGTCGGGAGAATGCGGGCCATGCGACGAACCATGCTTGCCCTCGGGATCATCGCCGCCCTCACAACGGCCTGCTCGCAGACAAGCCAGCCCGCGCCCACCAGCACTTCGCCGATCACCACGACCACACCGGTCCAACTCCCGCCCGATCCGCAACCCACCGGCGCCGGGCCGTGCCCCTACCTGACCAACGCCTTCGTGGCCGACGCGAACGGGCAGCGCGTGTCGAAGGTCCAGATCTCGGCGGACAAGCCACACCCGGCATGCTTCTTCTATGCGCTCACCGGGGAGCTCCAACTCACCGTTCGGGCGTATTCCGGCGACCCGGCCGTGGCGAAGGCACTCGTCGACAAGGCTGCGCCGGTGGACACGAGCAACCCCGCGACCGACCAGGCAGGCTGGCAGGGCGGCTACCAGTCAACGGAAGACGGCGCGGTGTATGCCGTGGCCAAAGGCGGTGCGGCGATCATCGTGACGACCAACCAAAAGCTGACCGTGAAGGCGAGAACCGTTTCCGAGCAAGCGATTTCCGCTCTCGCGATCTAGGTAAGCAAGGAGGTCCAGCACCCGGGCACGGTGTGCAAGCGCCCCAGCAAAGCCGTGTACCTCGAAGTAAAGAAAACAACTATCCGTGGCTGACACCCCACACCTGACACGTTAACGTAAGCGAGTTCCGGAAAGGAGCACGCGTGGCGATTCTGGAAGCGCCGAAGTCATCGGGGGGACTCGGCGCGAAGATCGTGCGAACCTTCGGCGAGCTGCTGATCACCGCTGGTCTGGTCGTCCTGCTGTTCGTCGTCTACGAGCTGTACGTGACCGACTTCTTCTCGGCGAAGAAGCAGGCCAGCTCGACGACGACGCTCAACGGGGACTGGGCACAGGGCCGGCACCCGCATCCCGAACTGATCGACGGCAAAGCGTTCGCCAAGCTGTACATCCCGGGCTTCGGCGCCGACTACCACTTCACCATCCAGGAAGGCACCGAAGCGGCGGCACTGGAGGTCGGGCCGGGGCACTACAAGGGCACCGCGCTGCCCGGCGAACCAGGCAACTTCGCGGTCGCCGGGCACCGGGTCGGCAAGGGTGCGCCCTTCAACGACCTGGACCTGCTGAGCTCCTGCGACGCGATCGTAGTCGAGACGCAGACCGGCTTCTTCGTCTACCGCGTGCTGCCGCACTCGGACGAGATCGCGAACTGGTCGACCGGGAAGGGCGCGCAACCGCAGTGCTCGCCTGTCGGCACGCTGCGGACGAACGCGGGCGACGGCGGCCCATACGGCGAGACCTATGGCCGCGAGATCGTCAACCCGAACGAGGGCGATGTCGTGGCGCCGGTGCCACACAAACAGCCCGACATCCTGCCGCCGGCACAGCAGGTCGCACTGCTCACGCTGACCACGTGCCACCCGCAGTTCTCCGACCGGCAACGGCTGATCGTGCACGCGATGCTGACCAACCAGTTCCCAAAGACAGCCGACGCCACGTATGCCCAGTTGTTGCAGACGATCGGGGAGGCATAGATGTACGGCTGGATCTGGCGTCACCTCCCCGGGCCGCTGGGCGCGAAGCTGGTGCTCGCGCTGCTACTGGCCCTGGGAGTGATCGCGCTACTGCTGTTCGTGGTCTTCCCCTGGCTGGAACCGATGCTCCCGTTCAACCAGGTCTCGGTCCCGAACTAGGAGCGTTCCGGCTGTTACCACGCCTGCCACTCACGACTGCGCTCCAGGAACCAGAATTGAGCCCCGCCGCCACCGCCAGCGTTAGCCCTGGTCTTCGTGCGCGGCATGCTCCGCCATCTGCACAGATTACTTGCGCCACTCGGTGCCTTTTCCTGCCCCGTTCCGGTTATGCGCTGCATTTTCCGCACCAGATTCGGTGCCGAACCGCCCCACCGCACCCGGGGCCGCTGGCACGGGGTGGACCATGAAACGAGCTCGCTCGCCGGCGCCGGCACCGCGTCAGGCAGGTGCGCACGAAACTGGATCTGGACCCAGCTGCTCGCGCTGGGCGTGGTGCTGGTCGGCCTCGTTGCTGGTCAGCTGCGGCTATGGCCCAATGCCGCTTAGCTTAAGCGCCGAGTCGAGCTGATCTTGCGTCAGGGACCTCGCGCCCCGGAGCCCTGCGCCGCGCAGGTCCGCACCTTCGAACCGCGTGCCGCGCAGATCGGCGCTCGAGAGGTCTGCGTCGCGCAGATCCGCGACCGTGAGCTTTGCCCTTCGCAGCTGCGCAGACGCGAGCTCTGCGCCCCGCAGATGAAGCCCTTCAAAGGGGTCAGGTCGCCGAATCCGAGATGGGCTACCGCGGTAAGCGCCGCCTGGACATCAGCGCGGGGCTTGTCCGGGCGGTCCACCTCCACGTAAGGCACCGGGCGCTCGCTGGTGTCCTGCCGCGCGGCGCGTGGATGCGGATGAAGGCCACTAACACCTGATGAATGTCGTCGCGGTGGTCGCCGGATCGAGTCCCCTGACACCGGGGCAGCCATATGGGGAGCGAGCTGGGAGAACAAGTGCGGCAGTGGCTGCGCGAACTGCTCAACCGCTACCCACAGACCCGCCTCGTGGTCACCTCCCGTCCAGCCGCCGGAACACGATGGTATGAAGCGCTCACGGCCCCACGTGAACCACGTTGTCCTGTATGTCTGCGGTCACACTCGTTGGAAGCAACCACCCACGGGGGCGCACGTCTATGTCATCGAAAGAAGGTTGCAGACCGGATCCTTTAAGGACGATGAAATGAACCTGCGCACCATCGGGACCACCCTGACCGCCGCCGCGGCCCTCGCACTTTCTCTCAGCGCATGCGGCTCGGCCCAGCAGACGCCGCCGGCCCCGCAGCTGGGCAGTGCGCAGGGTGGCACCTACGCCGGCTCGAACTCGCAGGGCGACGAAAGCCCTGACGAACAGGGGCCCTGCGAAATCGACAACATGACACCGTCTTTCGAGCTCTCTTCGACCGGCCACGTGAACGCCCACCTGAAGGTCACGAACGCCGGCGAGGCTAGCTGCACCCTGACCGACGACTTCCCGGACATGACGTTCATGGACCGGGAAGGGAACCCGTCCGACGGTCTCCAGATCAAGCACGGCGAGCCGGGAACGGGCGGCCCGGTCATCCTCGAGCCCGGCCAGTCGGCCGCTGCGGACGTCGAGTGGCCGGCCGACCAGGGCGGTCCCGACGGGCCGGCCTGCAACCGGGTCTGGGCCGTGAGCCTGAAGATGAACGACGGTGAGCCGAAGACCATTGAGACGTCGGACGGAGTCTTCGACCTGTGCGGCGGCGAGGCCACGATCAGCAGCTGGCAGGAGGACTGACCCGCAAAGCCCCGCGGAGCAACGCATCCTCGGGGACCGTGGGCCGCGAGAAGCCCAGGAGCGGCGGCGAAGTCCTCATCGGCACCGGCATGCGCGAAGGTGAAGCCCCCGCCCTGCACTGGAACGACGTCCACCTCGACGACCGAGTGCTGTACGTCCGTCAGACACTGTCCAATGTGAACAACGCGATACCCGCAATGGCGCCTGGCGCGGCGGGTTCTGCCGTGCCAGGCGCCACGTGCCGCTAGCGTCCGTTGACGGGCCGCTTCTCATGCTCTGAGGCCAAAGCCTCATCGCGCTCCCAGAAGTCGGCGCCGCGGATGTTCAACGCCTTCGGGTCGAACACCGGATCGAGTCCCTGTTTGCGCTGGTTCTCATAGTCGCGCCAGATCTTGGAGACCATCGGGAACAGCAGGGCGAGGCAGGCGAGGTTGATCCACGCGAGCAGCCCCAGCCCGATGTCGCCCACGGCCCAGACCAGCTCGGCGTTCACGACCGAACCGGCGAAGACGATGGCGAGGGTGCCCAGCTTGAGCACCGGCTGTGCGCGGGGTCCCCGCTTGCCGTCGAGGAGGAAGAGCAGGTTGGAGTTGGCGACGTAGTAGTAGAGCAGCAGGCAGGTGAAGCCGAAGAGAAGCACTGCCACGGCGACGAATCCGGCGCCCCACCCGGGAATGAGGGTGTCGATCGCGGCCTGCACCCAGCTGGGTCCGGCCTCGACGTCGGGCATGTTGTTGACGAGGAAGCCGCCGGAGCCGTCCGAGACGTTGAACTTCCCGGAGACGACCATCATGAGCCCGGTGGCCATGCAGATGAGCAGCACGTCGATGTAGATGCTGAAGGTCTGGACGAGGCCCTGCTTGCCGGGGTGCGAGGTGCGGGCGGCGGCTGCCGCGAACGTGGCCTCGCCGAGACCGTTGGCTGAAGCGAAGACGGCTCGGCGCACACCCCAGGCGACGGCTGCACCGACCATGCCGCCCAGCATCGGTTCGACGCCGAAGGCGGATCGCACGATCAGCAGGATTGCGTCGGGCACGCGCTCGAGGTTCGCGAAGATGACGCCGAGCGCCAGGAGGAGGTACCCGATCGCGAGCACAGGTACCAGGGTCTGCGTGACCTTGACGATCCGAGTGGTGCCGCCGTAGATCACCGCCGCGATCAGCCCGGTCACGAGAACCGCGGGAACCCACTTCGGGAGGCCGAACGCCACCTGCGCGCTCGCGGCGATGGTGCTGACCTGGAAGCCGGGGAAGACGAATCCGTAGCCGACCATGCCGAGCACGGCAACGATGCCGGCGACGATGGGGAGGCGAAGGCCGTGCTTGATGTAGTACGGCATGCCGCCGATGTCCTCGTTGGCCTTCTTGCGGTCTTCGTCGTCCACCTGACGCTTGAACGTCTGCGCGAGGGTCGCCTCGGCGTAGCCGACGGTGCATCCGACGATACCTGTGGCGGCCATCCAGAAGAGCGCTCCCGGTCCGCCGGCGGCGATGGCGGTCGCGACACCGGCGATGCTGCCGACGCCGACACGGCTGGCCAGGGCGAGGACGAGCGCCTGGAAGGACGAGAGCCCGCCCTCCTCCTCGTTGGTCTCCCGCAACTGCCGGACCATGTCCGGAATCCGGCGGAACTGAACTCCTCTGGTCGCGATCGTGTACGCGACGCCGAGTCCGAGCACCACGTAGGCCATCGGCGCCCAGATCGCGTCCGAGACGGACGACAGGATCTCCGTCAGGTTCATCAAGCCACCTCCGGCACGAGTCGGGACAGCGAGTGCTTGATGCGATCGACCGCGTCAGCGGGCAGGGGGCTCATCGGACGACGAGGAACACCCACGGGCTCGCCCTGCAGCTCGAGTCCCGCCTTGACCGCGGCGATGAACGGCACCGAGATCATCGCGTCGATCACCGGGTACAGGACCTTCCAGCGGGACAGGGCTCCGGCCAGCTCGCCCTCGGCGACGAGTCGGCTGACCTCGACGATCTCGTGGGGAACGACGTTCGCCGCCCCGGCCATGACGCCCGCGGCGCCTTCGGCGAGCGCGCTGTAGATGTAGGCGTCCCACCCGATGAACGTCCCGATCACGTCGCTGTGGTGGTGGATCAGCTGCAGCGCCTGCTCCCAGTTCGCGCTGGAGTCCTTGATGTAGCGGATGTTGTCGACCTCCTCGGCGAGGGAGCGCACCGTCTCGGGGTCGAGGTTGACGCCGGTCGCGGCCGGGATGTTGTAGAGCATGACGGGAAGGTCGACGGCCTCGGCGACGTCCTTGATGTAGGCGACGGTCTCCGGGACGGACATCGGCTCGTAGTACGGCGTCACCAGCATGAGGACGTTCGCACCCGAGCGCTGTGCGGCGCGGGAGAGGCGGATGGCCTCGCGCGTCGAGGTCGCGCCGGTCTGGGCGATGACCGGGACACGGCCGTCGGTCTGGTCGATGACGTTGTCGACGAGGCGAAGCCGCTCGTCCGGGGACAGCGCGCCGACCTCAGCGGTGGAGCCGGCGGCGACGACGCCGTTCACCCCGGCGTTGATGGAGCGGTCGACCACGCGCCGCAGCACGGGCTCGTCGATCTCCTCGTTGCGGTCGAAGGGAGTGGTCAAGGCGGTGAGCACACCGTGGAGCTGGTCGGTCATGCGAAGGTCCTGTTCTGGGCGTTGCGGGTGGGGACGGGCTTGTGAGGCGCAAGTGGGGGAATCGCATCGGCGACGTCCCCTGCTGACTGCCGCTGGCTCGCGAGCAGGCTGGCTGCTTCTTGGGCGGCGGAAAACCCCGACGTGACCGCGGTTTCGGTGTAGAGGGTTCCGAGGTAGTCGCCGGCGAGGAACACTCGTCCGGCGCCTCGCTGGAGGACGGGCTGGAGTTTCGCCCGGCCGGGGAAGGCGTACGGCGAGGCGACTTCCCACCGCTCGGCCTTGGCCTCGACGACCGAGTCGGAGAACCCGGGGGAGCCGAGCACCTGCTCGAGGTCGGACAGGTGGGTGTGCACGACTTCCTCGTCGCTCTTGTCGAGCAGCGCGCGCCCGAGGCCGGCGGGCGAGAAGGTCATGAAGCTGCCGCCGGGCCGACGAACGGACTCGGCGCCGCGCACGATGCTCGCCTGGTTCAGCGCGATCGCGAAAGAGCGCTTGGGAGCGGCGATCGCGTAGATGTCGTCCCACGGTCGCGCCGACGTCTCGTCGGTCAGGAAGGCCGAGCTGACGTGCGGGCCGTACTTGATCTGGCCGAGCGCTTCGCGCAGCTCGGGTGGGAGAT
Source organism: Saccharopolyspora sp. NPDC045839 (assembly GCF_056431645.1). Lineage (NCBI taxonomy): Bacteria > Bacillati > Actinomycetota > Actinomycetes > Pseudonocardiales > Pseudonocardiaceae > Saccharopolyspora > Saccharopolyspora sp. NPDC045839. The sequence continues at coordinate 23,669 of NZ_JBWKKH010000052.1, forward strand.
CCACGCCGACACGATGCGTGACGTCGGCGGTCGTCGCCAGGACCACGGTGCGCGCCTCGACCTCGTGGTCCACGCCGTCCTGCCGGTATCGCACGACGACGGAATCCTTCTTGCGCACCACCTCCAGCACTTGGGCACCGAGCTGCACGCGATCGCGGAGGGCGGCAGCGACCGACTCCGTCAGGGTCGACGGCCCACCGACGATCCCTCTGTTGAGGCCCTGGCCGAAGCCGAGGACGAGGCTGAAGTACCCGATGCCCGCCCCGGCTGAGATCTGGTCCATGTCACCGGCCGATCGCGTGACCGTGGTCTTGAACAGCGCGGCGGCGTCCTCGGGCAGGCCACCGAGGAACTCGGCGAACGACCGATCGTTGGCGAAGTCGTAGATGCGTTGCTGGCGCATGGCACCGGATTCGCCCGCGCGTTTGCGCACGACACCGGCGTACCTGGCCACGTCGGCCACGACCTTCATCCCGGCGCGCACGGTCGCAACCCGCGAGGCGAGCGACATCGGAATGCGCAGCGGGTAGGTCGTGATGTGCCCCTTGCGGAGGAACTTGCCGTTCATCGACATGGCCTGCAGCGACCCCGGGATCTCGACGGCGGTCACGCCGACTTCGTTGAGCAGCGAATCGGTCGACGAGCCCGCACCGGCGAAGACGTGCCCGCCCCAGTTGAGCCAGTAGTCGCCTCGGCGCTCGGAGCGGATCCGGCCGCCCACGCGGCCGGCGGACTCGAGGACGAGGGTGTCCCAGTGGCGCAGGCGCCAGGCGGCGGAGAGCCCGGCGAGCCCTGCGCCGACGACAACGGCGTCTTTCATGTGTGAATCCTTCAAGCGAAGTGAGTACTCGGTGCTGTGGTGCCGCCGGTGGGCACGCGTCGCGAAAGCGCGTGGACCAGGAGGCGCGGCCGCCATCACGTGGCGCTGTGCACGGGTGCGTGCTCGCGGTCGGGTGGACCGGGCTCCGTGCACCAGATCTGAGGTGGTGCCGGTCACCATAAGATGTGATCTGTGATCACACAAGACCTCGGATGAATCCGAGGTGAACTTTCAAGGCCCCGCGATCAGCGCGGGGAGATGGACTCGCTCAGGCCCTGTTCGATGCGCCGGGTGGCGGCGTCGAGCGATGCGGCGGTGACTTGCTCTGCCGCATCGGCATCGCCGGCCTTCACGGCGTGCAGGAGTTGTTCCTGGTGGACGAGCAGCGATGAGGAGTCTCCGGACTCGAACTCGCGTCGCACGCCGACGATCTTGTAGGAGTGGCACCGCTGCCACAGCGTCCGGATCATCTCAACGAGCACCGAGTTGCCGGACGCGGTGTAGATCGTCTCGAGGAACTCTTCGTCCTGCGCGAGGTAGTCATCGACGTCTTGCGCGGTGACGGCCGCGGCCATGGCGTCGTAGGCCGCCTCCATCCGCTCGATGTCGGAGGCGGACAGCCGGGTGGTGCCGAGGCCCGTTGCCTGGATCTCCAGGTTGCGGCGCACCGAGTACAGGTCGAGCAGTTCCTTGTAGGTGAACCCCTTGACCACGGCGCCGCGGTACGGCAGCGCCTCCGCGAGGCCGATCTCCTCGAGTCGCCTGATGGCTTCCCGGACGGGCATCACGCTCGTGCCCAGTTCTTCGGCCAGCTCCCGAATCCGCAGCCGGTGCCCGGCGGGCAACTCGCCGCTGATGATGGCGGTACGAATGGTTTCGAACGCCTGGTCACCCACGCGGCTGTTGGGCATCAGTTTCGGCAGGGCCATGCATGGCAGTGTATCGACCGTGCACGGAGGCCTTACCGCGCGAACTCGGGCACGGGTCTTCCCGCGATGGTGGCCCACAGGGTGTGGTCGAAGTGGTCCTGGGGGAGTTGGGCGACCATGTAGCGGACGCTGCGCTCGACCTTGATGCGCCACCGTCGGGCGGCTTCGTCGGCATCGCCGCTGCGGATCGCCTCGTGCAGACCGATGTTCTCGCGGGCGATGAGGTCCACCGCCTCGGCCCAGTCCAGTTGCAGGATCGCGTTGAACATGCGCAGGCGCATGGTGAGGTGCTCGAAGGTCCGGCCTGCTTGCGGTAGCTGCGCCGTTCGTGCGATCGCGTCCTGGAAGAGCAGGTCGGCCTCGCCGATGCGGGGGTGGTCGCCGTGGCCGGCGACGACCCGTACCTCGGCCAAGGCGGTGCTGATCGGGCGGAGGGCGGATCGGGGGAGGGTCGCGATGCGGCGCATCAGCAGCCCACCCAGATAGGCGCGCACGGCGTAGAGGTCGAGGATGTTGGTGGCGCTGATCTGGGGTACGGCGGCTCCGCGGTTGGGCAGCAGCTCGAGCATTCCCTCTTCGGCCAGCACGCGCAGGGCCTCGCGCACGGGGCCGCGGGAGACGCCCAGGCGGGTCGCCAGCGGTGCTTCCTTGACGCGTTCGCCGGGCTTGAACTGACCGGTGGCGAGCGCTTCGCGCACGAGTTGGGCGACCTTGTCGGCGATCCGGGGTGTGCCGGGCGTCGTCCCTCCGGAGGCCTCGTTCTGGCCCACACCCACGCGCCGTGCATCAGGTCTCTTTGCCCTGATCGAGTCTTTAGTATCTCCGTGTTCGCGTTGGTCGCCACTCCAGAGGACCCGACGGCTTTTGATCCACGAGAAGGGTTGTGCTGATGGCGTCCAGTCGCAGGACCAGCAACGCACGTCTTCGCGGAGGCTGTCGATGGACGTGGCGAAGCCGAGCACGTTGTCGTCGCTGAGCGGACTGCGGGACAGCAGAACGTCGATGTCGTCGATCCACGATCCAGTCGGAGCCACCGCGTGCCGGTGAAACCGCGGGTGTCCTTCCAGCCAGGTGTCGACGGCCCCGTGTGCCGAGGGATCCAAGCCGTCGACGATCAAGTGCACCGCCATGCCCGCAGGCACGCTGTGGTGGAGGCGGTCCAGGAAGTCGCGCAGCGATGAGGGAGCAAGCGGTGCGTCGTGCGCCTCGTCGCCCTTGACCGAGGCGAACGCGTTGGCCACGGCGAGCAGGTCGCGCGCTTCTGTCGACCGTGTGGACGGGGTCGATGTCGTGGGGGCGCGGTCGTTCAGCGGCGCCGCGTGGTCGTCGGCCGCGACGGCCAGCACCCGAAGCGGCGGCGCGAGGTGGAGTCCGACCAGGTCGCGCACCTGGAGCGGCAGCGGGTTGCCGGCGTCGTGGGGAACGCTCTTCGGGTTCGACTGGATCCGGTAGGTGCGCCAGATCCGGCTCACCTTCGTCTGGCTGAGGCCGACCGCCTCGGCCATGGTGCGGGTCGACCAGCGCCGACCGCTGGGCGGTGGGCTGAGCGTGCGCGCGATGACCTGCGTGATCGTGTCGTTCGTGACGACGCGCGGGCGGCCGGGGCGCGGTCGTTCGGCGAGCCCGTCCAGGCGTTCGGCGACGAACCGGGACCGCCACGTGCGGACCGTGTCCACCGTGGTGCCGAGACGTTCGGCCACGGCGGTGTTCGTGTCCTCCTGCTCGCAGGCAAGGACGATGCGTGCGCGCAGCACGAGGGCCTGAGGGCAGTTGCGGCTGCGAGTCCAGGTCATGAGCGTGGACCGCTCGCTGTCGGTGAGGACCACCGGATCGCGAGGACGTCGGGCCATGGGCGCTGATCGTAGGGGAATTTAGGACTCAACTCAATCCACCTGCCTGGTAGCGGTACATGGACGTTGTCGACAAACGGGCGTCTTCGCATACTTCGTCGCTACCGGAGATCGCATTCGGCGCCCACAAGGCGCACGAGCCGACGACGACAACTCCACCCCCCGACGATCCAGTGTCACGCCCATCCCGAAAGCGGCGATGCAGACGGGGCTTTCCGCTGCGGGCAGCCGCTCGCCGAACCACATCACGACCTGAGCAAGGGAGTTCCTGAACAATGTCGGCACAGCTGAGCGGTGTGCTCACCGCTCTCGCCACCCCGTTCACGGCGGAAGGCCGGATCGACGTGGACACCCTGCGTCGCCTGGTCGACCGCAGCATCGACGGCGGAGTCGACGGCGTCGTCGCCTGCGGATCCACCGGTGAGTTCGCCGCCATGTCCGGGGCTGAACGGCGCCTCGTGGTGGAAACCGTGGTTGACCAAGCGGCCGGTCGGGTTCCCGTCATCGCGCAGACCGGTGCGGTGAACACCGCCGAAGCGATCGCGCTGTCCTGCCACGCGCAGGACGCCGGCGCGTCGGTGCTGATGCTGGTCACACCGTATTACGAGCCGCTCACCGTCGAGGAGACCGTGCGCTACCTGCGTGCCGTCGCCGGCGCGGTCGACGTTCCGGTGATGCTCTACAACCTCCCGGGTGCCACCGGCGTCAACCTCACGCCTGAGGTCGTCGGGCGGCTCGCCGGCGAGATCGACAACATCCGCTACATCAAGGACACCAGCGGCGACATGTCGCAGGTGTGCAAGCTGGTCCACCACTACGGCGACGTCATCTCGACGTTCGTGGGCTGCGACGACCTGCTGCTGGCCTCGATCGCCGAGGGCGCGGCCGGTGTCATGGCCGGCACCGCCAACGTGATCCCGGCCGAGCTCGTCTCCATCCACCGGGCGCTGGTCGCCGGCGACCTGCCACGCGCGCGTGCCGAGTGGTCGCGGGTCTACCCGCTCGTGGACGCGATGATGTCGGCTCCCTTCATCCAGGCGGTCAAGGAGGCGTTGAACGCTGTCGGCTTCCCCGCAGGAAGCCCGCGACCACCGCTGTCCGATCTCGAATCCGGTATCGCCCAGTCGATTTCATCGCTGGCCTCCGGCCTGCAGCCCCAGGTTTCGGCTGCGCGCTGACCGGAGTCGCCGCTGCGCACACGAACTGTTCCCCGCGAAAACGCAACGGAGGTAGTGCTTCATGCCCGCTTCAGCCGACCTCGGCACGGCCGCGGTTCGCCGCGCACCGGACGTGCTGGTCAAAGTGGACGAGTTCCCGCCAGTCCAGCACTACATCGACGGCGAGTTCGTCGAGGCGACGTCCGGAAGCCGCATCGACGTGGTCGATCCGTGCACGGAGGAGATCCTGATCCAGGTCCCCGAAGGCACGACCGAGGACGTCGACCGCGCAGTCGCCGCTGCCGTCGCGGCCAAGGAGGACTGGGCGCGGGTGGTCCCCAAGGATCGTTCGGAGCTGTTGCACGCGATCGCGGACCGGCTGGCCGAGCACACCGAGCTGCTGGTTCACCTCGAGTCGGCGAACACGGGCAAACCGATCCCCGTCGCGCAGGACGACGTCGCCGGAACGATCGACACCTTCCGCTTCATGGCCGGGGCGTTGCGCGCGACCACTTCCATGGCCGCCGGTGACTACGTCGAGAACCACCTGTCGGTCATCCGCCGCGAGCCGATCGGCGTGGTCGGTGTGGTGACCCCGTGGAACTACCCGCTGATGATGGCCGCCTGGAAGATCGCGCCCATCCTCGCCGCGGGGAACACGCTGGTGATCAAGCCGTCCGAGCAGACCCCGCTGACCACGTTGAAGTTCGCCGAACTCGTCGGCGATCTGCTGCCCGCCGGTGTGCTGAACGTCGTCACCGGGCAGGGCTCTGTCGTCGGTGCGCGGCTCTCGGAACACCCCGATGTGGACATGGTCGCGCTCACCGGCTCGGTCAACAGCGGTCGCGCCGTGGCTCGATCCGCCGCCGAGACGCTCAAGCGGGTGCACCTGGAGCTCGGTGGAAAGGCCCCGGTGGTGATCTTCCCGGACGCCGACCTCGCCGCCGCCGCGTCGACGTTGCGCGTCGCGGGATACTGGAACTCCGGCCAGGAATGCGGCGCGGCCTGCCGCGTGCTCGTGCACGAATCGGTCGCCGAGGCGTTCGTCGAGCGTCTCGTCGACGAAGTGCGCGGCCTCGTGGTGGGAGAGCCGCTGGCAGGGGAAGAAGTCGAGATCGGCCCGTTGGTGTCGAAGGCGCATTTCGACCGCGTGCTCGGTTATTTGGAGCGCGCCAAGGACGAGGGCGTCCGTGCGGCTGTGGGTGGCGAAGCGCTGGATGGGGCCGGCTACTTCGTGGCGCCGACGGTGCTGGTGGACGTCCGCGAGGGCGCGGAGATCAGCCGCGAGGAGGTCTTCGGCCCCGTCGTCACGGTCGAAACGTTCCGGGACGAGGACGAAGCCGTCCGCCGCGCCAACGACGTGCCCTTCGGCCTGTCGGCATCGGTGTGGACCGAGAACGCACGCCGCTCCCACGACGTCGCGGCACGACTGGACGCGGGAACTGTGTGGGTGAACTCGCACCTGGTGCTCGCCAACGAGGTTCCGTGGGGCGGTTTCAAGGGGTCCGGATACGGCCGGGACCTGTCGATCTACGCCCTCGACGACTACTCCCGCACCAAGCACGTGATGCACAACCACGGGCGATGAGCCCGTCGGGAGCCTGAGGCAGGCGGGCGAGGGACGACGTTGCGTTGCTCCCTCGCCCATCAGCGTGCGTTCCGCGAGGTCGGGAACGCCGTGCAGCTGTCCGAGCCACGCGACGACGCTGATCTCCGCCAACGGAAGATGATCTTGTGGTGAGACCTCTTCCACCAGGGCCCCACGCCCACTCTCTTTGTTATTGATCATTCATTCCTCTAGTTCCTCGGAACGCGGTAGGCGCAGCCCGCGCCTACCGCGCCTTCGGCCCAGAGCTCCCGAGCGCAATGTCGCTTCGATCTCCTCCAGCGTCTGGCCCTTTGTCTCGGGGACGCGGAAGTAGATGAAGCCGACCGCCAACACTGTGATCGCCGCGTAGAGCCAGAACACGCCTGCCTGCCCGAGTGCATCGACGAGCGGCAAGAACGTCGCCGACACCAGGGCGTTCGAGCCGAAAATCGTCATGGTCGCCATGCCGGCCGCCTTGGCTCGCAGCCGCAGTGGATAGATCTCAGCGTTGATCAACCAGAAGACCGGCCCCAGCCCGATTGCGAAAGCGCCGACGAAGACCATCAATGTCAGCACGCTGAGCGAGCTCTGAGACGCCGCCGAGCCGCTGAAGGTGAACCCGAGTGCGACGAGGCCGATCGCCATGACCGCAGTACCGGCGAGCAGCGGTCCGCGGCGGCCGATCCGGTCCAGCAGCAGGATCGACACCACGGTCATTCCGACGTTGACCACACCGACCCCTACCGTGCTCAAGACCGAGCTCACCGCGTCGAACCCGGCGCTGTGCAGGATCGTCGGGGCGAAGTAGATCACCGTGTCGATCCCGGTGATGGTTTGGAACAGGGCGAGGATCAGGCCGATCGCGAGCGCCGGCCGTGCGACGCGGCCGAACAACGAGCGCCAGCGACCTGACTCGCCGGTCGCGGATTCACGAATATCGGCGAGTTCCCGCTCGATGTCGAGATGGCCGTTGCTCACCGCCGCCAGCGTCGACCGCGCCTCGGTCATGCGGCCGCGGGTAATCAGCCATCGCGGGCTTTCCGGCAGGAACCGAAGAGAGAGCAGCAAGATTACCGCGGGGGCCGCAGCAAGGCCGAACATCCAGCGCCAAGCACCGGCGGGCGCCAGCAGGTAGTTGACCACATAGGACAGCAGAATGCCGACCGTGATCAGAAACTGATTGAGCGAAACGAGCGCGCCGCGGATCCGGGGAGGCGCGATCTCGGCGATGTAGACCGGAACCGTAAGCGCTGCCGAACCGACACCGAGCCCCTGCGCGATCCGAGCCATCACGAGCCAGAAGTAGCTCGGCGCCACCGCGGCGAGCACCGCGCCGCAGACGAACGCTGCTGCTGAGCCGGCGAGCGCCCAGCGGCGGCCGTACCGGTCGGAGATGGGCCCGCAGCAAAGCGCGCCGATGACGGCACCGAGCTGCATCACGCTGACGACGAACCCTTGCTCGAACGAGGACAAACCGAACTCGTCCTTGAAGAACAGCAGTGCACCTGAAACGACCCCGGTGTCGTAGCCGAAGAGCAGGCCGCCCAGGGCGGCTACGAAGGCAATGAATGGCGAAGTGAATCTTGAAACTTTGGTCTTGCTCTTGGTCATGGTGGCGTTGTCCACGTCGACTCCATTTCATTGAGGTGATCTCAGTGGAGGTTGTGCGTAGCCGTGTTCGACCACCGGTCGATCTCGGTGCCTTTGCGCGCTGGTGGTCTTCTCGCCGAGCCGGTCGCAGGAAACAGGTTCCCGTCCCAATCGCATCGGCGACATCAAGAGTGGCACGACAAGTGATGGGCCCTGGCCTTACCAGGACCCCACGCCCACACCTCTCAAGAACCCCGGCCCCATCCCACTGAGATCAGCTCATTGTGCGGTGAGCGCTCATCGGGTGACTGCTCGCACATTGGGCAGCAGGTCCGGGCCGCCGACTTGGGGAAAGGTGTTGACACTCCGGAATGCCTCGCCATAGCGGACTCCGGCCAGTTCGCCGCGCGCCCGACTGTGCTCCCGCATGGATTCCTGGTAGTCCATTCCATAGGCGGTGTCCAGCCATTCCCGCTGGCTTGCATGCTCGCCGAGCACGGCTGACTTGCGCTCGATGACGTCAGTGATGTCGACGATGTGTTCAGGCGCGAAGTCCGAACCGTCCAATGTGTCCATGATGAAGGCATGGGGAATGGAGCACGGTGGAAACGCTCCTTCGATCAGCGGAACCGAGCACAGGATGCGCGCGTCGAGCGCGACTTCGCCGGCAATCCGGTGATCAGGATGATAGTCCGATGTGGCGTGCACGAGCATGACATCAGGTGAGGCTTGTCGGATCACGTCGATGAATCGCCGACGAGTGCCTTCGTCGTTGAACAGGAACTCGTCCGGGAAACCCATCCAGATCAGCTGCGCGCCGAGCCGGTCGGCAGCACTGCGTGCCTCCGCATGTCGCCGCTCGGCGATCTCCTCTCGTGTTCCGCGGCTGGATCCCACTTCCCCGTTCGTGGCAATCGCGATCGTGACCTGGGCGCCGGCGTCGACGTAGAGTGCGAGCGTGCCGCCGCACAGCAGCTCCACGTCGTCGGGATGAGCCCCGATGGCGAGTACTCGCATCGTTGTGGTCATGCTGGTTCTCCTCAGGCTCCGGCGGCGAACGCGATGGTGCTGAACAGGGCGTTGGCTGCCTGGCGCGAGTCCAGGCGGGTGTGCTGGACGACGACGGGATGGGACGAGGTCACGACCGCGGAGAAGTCGGTGGCGACTGGTACGGGTTCGGGTTCGACGAGGTCGTTGAGCGTGACGTGCCGCACGCGTTCGGCGGGAATCGTCACCTGGTAGGGACCGGCGGGCGGGCGGTCGGCGAAGTACAGGATGATTTCGACGTCGGCGTCCTCGCGTCCGTTGTTCAGGATGCACACGCTTTCGTGGCTCCGGAGCGTCGGGTCGTCACCGGTGCTGTACGGGGGGATCCACCCGTCGCCGATCGCCCAGCGCGTCGCGCCGAGCCTGAATTCGTGTGGGAGCTGGTGCATCACGGCTTCTTTCGCTAGACACTGATCGAGGACTTCGCCAGGACCCCGCCGTCGCAGCCGATCAGGGATCCTGTCGTGTATGAGGCGCGGTCTGACAGCAACCAGAGCACCGATTCGGCGATCTCCTCGGGTTGCGCCATCCGCCCGAGCGGGACTTCGCGTGCGACCTGCTCGCGCATGCGCTCGACGTCGGCTGACGGCACGTTGGCCCACATGAGGGGTGTCTCGGTCGGACCGGGAACGATGGCGTTGACGCGGATGCCGAAGCGCGCGTAGTCGACGGCGAGCGTGCGCGTCATCGAGCTGATCGCGCCCTTGGACGCGCCGTAGGCGGTGGCGCCTCCGGCGGCGAACCCGACCTGTGCGGCCGGGGAGCTGCACAGCACGACGCTGCCGCCGCCGTGCATCATCGCCTTCAACGCCTGCTGTGCGACGAGGAAGGTGCCCGTCGCGTTGACGTCGAGAACCCGCCGCCACACCGCAGGATCCAGCTCATGGGCCGCACCGCCGGAGTCGATCCCGGCCGCGGTGAAGAGGCCGCGCAGAGGGCCTGACGCCGCGTCCAGCGCGGAGAAGGTCTGCGCGACCGCGGCGGCATCTGTGACATCGAGGCCGTGGCTGGTGCCGTGGCCGCCGCGCTGTCGTATCCGGTCGAGCGTTTCGGCTGCGGCCGCGTGGTCGATGTCGGTGGCGTGGACGAGCCAGCCGTCGCGGGCGGCGGCGCAGGCGACGGCCCGTCCAATCCCCGACCCGGCCCCGGTGATGAGAAGCGCAGACCTGGTCATCGTGCCCTCCTGTCCGATGTGCGAACCGGCCGCGTCATGCTGCGCCCAGCAGGTGGGCGGCGTCGGTGTACTTGGCGAGCTTGTCGGGGTCGAGGTCGATGCCGAGGCCGGGTTCGTCAGGGATGGGGAGCATGCCGTCGTCGTCGAGTTGCCAGGGCCGGGCGGTGATGTCGTCGATGTACGGCGATCCGGTGACGTACTCGACGAGGTCCGTGTCGGGCAGCGCGGACGCGAGCTGGAGGTCGGTCGCGAGGCCGACGGCGGTGTTCCAGCCGTGCGGGATGAGCTTGACGCCGTGGTCATGGGCCGCCCAGCCGATGCGCCGCAGCTCGCTGGTGCCGCCGACCTTCGTGACGTCGGGCTGGACGATGTCGAGCGCGCCGGCCTCGATCCACGGGTGGAACGATTGCCGGCGGGTCAGCACCTCTCCGCCGGAGATCGCGACGGGGGCGAGGCGGCGCAGGTGGGTGTAGTCGTCGAGCGCGTCCGGAGGCAGGGGTTCCTCGAACCAGGCGACGTCGTGGTCGCGCAGCATGTGCGCGGTGCGCAGTGCCCACTTGTATCCCTGGGCCCAAGCGCTGTCGCTGCCGCCGGCGTCGACCATGAGCATCGCGTCGGGACCGATGGCCTCGCGGGCGGCCGCGACGATGCGCTCGTCGAGGCGCTCATCGGTGCGGCCGAACGGTCCCCAGCCGATCTTGAACGCCGTCCAGCCGGTCTCCCGCAGTTGGAGCAGGTGGTCGCGCAGTGGTTCGGGCTGGTCCATGAGCAGGGAGGCGTACGGGCGGACGCGCTGGCGATAGCGTCCGCCGAGGAGGCGGCCGACCGGTTGGCCGGTGACCTTGCCGAGGATGTCCCACAGCGCGGTATCGATGCCGCTGATGGCATGTGTGATCGATCCGCCACGCCCCATCCAGAACGTGGTGCGGTGCAGCCGCTCACTGGTGCGCTCGGGCTCCAGCGCGCTGGAACCGATGATCAGGGGACGCAGCACCTCAAGCGCACCTCGCACCAAGCTCTCGCTGGTGAATACGCTGCCGATGCCGACCAATCCGTCCTCTGCGTGGACGGTGACGAGCGTGTGCACCACGTCGTCCTGCGTCAGCTCCTCTTGCCAGCCTCCTTCAGGCGTCGCGCCGCGCAGTCCGGTGGCCCTGACGTCGATGATCTTCACTGTTTCCCTTTTCGCGGTGTAGTGGTGTTCTGATGCGTGGTCAGCTTCGCGGCAGGTACTGCCCTGCACGGGTGCCAAGGTGCTGTCCGTTGCGGACGACGAGCCGGCCGTTGACGATGACGTGGGGGACCCCGGCCGCGTAGCGCCCGGCGAACGCGAACGTGTCCTGGGCGGCGAGGGCCTTGAGATCGAGCACTGCGAGATCGGCGTGTGCTCCCACCTGGACGCGCCCACGCCCGTGAAGTGCGAAGCGGTCGGCGACCATCGAGGTCATCTTCCGCACTGCCTCCTCAAGAGCGAGGGTGCCGGCCTGCAGGACGTGGTGGGCGATGTAATGGGTGTGGCCGGTGAAGAAGAGCGGGTGGCGCGTGCGTTCGGCGAGAGGTCCGTCGGTGCGGCTGGTGAACCCGTCGACGCCGAGGCAGAACAGTGGATGGGCGATCGCCTCGGCGACGTGCTCGGGGGTGAACAACCGACCCATCAGCTGCACGGCGTGCATGTCCGCCCCGGCTGCCTGGAGGACATCGAAGAACGCGTCCCAGCAGTCCTGTCCCCGGCGCCCGGCGATCGCTGGGAAGGACAGGCCCTCCAGTTCCGGTGTCGCCGGACTGGTCGCGAGGACGACGCGGTCCCACTGTCCCTTGTGGACGAACCGCCAGTACCGGTCGCAGTCGCCGCGCAGCCGGGCGCGGACCTCGGCGTCGTCCAGCAGTCGTGCGGCGTGGGCAGGACCGTCGGCGAGCAGCCATCCCGGCAGCAGGCCGGCGGCGAGGCCGATGCCGTGCGGGTAGGGGGTCATGTCGGCGAGCACGTCCATCCCTGCCTCGCGCTCGGCGTCGAGTCGGCCGACGGCCTCGTGCCAGGCATCTGGCGGCGCGCCGGTGTCGTGGCGAACGTTGAGATGCGACAGCTGCGCACGAAGGTTGTTGCGCCGCGCGATGGCGAGGAACTCATCCACGGCGTCGAGGAGGTGGGCGTCGCGGTTGCGGATGTGGCTGGCGTAGATGCCGTCGTACCGGGAGAGCGCGGCGGCGACGCGGGTGAGCTCATCGGTGCTCGCATCACGCCCGGAGCCGTACTCCAGTCCGCTCGACATCCCGAGCGCCCCAGCGTCCATCGCCTCCTCGAGGTGTCGGACCATCCGCGTGATGCCGTCGGCGTCGGCGCCGGTGCCGCGTACCGCGGCTGCATCGCGCAGAGCCGTGTGCCCGACGAACCACGCCAGGTTCTGAGACGTTCCCCCTCCGTGGCGATGCACGACGTCGAGCAGCTCTGCGAAGGAGCGCCACGTGACCTCTCCGTCGTACCCGTACGCCCTCAGCGCGTTGCGGGCTGCGTCGACGCCGGCCGGAGGGACGGGTGCGTACGTGACGCCGCAGTTGCCAACGACCTCGGTCGTCACGCCCTGACGGATGGTGCTCTGGGCGTCGCGGTTGCCGAGGACCGACCAGTCGCTGTGGCTGTGCGGGTCGATGAAACCGGGGGTAATGGTCAGCCCCGTGACATCGACGCGTTGTCCCGCCTCGGCGCGTAGGCCGCTCTCGACGGCGACTACTCGCCCGTCCTTGACCGCGACGTCGGCCACCCGGGCGGGGGCGCCCGTGCCGTCGACGAGCTTTCCGCCGAGCAGGACGAGGTCGACGGCGGGGGCGGTGGCCGCGGGCATCAGCGGAGCTCCTGGTCGTGACGGTCGCGCACGCGGCTGAGGAAGGCGAGCGAGATCAGCGCTCCGAAGGTGAGGTAGAACGCCGGGGCGACGCCGACACCGGTCGATGTCGCGAGGAACGTGTTCACGAAGGGTGCGGTGCCGCCGAAGACCGCCACGCCGATGTTGTACGAGCTGGAGAACGCGGTCGAACGGACCCGAGTGGGGAACAACTCGACGAACATCGCTGCCATCGGGCCCGAGACCGTGGCGAACAAGACGACGAAGACGACCTGGCCGAGGAGGGCGCCGGCGATGGTGCCGCTGGTGACGAGCGCGAAGACCGGGTACGTGCTGAGCGCGAAGAGCGCCATAGCGCCCATCATCAGCTTCTTGCGTCCGACACGGTCGGACAGGGCACCCACGACGATGATCAGGGGCACTTCGATCAGCAGAGCTACGACGTTGGTCGTCAGGGCGTCCGCCAGGGGTAGGGCGCCGACGCCGGCCAGGAGCGCCGGGAAACTGGTCGCCGTGTATCCGTAGAGGGTCACGCCGAAGACGATGCCGAGGACGAGCAGCCAGTTGCGGCGCGTTGTGGTCCGCCGCTCGTCGTCGCCGGCGGGGACATCGTTCGCGCTCTGCTGATGCGAGCGCAGGTCTTCGCCAAGCTCTCGGTAGGCCGGGGACTCGTCGAGCTTGAGACGAACGAACAGCCCGATCGCCGCGACCCCGCCGCCGACGAGGAACGGGACGCGCCACCCCCATGCGTCGACCGTCTGCTCAGGTACGACTCGGACGATGACGGTGGCAATGCCCGTCCCGAGCAGGAACCCGGCAACCGTCGATGCCTGCGCGATGCCCGAGAACAACCCACGCCGGCCGGTGCGTGCGTGCTCGATGAGATACGTCGCCCCGCCGGTCCACTCGGCGCCCACCGCCAGACCCTGGATCATCCGCAACGCCACCAGCAGCGCCGGGGCGAGCAAGCCGACCGAGGCGTACGTCGGGAGCAGGCCGATGAGCAGGCTCGAGACGCCGACGATCACCATCGTCAGGGCGAGCATGCTCCGCCGGCCGGCACGGTCGCCGAGGCGACCCAGGAAGATCGCGCCGAGGGGCCGGCACACGAACCCCACCGCATAGGACGCGAGGGCCACCAGCAGCGAGACCGTCGGATCGTCCGTCGGGAAGAACAGGCGTCCGATGACCCCGGCCATCGCCCCGTAGATCGCGAAGTCGTACCACTCCAGCACCGTTCCCAGCACCGCCGCGGTCGTGACCTTGCCCGGCACTCGAGGTCCGGTGTCCGTGCGTCTCTGCCGTGCTGATGTCCCTGGTTCCATTGCCAAGCCTCTCCACGGAACTTCCCTGATGGGACGGTGACAGTAGAACGCAAATGGCAGATGGTCAACCATCGGCCATTTGCTAGGGTAGTGAGGGCGCCCAACGAAGGAGTTCTGCACGATGTCGGCACTGCCTGCTTCGCCGCCCGAGTCAAGACGCGACTGGATCCTGCGCAACTTGCGTGAACGCATCGCCTCGGGTGACCTTGCCGCCGGCGAAAGGCTCGTCGAGCGCGACATCTCTGCGAACTACAGCATCAGCCGCGGACCGGTCCGCGAAGCGATCATGGTCCTCGAACGGGAGGGCCTCGTCGTCTCGCACCCCTATCGCGGTGCCGTCGTCGCGGAGATCCCCCAGAAGGAGATCTCCGAGGTTCTCGTGCCGATCCGTCTCGTCATCGAGAAGGTCGCGTTCCGTGACGCGGCGAAGGCAGGCAACGAGGAGCTTCTCGCCGCGCTCGAGGTGATCGTTCAGCAAATGGAAGCAGCGGCCCAGCCGCTCGACGCGCGGCGTCTCGCGGACCTCGACGTCGCGTTCCACGAGACCGTGATCGCGGCCGCGCGGCACACCCAGTCGCTGCAGATCTGGCGCACGATCCAGCCCCGGGTGCGGGCATACTTCGTCCGCGACGCCCCGCATCATGACAGCCCGCACGCCGTGGTCGAACAGCATCGCGCACTCCTCGACGCCCTCGGTTCCGGCGACTCGGAGCGCGCCGAGGCCGAGATCACCGAGCACATCGGCATCTACCTCGACTGACGGTACGACGTCGGTTGGCGTACCGCCGCGACGGCCATGTAGCGCGCTAGCCGGGGCGGAGTGCTCTGCCATGCGTGCCGCGCAGCTTGTACGACCAATGGGGAATCGTCCCCGTAGACGTCCAGATCCGTCGATCACCCGAGACTCGGGGAGCGGCACGTCAAGCGAAACCTGAAGGCTTGCGCGGTTTCGACGCGGCAGCTCTCCTCGCACGCCGCACCGGACGAGGGGCTGCATCCGGGACTGGCCACGGCTGGTGCGCGTTCTCGGCAGTCGAAAAAACCGACCTGCTCGGCGATGTCGGCCACCGGCAGGAAGCGGTCGTTGATGTAGCGGTCGGCCAGGATCGCCGACATGGATCGGCTGGAAGCGGCGCTCCAGGGCCGGGTTCTTCTCCAGGTGCTTGCGGGAGTCGGAAAGCGGTGTCGCGCCGGTGGTTCGCAGGTCGCCGCGGGCCAGCTCCATGATCGAGTTCATCCGCAGGCGTAGGAGCGTGAAGGTGTTGGTCGCGGCGAGATGGGCCAGGTGCAGCAGCAGGACAGAGCATGATGCTGCCGGGGTCTTGCGCACGTGACGACACTGGAGGGAATGGCGGGTGCGGCCGGAGAATGAGAGTGACGATCAGGGCTCCGCGACCTGGTCGGATTCTTTATCGGCACCCGCACGGCTACCATGCTGGCGGAGTAGTCCGCTGTGGAGGAGGTCTCGCGTGGCCGAGGACAGTGCCACGGAAGGCGGCCCCACTGCCCGGCGTCTTGTGCTTGGGGGCCAGCTGCGCCGGTTGCGTGAGGCAAAAGGGATCTCCCGTGAGGACGCCGGATATGCCATCCGCGGGTCCGGATCGAAGATCAGCCGCCTGGAGCTCGGCCGCGTCGGCTTCAAGGAACGCGACGTCGCCGACCTGCTGACCCTCTACGGCGTGACGGACCCGTCCGAGCACGAGTCCTTCCTGGACCTCGTCCGCCGGTCCAACGAACCCGGCTGGTGGCACCGGTTCAACGACCTGATGCCTTCGTGGTTCCAGGACTACGTCGGGCTGGAGGAGTCGGCCTCCCGCATCCAGACCTACGAGATCCAGTTCGTGCCCGGCCTGCTGCAGACCGAGAAGTACGCCCGCGCGGTCGCCACCCAGGGCCGTCCGGAATTCCCGGACGACGAGGTGGCCCGGCGGGTCCGGCTGCGCATGCAGCGCCAGAAGCTGTTCACGCGACCGAAGCCGCCGCGGTTGTGGGCGGTGATCGACGAATCGGTGCTGTACCGGCCGATCGGCGGCCAGGAAGTGCTCCGAGAACAGATCGAGCATCTGCTCGAGGCGACCACCATGTCCGCGGTCTCGCTGCAGGTCCTGCCGTTCGACGTCGGTCGTTCCGGGGCGGAGGGGCCCTTCACGCTATTGCGTTTCGCCCAGCCGGAAATCCCCGACATCGTCTACCTGGAACATCTCTGCGGCGCCCTCTACCTCGACAAACCCGAGGACATCGAGGTCCACAGCGCCGCTCTGCACCGTCTCACCTCCGACGCCCTCACGCCGGAAGACACCCGCAAGACCCTGAATGCCGCGCTGAACCGCTCCTCTTGACGGCGCGTGTCGCGCACTGCAGGTCCGCAGGAGATGATGTGCGGCCTGGTGACTTGCGCATCCAGACACCGCACATGCCTCGTATGCCGCTCGCCGGCATTCCAAACCCGGCACGGGATGCCCTCAGGCTCAGTCCGGATTCTGCGCACCTCATGCACCGAGCGCCACCCTCCGTACACCACAACGGGCGACACGACATCAACGCATGCACGTGCATTTGCTCGTGCGCCTGCTAGGGTGGGCGCGCGGTCAACTGCACGTGCAGATGACCGTGCAGGGTTTCATTCAGTCGGGGAGGGTGAGGTTCGGATGACGAACATCCAGAACGGTATGCCCGCGCAGCAGCTGCCCAACGTGGTGTGGCGAAAGAGCCGCCACAGCGGAGCGCAAGGCAACTGCGTTGAATTGGCACCGTTGGTCGACGGCGGCATCGCCGTCAGAAACTCGCGCTACCCCGAGGGTCCAGCACTGGTCTACAGCCGGGATGAGATCGCCGCATTCCTGCACGGGGCCAAGGACGGCGAGTTCGACGACCTCGTCTGACGAGCCGTCCCGACGCTCCGCGCGGAGCCATGGTTGAAGCCCTTGACGACGAAACTCGGTGGCACCATGAACGAGATTACCAACGGCCTGCAAGCCCTGGTAGCCCGCGATTTCCAGTTCGCGCACCCGCGCGACGCCGACGGCGGCCTGGTCGCCGTGGTGGGAATCCGGGTCCACCGCGGGGTTTTCGACATCGTGCAGCTGTTCAGCGAGCACGAAGCCGATGCCGCGCGGATCCCCGGTGACGAGCCGGACGTCCTCTTCCCGAGCAAGGTCCTGTGGCGAACCACCGGTCCCGCGCGCGAAGTGATCGCCGAGCTGCTCGCACTGTCCGAACCGGCCCCGGACCTCGGCGCCCAGCCCACGGGCTGCTGGCTGCCGACCCACGCCGGCCGCTCGACCTGGCTGGCCGCCACCGCTTGACCGCGCTGCAGCAGGCCAGTTCGACACGCCCTCTCAGGGCACGGCTCCAGGCCGTCAACCCGCGGCCCGCAATGCTCTCGGCTCGCATGCCGCGATCTTCCCCGCATCAGGCATCGAGAGAAAGCGCCCTGCCGTCAGGAAACGATCAGCTCAGCGGCAGGCGATGCCACGCCGCTACGGCTTACGGCCTATCGCACCGTAGGCGTCCAACGGCTCTCCTGCGCCGGTCTGGTCAGCGCCAGGTCGCCACTGGTCGATCGGGGTCAGACCAGGCTCGACCAGCTCCAGCCCGTCGAAGAACTTCGCCACCTGCTCCACCGAGCACAGCCGGTACGGGATCGCGCCGCTCTTCGCGTACTCCTCAGCGGCTTTGCGCGCCGTCTCACTGAGGTTGGTGTTCTCCCACAACAGCAAGTAGCTGCCGGACGGAACCGCTGCCATCACCCGGCGCGTAATCGACAACGCCTCCTCGAACTCGGGGACATGCCCGAGCACGCCCATGAACATCACCGCGACCGGCTGCGTGAAGTTCAGCGTGGACCGGGCATCCGCAATGATCACCTCGGGCTCGTGATAGTCAGCGTCGACGTAGGCGGTCACGCCCTCGTCGGTCGTGTTCGTCATCAACGCCCGGGCGTGCGTCAGCACCAGCGGGTCATTGTCGACGTAGACGATCCTCGACTCCGGAGCGGCCGCCTGGGCCACCTCGTGGGTGTTCTGCAGAGTCGGCAGGCCGGTGCCGATATCGAGGAACTGGCGGACACCGGCCTCGGCTGCCAGGTAGTGCACCGCCCTCATCAACAACTGGCGAGATTCCTTGGCGATCTGCATGATCTCCGGCTGGAGAGCAACCCACTCGTCCCCCGCAGCCCGGTCGACGGCGTAGTAGTCCTTGCCGCCCTGCCAGTAGTTCCAGATCCGCGGCGATGACGGTGCGGTGTAGTCGATGTCAGCGCTATTAGCCACCAGGTACTCCGTTTCTCGTCACGGGGGCCTCCGCCCGTACCTTAGCGTGACGGTCCCACCCGAAACGACTCTCCGCGCCCATCAGCGTTTGGACGGATCCGGCGTCGACCGGTCTTGGGAGGTCTGATCAACGAATACGAACCGGCAGCATGAAACCGCAGATCAGCCTCGGTGGCCGAGTGGCCGGGTTTTGGACCAGGACAGGCATATCGTCCGCGTATCGAAAATCGCATACGTGCTGACAACACGGCGCTGTCTTGACTTGAGACATGGCCTCCCGCGAATTGGGTTTGATCTGCAGCGAAGCGACCACGGACCGTCGCGCCCGAACGATGGCCGAGCGATCTCCCTCGTCCATCCCGGCGACAGGACTCGCGGTCTTCGGCTGCGGCCAGGACGAAGCCGCCTTGTTCCAGGAGATAGGGGCTCGCTTCGGATTGTCGCCCACCATCACCGAGGCCGCCGTCTGCGAGACCAACGCTGAACTGGCACGTGGCAACCGATGCATCAGCGTGAACCACAAGACTCAGATCACCAATCCCACGCTTCTGGCGCTCAGCAAGGCCGGTGTGGAATACATCTCCACCAGAAGCATCGGCTACAACCACATCGACCTGGAGTACGCCGAGCGCGTCGGCATCTCGGTGGGCAACGTCGCCTACTCGCCGGACAGCGTGGCCGACTACACGTTGATGTTGATGCTGATGGCCGTGCGCCACGCGAAATCCACCATCCGCCGCACCGACGCTCATGACTATCGGCTGAGCGACACCCGCGGCAAGGAGCTGCGGGACCTGACCGTCGGGGTGATCGGAACAGGCCGCATCGGCACAGCGGTCATCGACCGGCTGCGAGGCTTCGGCTGCCGCGTGCCGGCCCACGACAGCCGGCATCAAGCCCCGGTCGACTACGTACCGCTCGATGAACTGATCGAGCAGAGCGACATCGTCACGCTCCACACCCCGCTCACCGCGGACACCCATCATCTCCTCGATCGTCATCGCATCGAGCGGATGAAGCCCGGCGCGTACGTCGTCAACACAGGGCGCGGACCGCTGCTCGATACCGAGGCTCTCCTGTCGGCGCTGGAGAGCGGCAGGTTGGGCGGTGCGGCGCTGGATGTCCTCGAAGGCGAGGAAGGCATCTTCTACGCCGACTGCCGGAACAGGCATATCGAGAACGAGGCCTTGGTGCGGCTGCAGCGCCTGCCGAATGTGCTGATCAGTCCGCACTCCGCCTATTACACGGACCACGCCCTGAAAGACACCGTCGAGAACAGTCTCATCAACTGCCTGAACTTTGAGAGTGGGAGAACAACATGAGCAGATTGAAGGTCGGAATCATCTTTGGTGGCGCGTCCGAAGAGCATCCCGTCTCCGTCAAATCGGCGCAAGAGATCGCCAGGAACCTCGACACCGAGAAGTACGAACCGTTCTGGATCGGCATCACCACGGGCGGCGATTGGAAGCTCTGCGACGGCCCTGGCGCGGATTGGGAGAACGGCAGCGCTCGGCCAGCCATGCTGTCACCCGCCCGAAGTGTGCACGGCCTGCTGGTCATGGGGCAGGAGGGCTATGAGGCGAGACGCCTCGACGTCGTCTTTCCCGTGCTTCACGGCAAGCTCGGCGAGGACGGCGCGATCCAGGGCTTGCTGGACCTCTCCGGCATCCCCTACGTCGGCTGCGACGTCCAGGGCTCGGCCGTGTGCATGGACAAGTCCCTGGCTTACACCGTCGCCAAGAGCGCAGGAATCGCCACGCCGAACTTCTGGGTCGTCGCGGAGAACGAGAAGGTCGACCCCGACCGTCTGCCTTATCCCGTCTTCGTGAAGCCGGCTCGATCAGGTTCATCGTTCGGCGTCGGCAAAGTCACCGGCAAAGACGAGTTGCCGAGCGCGCTGAGCGCAGCGCGACAGTACGACTCGAGGGTTCTGATCGAGGAGGCGGTGGCCGGCGGCGAGATCGGCTGCGCGGTCCTCGGGGAACTGTCCGGCCTGATCGTGGGCGAGGTGGACCGCGTTGACCTCTCGCACGGATTCTTCAGAATCCACCAGGAGGACTCACCCGAGACCGGATCGGAGAACTCGACCTTCATCGTTCCCGCCGACATCTCCGACGAATCGCGCCAGCTCGTCCAAGAGACCGCCAAGACCATCTACCGCACCCTGGGCTGCAAGGGACTTGCCCGCGTCGACATGTTCCTCACCGACGACGGGCGGGTGGTCCTCAACGAGGTCAACACCATGCCCGGCATGACGTCTTACAGCCGCTACCCGCGGATGATGGCCGCCGCAGGGGTGCCGCTGTCCGATCTGATCGACCGGCTCGTCTCGATGGCACTGCACGGGAAGAAGCGATGAACGACGACTTCGTCTACGTTGACGATCGGGTGCCGGGCGTCCGCTGGGATGCCAAGTACGCCACCTGGGACAACTTCACCGGCAAACCGGTAGACGGCTATCTCGCGAATCGCATCGTCGGCACCCGGTCCCTGTGCGCGGCCCTGGAGCAAGCACGCGAGAAGGCAGCCTCCCTTGGCTTCGGGCTGCTTCTCTGGGACGGGTATCGCCCCCAACGCGCCGTCGACTGCTTCCTGCGCTGGTCGGAACAGCCCGAGGATGGCCGGACCAAACTGCGGCACTACCCGAACATCGACCGGCCCCAGATGTTCGAGAACGGATATGTGGCCGCGAAGTCGGGCCACAGCAGGGGCAGCGCCGTCGACCTGACCCTCTATCACCTTGCCACCGGTGAGCTTGCTCCCATGGGTGGCGGCCACGACCTCATGGACCCGATCTCACGTCATCGAGCCCGAGGAATCACGCCGACCGAGGCCCAAAACCGTGAGCATCTCCGTTCCATCATGGAGGACTGCGGATTCGATCGGTACGACTGCGAATGGTGGCACTACACGCTGAGAAACGAGCCCCATCCTGATGTCTACTTCGACTTTCCCATCACGTGATCGGAGTCTCCATTGCATCTCGCAGTGGGGACATCTGGAACGCAACGACGAGGTCGTCATGCGGCGCACCGACCTATCGGGGCTGGAGGTCTTCCTGGGTGGCACCGATCCATCGCGACAGCACGACTGGGCCTCCGACGGATACCGCTCAAGCGAGGAATACCTGTTCTGGTCCCGCAAGGTCTGCGGTCTAGCATGTCTGCAGTCGCTGCTCCAGGGATGGACCGACATCCGGCTGCCGATGGGCGAACTCCTCGCGCTGGCCCTCGACCGGGGCTGCTACGTGGTGGAGCCCTCCGGCAAGGTCCGAGGACTCATCTACCGGCCGTTCATGGCCTGGGTCAGCTCGCAGTTCGGATTTCACTGCGAACTGGTCGAGCACACGCCCATTCACGCATCCAGCCGAGAGGTGCGACCCGGGCAGGTCATGATCGCGTCCGTATCACCTGAGATTCGCGACCCGAACATCCACGAGCCCCAACGTGGAGGCCACCTCGTGCTGGTCTATGCGGTCGATGACGGTGTGGTGCGGTTCCACAATCCGTCGGGCTACTCCCACAACTCAGACTCCGCATCGCTACCCATGCATGTATTCGAGCGGTTTCACGCGAACCGGGGAATCTTGATCAGAGGGACATCGTGATGCCAGGCGAGCCGACCAGGCTCCGCGACTCGGTCCGGGTAGCCAGTGCAGTGCTCGACCGTGTGCGAGCCGAGGTCGTGGTGGGCTTCGGCGGTTACAGCGGCCTACATCTCGCGGGTAGTCGTACCGTGACGCGGAGCCCGCCGTCGGCGCGCGGGCTGAGCGAGAGCGTTCCGTCGTGCGCTTGGGTGATGCTCTTGGCGATCGCCAGACCGAGGCCGGCACCTACATGGTCGCTGCGGACGCGTTCGCCGCCGCGCTGGAACGGCTCGGTGAGGGTGGAGACCACGTGCGGGCTGAGCTTGTCGCCGGTGTTCTCGACCGTGAGCACGGCGTCCTCGGGACCGACAGCGGTGCCGACCTGAACGGTGCCGTATTCGGGCAGGTTGTGGACGATCGCGTTGTGCAGGAGGTTCGTGGTCAACTGCAGCAGGAGCGCATGGGACCCGATGGTCGGGGTGATGTCCCCGGAGGTTTCAATGACGACGCCATGCTTCTCGGCAAGCGGGAGGAGTGTTTCGGTGGCTTCTTCCGCGATGAGCGACAAATCAACGTCCTCTCGGGCGAAGGAGCGCTGGTCAGTGCGGCTGAGCAGCAGCAGTGCTTCGGTGAGGTCGATCGCTCGGGCGTTGACGACGCGGAGGCGTTCATCGAGCTCGCTGCTTTCCCGGTTCGGATCGTTGCGAGCGACGTCGAGCAGGGTCTGCGTGATCGCAAGTGGAGTACGCAGCTCGTGGGAAGCGTTGGCTGCGAAGCGCTGCTGTCCGGCGACATGCGCTTCGAGCCGCGCGAGCATGCCGTCGAAGGCGTCAGCGAGCTCTCGGAACTCGTCCTGGCGCCCCTCCAATTCGATCCGGTGAGAGAGCGAACCCCTCGCAGCCGTGCGCGTAGCATCGGTGAGGCGGGTCAGCGGGGCCAGCATCCGCCCAGCGAGAATCCACCCTCCGGCGAGACCGAACACCAGGAGGAACACGATCGCGCCGGCGGCCGCCGGCGCGAAGTCACGCAGCAGCTCGGTGCCCGAAGGTGCGATCACAACCTCGCCGGCGTCCTGTGCCCTCTCCCGGTAGTCGCCCAGGAACCCCGCAAACGCCCCGAGCAGCACGGCGCCGGCCAGCATGAGGAAGCCGGCATAGCTGAAGGTGAGCTTGAGACGAACGCTCAACCCAGGCGCCCTATCCACATTCGCCTCCTTCGCTCCCGGCGTCCGGTCCCGTGTCGATGCGGTAGCCGACGCCAGGCACCGTGGCGATCAGCCAGGGTTCGCCGAGCCGCTTGCGCAGTGCGGATACCGTGATGCGCACGGCGTTGGTGAACGGGTCGGCATTCTCGTCCCAAGCCCGTTCCAGGAGCTCTTCGGCGCTGATGACACCGCCTTCGGCGGCCATGAGGACTTCGAGCACCGCGAACTGCTTCCGGGTGAGCGCGACGTACCGGCCGTCCCGGTAGACCTCGCGGCGGAACGGGTCCAGCCGCAGGCCGGCGAGCTCCCGCACTGGCGGCCTGCTGTGGGCACGCCTGCGGTCGAGGGCTCTGAGACGGAGCACGAGTTCTTGCAGCTCGAACGGCTTGGTGAGGTAGTCATCGGCGCCGAGCTCGAACCCGGAAACCTTGTCGTCCAGCCGGTCCGCAGCGGTGAGCATCAGGATCGGCATGCCGTTGCCTGAAGCGACGATGCGTTCGGCAACCTCGTCGCCGGAGGGCCCGGGGATGTCGCGGTCGAGGACGGCGATGTCGTAGGCGTTGATACTCAGCATCTGCAGAGCGGTGTCGCCGTCTCCGGCGATGTCGGCCGCGATCGCTTCCAGGCGCAGTCCATCGCGGATGGCCTCGGCCATGTAGGGCTCATCCTCGACAACCAGCACACGCATGCTCTCAATCGTAGGAGCGGGCGGATATCGCCGACGTATCGAAAACCGCGTGCAGGCTAGGCCGGCAGCACGGTGCCGCCTTGGCCGGCGACATGAGTCATACCGCAGCAGGACGACCACCGACCCCGCAAGGCCGGCTGTCCTCGCTGGCTCGCCATCCTCTCCCGACTGGGGCCCACGTGAGCGTTGGCGCCAGGTCTTCGCGGTCACCCCCACCGCTCTGCTGGCCCGGCACCGGCAGCTCATCGCGCGGAAGTGGATGTTCCCTCAGCATCGCCGCCCCGGCAGGCCGTCCACCGCATCCACCGTCAAGCGCCCACAACGAGTCTCTCAACGGCAAACGAGCCGTCGAGAGCGTCGCGGATGTACGCGCAATGCCCCGTGAGTCTGTTGAGAGTGCCATAAGGCACCAACAGACTCACGGGGCTTCAGTTCAGCTGCGGAGGTCGAACACCAGCCGGGCCTTGACCTGGCCCTTCTCGACCTCCTCGAAGCAGGTGTTGACCTCGTCGAGGCGGCGGGCCTCCCGGATTACCTTGGTGCGGCCCTGCTGGTGGAGGCGGAACACCTCGTCCAGGTCACCGCGGGTGCCCACGATCGAGCCGATGATGGTGATGCCGTTGAGCACGGTTTCGAAGATCGGCAGCTGCACGTGGTTGTCCGCTGGCAGCGCGACGAAAACCAGCTTGCCGCCCCGGCGCAGCGAGCTGTACGCCTGCTCGAATGCCGTCGGCGCCACTGCGACCGAGATCGCGGCGTCGGCGCCGCCGAGGTCCTTGATCGCCTGCACCGGGTCCTCGGTGAGCGCGTTGACGGTGTGGTCTGCCCCGAGTTCCCGGGCGAGTTCGAGCTTCTCGTCGACCACGTCCACCGCCACTACCCGCGCGCCGAAGATCTTGGCGTACTGCACGGCCAGGTGCCCGAGTCCGCCGATGCCGAACACGGCGACCGTGGACGCGGGACGGGCTCCGGAGAGCTTCACCGCCTTGTAGGTCGTGACCCCGGCGCAGGTCAGCGGCGCGGCGTCCAGCGGGTCCACCCCGTCCGGGACCTTGGCGACGTACTTCGCCGAAGCCTTGGCGTACTCGGCGTACCCGCCGTCGATGAAGTAGCCGGTGTTGAGCTGCTTCTCGCACAGGGTTTCCCAGCCGCTGGTGCAGTAGTCGCAGACACCGCAGGCGATCCCCAGCCAGGGAATCGCCACCCGGTCGCCTTCGGCCACGTCGGTGACCTCCGGACCGACGCACTCGACGATGCCGACGCCCTCGTGCCCGGGGATGAGCGGGAGCTTGGGCTTGACCGGCCAGTCCCCGTGCGCCGCGTGGATGTCGGTGTGGCACAGGCCGGAGGTTTCGATCTTCACGACGATCTCTCCCGGCCCCGGCTCAGGCTTGGGAACCTCGTCGATGGTCAGCTCGTTCGCGAAGTTGTGGACAACTGCGGCTTTCATGACAACTCCTAGGGCGGTGCATGTTGATTTCTTGCCGGGAATCGGCTCGCGATCTGGTGGCCGTTCTCGCTACGACGAGGTTCGGCGCTGCGCAACCAGGAGTCCTTTGTAACCGCCGTCAACGTCGGGGGGAGCTCTCCGAACGGTCAGTTCTGGGTGCGACCACAGTTGCTGGGGGGAACCTTTGGAGGCAGCAGCAATTCACTGTTGCATCAACCAAACCCGAAGCACAGCGCGGCACATGGGTACCACCCGGCAGGCCGGGGACAGGGATGGAGCATCGGCCTGCCGGGCGGCGGTCTGGGGCATCAGTCGTCGCTGGACTTGTTCAGGCCTTTGGAGATCAGTGACATGACGGACGAGTCGGCGAGTGTGGTGACGTCGCCGACCTCGCGGTTCTCCG
>NZ_JBWKKH010000053.1:0-27400 GCF_056431645.1 Saccharopolyspora sp. NPDC045839
TCTACCAGGAGCTTCACTATTTCCCCCGCAACGACACGCCCACCCGGCCCCTCACCTGCACAGACCAGGATGAAAAAGGCTCAATGGAAATTGCGGACCACCGGTGCATCGCACCCCCGACACGCCGAAGGATGTGGACAACCTCGGGTGCCTGTGGGCAACTTCCGCAATTTCAATGGAAATTGGACCTTCGATTTCCATTGAAATTGCGGCGACATGCGGCGCGCGGGCGGTCGGGTGCCGTTAGCCGCGGTCGGCCGCCGGGCGCAGGAGCGGCGCGCCGGGGCCGAATTCGGCGAGCTTGTCGTCGGCGTTGTGCAGCGCGCAGAGGCGCAGCGACAGGCAGCCGCAGCCGATGCAGCCGGTGAGGCGGTCGCGCAGCCGTTGCAGGCCGTCGATGCGCGCGTCCAGCTCGTCGCGCCACCGGCGCGACAGCCGCGCCCAGTCCGCCTTGGTCGGGGCGTGGTCGTCCGGCAGCGTCGCCAGCGCCTCGGCGATCTGCTCCAGGCTCAGGCCGACGCGCTGCGCGGAGCGGATGAACGCCAGCCGGCGCAGCACCGAACGGTCGTAGCGGCGCTGGTTCCCGGAGGTGCGGGTAGTGGCGATCAGCCCTTTCTGCTCGTAGAAGCGCAATGCGGTCTGGGCGACACCGCTGCGGTGGGCCACCTCTCCGATGGTCAGTAGTTTCGGTAGCTTCGACACGTCCGCCAGGCTAACCGAAAACCTAGACCAAAGTGCAGGTATTTTCGCTTGACTTCGAGTGCGCTTGAAGTCCCACCCTGGTCGCATGACGATCACCGCACCGAGGGCCGGGTTCGGATACGCCGATCTCCGCCCGCTGATGAGCGAAATGACCGGCGACGAGAAGCATTCCGCCGCCGCCACCTCGACGCTGGACGTGCTGTGGGTGCTCTACGACCAGATCCTGTCGGTCGACCCGCGACGTCCCGACGACCCGGACCGCGACCGCTTCCTGCTCTCCAAGGGCCACGGCCCGATGGCCTTCTACGCCGTGCTGACGGCCAAGGGTTTCCTCGACCGGGCGGAACTGGCCCGCTTCGGCGAGTTCGACTCCAGGCTCGGCTTCCACCCGGACCGCGTCCTGGCGCCCGGCGTCGAGATCGGCAGCGGCTCGCTCGGCCACGGCCTGCCGCTCGGGCTCGGCGTGGCGCTCGGCCTGCGCGCCCAGGGCCGCACCGGGCCGCGCGTCGTGGTCCTCGTCGGCGACGCCGAACTCGACGAGGGCAGCAACCACGAGGCGATCCAGGTCGCCGGCCGCTGGGGGCTCGGGCAGCTGACCACCGTCGTGGTGGACAACAGCTCCTCCAGCACCGGCTGGCCGGGCGGCATCGCCGACCGCTTCGCCCGCGAGGGCTGGGCCGCGCACACCGTCAACGGCCGCGACCACGCCGAACTCCGCGAGGCGCTGGCAGGCACCCACCAGGACCGCCCGCTCGCGGTGGTCGCCCAGGTCGAACCCAAGGAGCTGTGATGACCGCACCGACCACCGAAACGGCCGCCCCGACGATGCGGGAAGCGTTCGTCGACACCGTCACCGAAGCGCTCGACACCGATCCGCGGGTCGCCCTGGTGCTGGCCGAGATCTCCGCCGACCGCTTCGTGGACGCCGCCGCCCGCCACCCGCAGCGGGTGCTCAACGTCGGCATCCGGGAGCAGGCGCTCGTGAGCGTGGCCGGCGGGCTGGCGCTGACCGGGCTGCGGCCGGTGCTGCACTCGATCACGCCGTTCCTCGTGGAGCGGCCGTTCGAGCAGCTCAAGCTCGACCTCAACCACCAGGGCGTCGGTGCCGTCGTGGTCAGCACCGGCGCCTCCTACGACTACCCGACCGCGGGCCGCACGCA
Source organism: Saccharopolyspora sp. NPDC045839 (assembly GCF_056431645.1). Classification (NCBI taxonomy): domain Bacteria; kingdom Bacillati; phylum Actinomycetota; class Actinomycetes; order Pseudonocardiales; family Pseudonocardiaceae; genus Saccharopolyspora; species Saccharopolyspora sp. NPDC045839. Next base: position 1,863 of record NZ_JBWKKH010000053.1, read on the forward strand.
CATGGCGCCCGGCGACGTCGCGCTGATCGACACGCTGCCCGGCTGGACCGTGCACGTGCCCGGCCATCCGGACGAGGTCTCGGCGCTGCTGCGATCGGCGATGCACACCGACGACCTCGTCTACCTGCGGCTCTCCGAGCGGGTCAACGCCGAGCCACTCGTGACGGGGCAGGGCTGGCACACCGTCCGGCGCGGCAGCCGGGGCGTCGTGCTCGCCGTCGGCCCGATGCTCGGGCCGGTCCTCGCGGCGACGGCGACGCTCGACGTGACCGTGCTCTACACCGCCACCATCCGGCCGTTCGACGCCGGCGGACTGCGGGCGGCGGTGCGGGCGGCGACCGCCGACGTGGTGGTGGTGGAGCCCTACCTGCGCGGCACGTCGACGCACGAGGTCAACGACGCGCTGGCCGACACCCCGCACCGGGTGCTCGCGCTGGGCGTTCGCCGCGACCTGGAACTGCGGGCCTACGGCACCGCCGAGGAGCACGAAGCGGCGCACGACCTCGGCCCGGCCGGTATCGGCGCGGCGGTGCGGTCGTTCCTGGCCGGATGACCTGCGCGGCGGCCGCCCGCGACGTGGGCCGATGCGTCCGGGCGGTAGCCTGGGCGCGTGGCACGAGTCGTCATCTTGGACTACGGATCAGGCAACCTCCGCTCCGCCGAACGCGCGCTCGAGCGCGCCGGGGCCGACGTCGAGGTGACCGCCGACCATCGTGCCGCGACCGAGGCCGACGGCCTGGTCGTGCCCGGCGTCGGGGCCTTCGCCGCGTGCATGGAGGGCCTGCTCCACGTCGGCGGCGACAAGATCATCGACCACCGGCTGGCCGGCGACCGCCCGGTCCTCGGGATCTGCGTGGGCATGCAGGTGCTCTTCGACGAGGGCGTCGAGCACGGCATGCAGGCCAACGGCTGCGGCCAGTGGCCGGGCACCGTCGAGCGGCTGCACGCCGACGTCCTCCCGCACATGGGCTGGAACGACGTGCAGCCACCGGAGGACAGCACCCTGTTCGCCGGCATCGAGCCGGGCACCCGGTTCTACTTCGTGCACTCCTACGGCGTCCGCAAGTGGCAGCTGCCGGCGTCGGAGACGATCGCGCCGCCGCTGGTGACCTGGGCCGAACACGGCGAGCCGTTCGTCGCCGCGGTGGAGAACGGGCCGCTGACGGCGACCCAGTTCCACCCGGAGAAGTCCGGGGAGGCGGGCGCACGGCTGCTGCGGAACTGGCTGGGCAGCCTGTGACCCGCCGGGGCGGCCTGCTGGGGCCGACGGCGGTGCGGGTGATCGCGCTGGTGCTCGCGCTCGGGATGATCGCCGGGATCGGCGCGCCCTACCTGCTGCAGGCCGGGGTGCCGCTGTGGGCGGTCCTGATGCTCGTGCTGATCGTCCTCGCGGTGCCCGTCGTCGCAGTCGTCCGCTCCGAGCGCAGCCGCCGGTGAAGGGGTCGAAGCGCTGGCAGTAGGGTTGGGGCGTGACTTTCACGCTGCTTCCCGCTGTTGATGTTGCCGACGGTCAGGCGGTCCGCCTCGTGCAGGGCGCCGCCGGTACCGAGACCTCCTACGGTGACCCGTTGGAGGCCGCGCTGACCTGGCAGCGCGCGGGAGCCGAGTGGGTCCACCTGGTCGACCTGGACGCGGCGTTCGGCCGCGGCACGAACCGGGCGCTGCTGGCCGAGGTGACCGGCAAGCTCGACGTGCAGGTGGAGCTCTCCGGTGGCATCCGCGACGACGCCTCGCTGGAGGCCGCGCTGGCCACCGGCTGCGCGCGGGTCAACCTGGGCACCGCCGCGCTGGAGAACCCGGAGTGGGCGGACCGGGTGGTCGCCGAGTACGGCGAGCGGGTCGCGGTCGGCCTGGACGTGCGGATCACCGAGCAGGGCCACCGGCTGGCCGCGCGCGGCTGGACCAAGGACGGCGGCGACCTGTGGGAGGTGCTGGCCCGGCTGGACGCCGCCGGCTGCAGCCGCTACGTGGTCACCGACGTCAGCAAGGACGGCACCCTGCAGGGGCCGAACATCGCGCTGCTGCGCGAGGTCTGCGCCCGCACCGAGGCACCGGTGATCGCCTCCGGCGGTGTGTCCAGTGTGGACGATCTGGTGGAGCTGTCGAAGCTCGCGCCGGTCGGCCTGGAGGGCTCGATCGTCGGAAAGGCCCTCTACGCCCAGAACTTCACCCTCGAAGAGGCCCTCGCCGCGGTGCGCTGACGCCCGCTGAAGTGCGGGTGCGCTCGGAGTGGAACGCCCCGTCCACCGCGCCGCGCGGCCGTGTCTCTACCCTGGGGACATGGCCGTTGCGGTGCGTGTGATCCCCTGCCTGGACGTCGATCAGGGGCGGGTCGTCAAGGGTGTCAACTTCGCCAACCTCCGGGATGCCGGCGACCCCGTGGAGCTCGCCCGCGCCTACGACGCGGAAGGCGCCGACGAGCTGACCTTCCTCGACGTCACGGCGTCCTCGTCGGACCGCGAGACCACCTTCGACGTGGTGCGGCGCACCGCCGAGCAGGTCTTCATCCCGCTGACCGTCGGCGGCGGCGTGCGCAGCACCGACGACATCAACCGGCTCCTGCGCGCCGGGGCGGACAAGGTCAGCCTCAACACCGCCGCCATCGCCCGGCCCGAGCTGCTCAGCGAGGCGTCGCAGCGCTTCGGCGCGCAGTGCGTGGTGCTGTCCGTGGACGCCCGGCGCGTGCCGGAAGGCGGTCAGCCGACGGCGTCCGGCTTCGAGGTCACCACGCACGGCGGCCGGCGCGGCACCGGTATCTGCGCCGTGGAGTGGGCCGCGAAGGGCCAGCAGCTCGGCGTCGGCGAGATCCTGCTGAACTCGATGGACGCCGACGGCACCAAGGCCGGTTTCGACCTGGAGATGATCCGCGCGGTCCGCGCGGTCGTCGACGTGCCGCTGATCGCCAGCGGCGGCGCCGGCGCGGTCGAGCACTTCGCGCCCGCGGTGCGCGCCGGGGCCGACGCGGTCCTGGCGGCCAGCGTGTTCCACTTCGGACAGTTGAAGATCGGTGAGGTCAAGGACGCCATGCGGGCGGAAGGGATCACTGTTCGATGAGCGGTCTGGACCCGGCGATCGCGGCCCGGCTCAAGCGCAACGCGGAGGGGCTCGTCGCGGCGATCGCGCAGCAGCGCGGCACCGGCGAGGTGCTGATGATGGCGTGGATGGACGACGAGGCGCTGCACCGCACCCTCACCACCCGCCGCGGCACCTACTACTCCCGCAGCCGCGGGCAGTACTGGGTCAAGGGCGAAACCTCCGGCCACACCCAGCAGGTGCACGAGGTCCGCCTGGACTGCGACGGCGACACGATCCTGCTGGTGGTCGACCAGGAAGGCGCGGCCTGCCACACCGGCGACCACACCTGCTTCGACGCCGACGTCCTGCTCGGCTGACCCCGGTTTCACTTGAAACCGCGGTGATCAGGGGCCGGTGGCTCCGGAGATGTCGCCGGTCAGGTAGCGCTGGAGGTTCGGCGCGATCGCGGCCACCACGGTGTCGTGGTCGGCCGACGCCAGCGGTTCCAGGTGGATCACGTAGCGGGCCATCCCCAGCCCGACGATCTGCGACCCGCACAGCGCCGTGCGCAGCTCCGCCCGGTCCATGCCCAGCGTCTTGACCAGCCGTTTGAACAGCACGTTCTGGATGAACTCCCGCAGCATCCCGACCGCGTTCTCGTTGGCCGCGACGCTGCGGACCAGGGCCGCGAACTGGCCGCCCTCCGCGTTGTCCCACACCGTCAGGAACCGCCGCAGCAACCGCTCGGCGAGCTGCTCCCGATCGCCCACCAGCAGCTGCGGCACCACCTCGGCCGGGTTGATCGGGATGTGCACCGCCGCGGTGAACAGCCCCTCCTTGCCGCCGAACCAGTGGTTGACCATCGCCGGGTCGACCCCGGCCCGGCCCGCGATGGCGCGCACCGTGGCCGCGTCGTAGCCCTGCTCGGTGAACACCTCGCGCGCCGCGGCCAGCAACGCCGCCTTGGTGTCGGCCCCGCTGCGCCGCCGCCCGCGGCGCTTCGGCTCTGTTCCGCTCTGGTCGATGCCACTGCTCACCCACCCATCCTCGCCGCCCCGGCGGCTCGAGGGCAAAGCGGTGCGGAGGTCCCGCGCAGCCGGGATCGGGTGGACGGCACAATGACGACATGGTCGGCGACGGTGATATCGGCACTATCAGCCCAGGACGCGAGGAGTTCCGCAGCCTGGCGGCGAACCGCCGGGTGATCCCGGTGGTGCGGCGGTTGCTCGCGGACGACGAAACCCCGCTCGGGGTGTACCGCAAGCTCGCCGGGGACCGCCCCGGAACGTTCCTCTTCGAGTCCGCCGAGAACGGTCGTTCCTGGTCGCGATGGTCCTTCGTGGGCGCCCGCAGCGCCGCCGCGCTGACCGTCCGCGACGGCCAAGCGCACTGGACGGGCAAGCCGCCGGTGGGTCTGCCGGACAGCGGCGACCCGCTGCAAGCGCTGCGCGAGACGGTCCGGCTGCTGCAGACCGACCCGCTTCCCGGGCTGCCGCCGCTGACCGGCGGCATGGTCGGCTACCTCGGCTACGACGCGGTCCGCAGGCTGGAGCGGCTGCCGAACCTGACCGAGGACGACCTGCAGATCCCCGAGATGGTGATGCTGCTGGCCACCGACCTCGCCGCGCTGGACCACCACGAGGGCACCATCACGCTCATCGCCAACGCGGTGAACTGGGACGACAGCCCGGAGCGCGTCGACGCGGCCTACGACGACGCGGTGCGCCGCCTGGACGAGATGACCGAGGCGCTGTGCACCCCGGCCGCGCCCACGGTCGCCGCGTTCTCCCGGCCCGCCCCGCAGTTCGTCCGGCGCCGCCAGCCCGACGAGCACTACGCGGCGGTCGAGAAGGCCAAGGAGGCGATCCGGGCCGGCGAGGCGTTCCAGGTCGTGGTGTCGCAGCGGTTCGAGATCGAGACCAGCGCGGACGCCCTGGACATCTACCGGGTCCTGCGCACCACCAACCCGAGCCCGTACATGTACCTGCTGCGGCTGGACGCGCCGGACGGCGGCACGCCGTTCGACATCGTCGGCTCCAGCCCCGAATCGCTGGTCACGGTGCGCGACGGGCAGGCGACCACGCACCCGATCGCCGGGACCCGCTGGCGGGGCGCCGACGAGGACGAGGACGCGCTGCTGGAGAAGGAGCTCATCAACGACGACAAGGAGCGCGCCGAGCACCTGATGCTCGTCGACCTCGGCCGCAACGACCTGGGGCGGGTCTGCAAGCCGGGTACGGTGCACGTCGTCGACTTCTTCCGCATCGAGCGCTACAGCCACGTCATGCACATCGTGTCCACCGTGACCGGTCAGCTGGCCGAAGGCCGGACGGCGTTCGACGCGGTCGCCGCCTGCTTCCCCGCGGGCACGCTCTCCGGCGCGCCGAAGCCGCGCGCGCTGGAGCTGATCGAGGAGCTGGAGCCGACCCGGCGCGCCCAGTACGGCGGCGTGGTGGGCTACTTGGACTTCGCCGGCGACGCGGACACGGCGATCGCGATCCGCACCGCGCTGGTGCGCGACGGCACCGCGTACGTGCAGGCCGGCGGCGGCATCGTGGCCGACTCCGACCCGGTCGCCGAGGACCAGGAATGCCTGAACAAGGCGCGCGCGGTGCTCAACGCGGTGGCGACGGCCGAGACGCTGTCGCGGCCGGCGACCGAACGGGCGACGGGAGAGCGGGTTGACCACCGAGCCGGGATCTGAGCCGAGCCCCCGGCCCGCGCGGTCGAAGGGCCTGCTGTGGTCGGTGGTGCTGCTGGTGCTGGTCGCCGCCGGCGTGCTCTGGGGCGCGAGTGCGCTCGTCTGGGTGGAGCAGCGGTTCCGCACGCCCTTCGGCACCGAGGTCTCCGCCGGGATCACCGGCGGAGACATCCGCCCGGAGCTGGTGCCGATGGCGCTGGCGGCGCTGGCCGCCGTCGCCGCGGTGCTGGCCACCGGCGGGTGGCTGCGGCGCGTGGTCGGCGCCCTCATCGCGGCCGCGGGTGCCGTGCTGGGCTGGCGGGTGTTCCAGCAGTTCAGCTTCGGCTGGTTCGCGACCGGGACGGCCGGCGACGTGCCGCCGGGCAGCACGCCGATCGGCGAGATGGCCAGCCGGCCGTACGGGCTGCTGCTGATGGCTGCGGGCGCTCTGCTGCTGTTCGTCGCCGGTGCTCTCGTGGCGTTCCGGGCCGGTCGGATGCCCGCGATGGGCGCGAAATATTCGGCTCCGGGTGCCGCGAAGCAGAAATCCCACGATCCGGACCGGCAGATGTGGAACGACTTGGACGCCGGCCGCGATCCAACTGATGAGCAGGATCGCTGAAAATATTTCAAATTCACCGAAGGGTGGAAAACCCAGTTCGGCGCGGCCCCGAGCCGGTGACCGGACGCGTCGCCAGGGCCGAAGGTCCTTGTTGCGCAGGGACGTTGGGCTACCCCTTGGTGGGACCGGTGGCCGGTGAGGTTTAGCATCGGCCATGCGACGGCACGGCGGGAAGGGGAGTGTCGTGATCGAGCGCAATGAGTTCATCTGCGCATCTGGTTACTTGCGGACCGACCTGAAGGCGAGTGTGCGGGACACGGCCGGCGAGGTGTTCGCGTGACCGTTCTGGAATCAATCATCGAAGGCGTTCGCGAAGATCTGGCGGTTCGCGAATCCGCGATTCCCTTCGACGAGATCAAACAACTGTCCGCCGCGGCGGCACCCCCGCGCGACGTGCTCGCCGCGCTGCGGGCGCCGGGCGTGGGCGTGATCGCGGAGGTCAAGCGGCGCAGCCCGTCCAAGGGCGAGCTGGCCGAGATCGGCGAGCCGGCCGATCTCGCCGCCGACTACGCCTCCGCCGGGGCGCGGGTCATCAGCGTGCTCACCGAGCAGCGCCGCTTCGGCGGCTCGCTGGCCGACTTCGACGCGGTCCGCGCCAGGGTCAACACGCCCCTGCTGCGCAAGGACTTCATCATCAGCCCGTACCAGGTGCACGAAGCCCGGGCGCACGGCGCGGACATGGTGCTGCTCATCGTCGCGGCCCTGGAGCAGAACGCGCTGGAAGCGCTCCTGGACCGGGTCGAATCGCTGGGCATGACCGCTCTCATCGAGGTGCACACCGCCGAAGAGGCCGACCGCGCGTTGGAGGCCGGTGCGAAGGTGATTGGCATCAACGCGCGCAACCTGCATACGCTCGAGGTGGACCGCGACGTGTTCGGGCGGATCGCGCCGGGGTTGCCGCAGGAGGTCCTCAAGATCGCCGAGTCGGGGGTCCGCGGTCCGAGCGACCTGATGGCCTACGCGGGATCCGGTGCGGACGCCGTGCTGGTCGGTGAGGGCCTGGTGACCAGCGACAATCCCAAGACCGCAGTCACCCAGCTGGTGACCGCCGGGTCGCACCCAGCGTGCCCGCGGCCGAGCCGGTAGCCGGACCGGTTCCGCGAGTTCCAGGGTTCGGCGCAAGGCACAGGAGGTAAGGCAATGACCGTAGGCGCAGAGACCGCGCGCGCCCACCGACCGGGCAAGCCCGTGCCGGAGGGACATGACCCGGACGAGCGCGGGCACTTCGGGGTCTACGGCGGCCGGTTCATGCCGGAGGCGCTGATCGCCGCCCAGGACGAGCTCGCCGCCGAGTACGCCAAGGCGCAGAGCGACCCGCAGTACCTCGCCGAGCTCGACGACCTGCTGCGCAACTACGCCGGGCGGCCGTCGCTGCTGACCGAGGCGAAGCGGTTCGCCGAGCACGCCGACGGCGCCCGGATCCTGCTCAAGCGGGAGGACCTCAACCACACCGGCTCCCACAAGATCAACAACGTGCTGGGGCAGGCGTTGCTGGTCAAGCGGATGGGCAAGCGCCGGGTCATCGCCGAGACCGGGGCCGGGCAGCACGGCGTCGCCACCGCGACCGCCTGCGCGCTGCTGGGCCTCGAATGCGTGATCTACATGGGCAAGGTGGACACCGAGCGGCAGGCGCTCAACGTCGCCCGGATGCGGCTGCTCGGCGCCGAGGTCATCCCGGTCAGCAGCGGCTCGGCGACCCTCAAGGACGCCATCAACGAGGCGCTGCGCGACTGGGTCGCCAACGTCGACCACACCCACTACCTGCTGGGCACCGCGGCCGGGTCGCACCCGTTCCCGATGATGGTGCGCAACTTCCACAAGGTCATCGGCGACGAGGCCCGTCGGCAGGTGCTCGAGATGACGGGCCGGCTGCCCGACGTGGTCGCGGCCTGCGTCGGTGGCGGCTCCAACGCCATCGGCATCTTCCACGGCTTCATCGACGACCCGGACGTGCGGCTGGTCGGCTTCGAACCGGGCGGGCACGGCATCTCCTCCGGTGAGCACGGCGCCACCCTCTGCGAGGGCACGCCCGGCACGCTGCACGGGGCCCGCTCGTACCTGCTGCAGGACGACGACGGCCAGGTCATCGAGGCCTACTCGATCTCCGCCGGGCTCGACTACCCGGGCGTGGGGCCCGAGCACTCGTACCTGAAGGACATCGGGCGTGCCGAGTACCGCTCGGTCACCGACGACGAGGCCATGCACGCCTTCCGGCTGCTGTCCCGCACCGAGGGCATCATCCCGGCCATCGAGTCGGCGCACGCGCTGGCCGGCGCGATCAAGCTCGGCCAGGAGCTCGGCCCGGAGGCGATCATCCTGGTGAACCTCTCCGGCCGGGGTGACAAGGACATGGACACCGCGGCGAAGTACTTCGGGCTCGTCGACGAGAACACGGAGGCGTCATGAGCGACACTTGCACGCTCTCCGCTCATGCAAGCCGTCCGGGTGCGGGTGTCCCGCAAAACACTGAGGAGTCGCGGTGAACCTGCGCGAGGTCTTCCAGAACTGCCGGGAAGAGCAGCGGGCCGCCCTGATCGGCTACCTGCCCGCCGGGTTCCCGACCGTCGAGGAGTCCAAGGAACTGTTCAGCGCGATGCTGACCGGCACCGACGGCTCGACCGGCTGCGACATCGTCGAGGTCGGCATCCCGTTCTCCGACCCGGTGATGGACGGCCCCACCATCCAGGCCGCCAGTGACAAGGCGCTGCGCGCCGGGTTCCGGCTGCGCGACGTCTTCGACGTGGTGTCGTCGATCGCCGACGCCGGTGGCCACGCCGTGGTGATGACCTACTGGAACCCGGTGCACCACTACGGCCCGGACGCGTTCGCCCGCGACCTCAAGGCGGCCGGCGGGCTCGGCGTGATCACCCCGGACCTGATCCCGGACGAGGGCGAGGACTGGATCGCCGCGACCGACGCGCACGGCTTGGACCGGATCTTCCTGGTCGCCCCGTCGTCGACGGAGGAGCGGCTGGCGCTGACCGCCAAGGCCACCAGCGGCTTCGTCTACGCCACCTCGGTGATGGGCGTGACCGGGGCGCGCGAGAGCGTCGGCTCGGCCGCGGCCGGGCTCGTGCAGCGCACGCGCGCGCACACCGACCTGCCGATCGGCGTCGGCCTGGGCGTGCGCAACGGCGAGCAGGCCGCCGAGGTGGCCGGCTTCGCCGACGGCGTCATCGTCGGCTCCGCCTTCGTCACCCGCGCCGAGCAGGACGGCCCCGCCGGCGTCCGCGAGCTCACCGCGGAACTCGCCCGGGGCGTCCGGTCCCGCTGACCTGCCGCGAACGGCCCGTTCGCTCCTCCTAGCGAGGCGAACGGGCCGTTCGTTCCGCCAGGGACCGGGTGGTGCTCACCATTCGTGGAGCGACCGATACGGTTAGCGGCGTGAGTGCCCCGGTTGCCGCCTTGGCGAGTCCGTTCCTGGCCACCATCCCCAGCCCGCCGCAAGGGGTTTGGTTCATCGGCCCGATCCCGCTGCGCGCCTACGCGCTGTGCATCATCGCCGGCATCATCGCGGCGGTCTGGATCGGCAGCCGCCGCTGGGTGGCGCGCGGCGGACGCGAGGGCACGGTCATCGACATCGCGGTGTTCGCGGTGCCGTTCGGGCTGGTCGGCGGTCGGCTCTACCACGTCGCCACCGACTGGTACAAGTACTTCGGACCGGACCGCAACCCGCTGGACGCGTTCAAGGTGTGGGAAGGCGGCCTGGGCATCTGGGGCGCCGTGGCGCTCGGCGCGGTCGGCGCCTGGATCGGCTGCCGCCGCCGGGGCGTGCCGCTGGCCGCGTTCGCCGACGCGGTAGCGCCCGGCATCATCCTCGCGCAGGCCATCGGCCGCCTCGGCAACTGGTTCAACCAGGAGCTCTACGGCGCGCCGACGGACCTGCCCTGGGGCCTGGAGATCTACCGGCGCATCGACCCGGCGACCGGGCTCGCCGACCCCATCACGGGCGTGGCGATGGACAGCACGCCGATCACGGTCGTGCACCCGACGTTCCTGTACGAGCTGCTGTGGAATCTCGGTGTCTTCCTCCTGATCATCTGGGCGGACCGCAAGTTCCGGATGGGCCACGGCCGGGTGTTCGCGCTCTACGTCGCCGGCTACACGGCCGGGCGGGTGTGGATCGAGATGATGCGCACCGACGACGCCACGCACATCCTCGGCATCCGCATCAACGTCTTCACCTCCCTGATCGTCTTCGCCGGCGCGGTCCTGTACCTGCTGTACGTGCGCGGCAAGCGCGAGGACCCCGAGCTGCTGCGCGGCAAGCCGATGCCCGGCGACGACGACACGGCCGCGACGCCGGAGCGGCCCGCCGAGGAGCCGAAGGCGACGACCGACGACGCGGACCCGGACGAGGGCGAGGACGAGCCGAAGGGCTCGGACGACTCCGGAGACGAACGTGCGGAGGCGCGCAGCGCCGACGGCAACGGCAAGGACGCGAAGGACTGACCTTCGGCGCGCCCGGTGCGCCTACCGGGCGCCGAAGGCCACCGCGCCGCTCGGCGAGTCCTGCCGGTCAGTCCCGGATGGGGGCGATGACCGGGGCGCCGTCGGGGGTGTGCAGGACCGTGACGCGGGCCGTGTAGCGCTTCGCCAGCACCTCCGGGGTCAGGACCTCCGCCGGGGCTCCTTCGGCCGCGACGCGGCCTTCGTCGAGGAGGAGCAGGCGTTCGGCGTACTGGGCGGCGAGGGTCAGGTCGTGCAGCGTCATGACCACCGTGGTGCCCAGTTCCCGGCGCAGTTCGTCGACCAGGTCGAGCAGGGCCTGGGCGTGCCCGACGTCCAGGCCGGTGGTCGGCTCGTCGAGCAGCAGCACGCCCGCTCGCTGGGCGAGGGCGCGGGCCAGCACGGCGCGTTGGCGCTCGCCGCCGGACAGCGTCGAAAGGGCCCGGTCCGCGAGTCGCGTCAGGTCCAGCCGCGCCAGCAGGGCGCGGACGACGTCCAGGTCGGTGGGGCCCTCCCGGCCCAGCACGCCGAGGTGCGGGGTGCGGCCGAGCAGCACGTAGTCGGTGACCGTGAGGCCGATCGGCAGCTGCGGGATCTGCGGCGCGTAGCCGATCGCCCGGGCCCGTTCGCGGCGGCGCAGCGACGCCAGCGGCCGGCCGTCGACCAGCACCCGGCCGTCGTGCCGCACCAGGCCCGCGACGGCCTTCAGCAGTGTCGACTTGCCCGACCCGTTCGGCCCGATGACGCCCAGCCAGCCACCGGTGTCCACAGTGGTCGAAACATCAGAAATCACCGTGCTGCGCCGATATCCGGCCGACAGGCCGTGCACTTCGAGCGTGCTCATGCGCGCCTCCGGTGCAGCAGGACCGCGAAGAACGGCGCGCCGGTGAACGCGGTGATCACGCCGATCGGGATCTCGGCGGGCGCCAGCAGGGTCCGGGCGAGCATGTCGGCGAGCACCAGGAAGACCCCGCCGAACAGCAGGGAGAGCGGCACGATGATCCGGAAGCTGCCGCCGATCGCCAGCCGCACCAGGTGCGGCACCACGAGGCCGACGAAACCGATCAGCCCGGCCACCGACACCGCCGCGGCGGTGGCCAGCGAGGCCGCGATGAGCACCAGCAGCCGCACCCGCCCCGGATGCACGCCGAGCGCCGCGGCCTCCTCGTCGCCGGTGCCCAGCAGGTCCAGCAGGCGGGCGCAGGTGCAGAGCACGACCGCGGCGATCGCCAGGTACGGCAGCACGATCAGCACTTCCCGCCAGCCGGTGGTGGTCAGCCGCCCCAGGATCCACATGTAGACCTGCTGCAACGACTCCACGCGGAGCTGCTGCACGAACGTCTGACCGGCCGTGAGGAACGCGCCGACCGCGACGCCGGCCAGCACCAGCGTCGCCGTGTCCCGGCCCGCCGAGCGGCCGACCAGCCAGGTCAGGCCCACCCCGCCGAGCGCGCCGACGAACGCCGCGAGCTGCACCGGGACCGACGGCCCGCCCGCCGGGGCCGCGGTGATCACCAGCGTGGCGGCCAGGCCGGCGCCGGCCGCCGCACCCAGCAGGTACGGGTCGGCCAGCGGGTTGCGGAACACGCCCTGGAACGCGGCGCCGGACACCGCCAGCGCCGCCCCGACCAGCACGCCGAGCACGACCCGGGGCACCCGCAGCTGCCACAGGATCGCCGCCTCCCGCTCGGACAGCGGCGAGACGCCGCCGGTCAGCTGCGCGCCGATCTCGGCGAGCACCCGCTGCCAGCCGAGCTCGGCGGCCCCGAGCAGCACCGACAGCAGGATGCTCGCCAGCAGCACCGCCACCCCGACGAGCAGGTGGTGCGGGCGGAGCTTGGTCTGCTTCAGGGCCCCGCCGAGCGCCTTCGTCACCCGTTCTGGGCCTTGGAGACGCCGCCGCCGATCGCCCGCACCAGCTCGACCACCCGCGGGCCCCACCGGCTCGCGATGTCGTCGTCGAGTTCGACGACGCGCCCGTGCTGCACGGCGTCCAGGGTGTTCCAGCCCGGCCGGGCCGCGACCGCCGCCGCGTTGACCTGGCAGCACTTGACGTCCGACAGGAAGATCAGGTTCGGGTTGGCCTGCACGATGTGCTCCTCGGACAGCTGCGGGAAGTTCCCGCCCGCCGGGTCCGCGATGTTGTGCAGGCCGAACAGGTTGTAGACGTTGCCGACGAAGCTCTGCGAGGTCGCGGTGTAGTAGTCCGGGCTGACCTCGTGGAAGTAGTTCAGCGGCTGCGCCGGGCGCGGGGTGGTGCGGACGATCTCGTCGATCTCCGAGCGCATCCGGTCGACCAGCTCGGCGGCCTGCTTGGTGTGCCCGGTGGCCTGCCCGAGCACCTCGATCTGCTCGTAGGCGTCGTCCAGCGTGGCCGGCGACGGCGTGAGCAGCGTCGGCACGTTGACCACCTTCAGCCCGTCCGCCAGCTTCGCGGCGCTGTCCGGCGCGATGACCAGGTCCGGGGTGTGCGCGCCGACGGCGGCGGCGTCCACGGTGAAGCCGGAGAGGTCGGTGCGCGGCGCCTCCGCCGGGAAGTTGGAGTACTGGTCCACCGCGATGACCTGGTCGCCGGCGCCGATCGCGTACAGCGTCTCGGTGGCGGTGGGGGACAGCGAGATGATCCGCTTCGGCTGCTGCGCGACCGTCACGGGCGGCTGACCGGGCAGCTCGACCTTGACCGGGAACGCCGAGGCCGGGTCGTCGGCCGGCGCGGGGGCCTCGGAATGGGGGCGGGTGGCGCACGCGGTGACCCCGACTAGCAGGGCGAGCATCGCGAGCAGCAGGGCGGCGAGTCGGCGGAACCCGGTCATGTCTTCCCAACGGTTCGGCCGGTGCGTGGCGGGCGCGGCTCCGGGAAGCCGGGCTTCCGGGGCGAGCCGCACCCCTGCACCGGGGGTGGCGGACATCGACGCCACGCGCAAGGCGACCTGGCTCGTGCCCGCCCGGGGCGGGCCATCGCAGTTGCGGCACAGCACCGGATTCGCACCGGTTTCGCTTGGCGCTGGCGTCCCGCGAGCACCCGCGTCGCGGGCGCTCTGAGCTGGAAAGATATCAGGAGAAGATCGGCCGTCCGCGCCGTGCGGGAGTGTCCTGCGGCACGGGGGCTACCCGGGGCGCGACCCAGCGGTTAAATTTGACGACGGACCGTGTTCGGAGGCGTTCGATCGCGAGCGCGGTAACCCAAACGAGTGTGTTACTACAAGATGGTCAGCATCACGCCCAGAGTGCTGCTTCCGGGTATCGCGGCTGTTAAAGTTCTCTAAACGCTCCGGTCACGAGCGGGCTTTCGAAAGCCCGAAAACTTCTGTCGTGCCGCCGGGAGCCATCTGCGGGCCAGCGTCGTCCCGTGCCCAGAAGTCATGAAGTCAGGTCAGGAATTGACCGGGGGCTTCCAGCACGAGAAATGACGAGGGAGGTCTGCGCAGTGGTCTTCTCCGCCGTCCCAGCAGCCCAGGGGTTGTACGACCCGGCTGCGGAACAGGATTCCTGCGGTGTCGCCATGGTCGCCGACATCCGCGGCCGCCGTTCCCACGGCATCGTCGCCGATGCGCTGACCGCGCTCGCCAACCTGGAGCACCGAGGTGCCGCCGGCGCCGAGCCGACCAGCGGTGACGGTGCGGGCATCCTCCTCCAGCTGCCGGATGAGCTGCTGCGCGCCGAGGCCGGCGTCGAGCTGCCGGAGCCGGACGAGGCGGGGCGGCACCGCTACGCGGCAGGCATGGCCTTCCTGCCCACCGATCCCGAGCAGCGCGCGCGGGTGGTGGAGCTGGTGGCGCGGGTCGCCGCCGAGGAGAACATGCGCGTCCTGGGCTGGCGCGACGTGCCGATCACCCCGGAGCGGGCCGGCGTGGGCAGCACCGCCCAGAAGTGCATGCCGCACTTCGCGATCCTGCTGGTCGCCGGGCACCACGGCGAGGCGGGCGTCGAGCTGGACCGGCTGGCGTTCTGCCTGCGCAAGCGCGCCGAGCGGGTGGCCGAGCAGGACGGGCTGGAGCTGTACTTCCCGTCGCTGTCCAGCCGCACCCTGGTCTACAAGGGCATGCTGACCACCGAGCAGCTGCCCGCCTTCTTCCCGGACCTCGGCGACGAGCGGCTGGTCAGCGCGATCGCGCTGGTGCACAGCCGGTTCTCCACGAACACCTTCCCGTCGTGGCCGCTGGCGCACCCCTTCCGCTACGTCGCGCACAACGGCGAGATCAACACGATCCGCGGCAACCGCAACCGGATGCGGGCCCGCGAGGCGCTGCTGGCCTCCGACCTGATCCCCGGCGACCTCTCCCGGCTGTACCCGATCTGCGCCGGCGACGGCTCGGACTCCGCCTCCTTCGACGAGGTGCTGGAGCTGCTGCACCTCGGCGGCCGCAGCCTGCCGCACGCGGTGCTGATGATGGTGCCGGAGGCGTGGGAGAACCACGCCGAGATGGACCCCGAGCGCAAGGCGTTCTACCAGTTCCACGCCAGCCTGATGGAGCCGTGGGACGGCCCGGCGTGCGTCACCTTCACCGACGGCACGCTGGTCGGCGCGGTGCTGGACCGCAACGGGCTGCGCCCGGCCCGCTGGTGGCGGACCGCCGACGACAGGGTGGTGCTCGCCAGCGAGACCGGCGTGCTCAGCCTCAAGCCCGAAGAGGTGGTCGCCAAGGGCCGCCTGCAGCCGGGCCGGATGTTCCTGATCGACACCGAGCAGGGCCGCATCGTCGATGACGAGGAGATCAAGTCCGACCTCGCCGGGGAGCACGCCTACGGCGAGTGGCTGCACTCCGGGCTGCTCAACGTCGACGAGCTGCCGGACCGCGAGCACGTGGTGCACACCCACGAGTCGGTGGTGCGCCGCCAGCTGTCCTTCGGCTACACCGAGGAGGAGCTCAGCCTGCTGCTCGCGCCGATGGCCACCGGAGCCGGCGAGCCGCTGGGCTCGATGGGCTCCGACACCCCGCCGGCGCCGCTGTCGCAGCGCTCCCGGATGCTCTACGACTACTTCGTGCAGCAGTTCGCGCAGGTCACGAACCCGCCGCTGGACGCGATCCGGGAGGAGATCGTCACCTCGGTGGCCCGCGTGATGGGGCCGGAGCAGAACCTGCTGTCCCCGTCGGCCGCGTCCTGCCGGCACATCGTGCTGCCCAACCCGGTGATCGACAACGACGAGCTGGCCAAGCTCATCCACGTCAACGACGACGGCGACCTGCCCGGCTTCGCCTCCGCCGTGCTCTCCGGTCTGTACGAAGTGGACGGTGGCGGCGAGGCGCTGGACGAGGCCATCGAGCGGATCCGCGAGGAGGCGTCCGAGGCGATCGCCGCCGGGGCGCGCGTGCTGGTGCTCTCCGACCGCGACTCCGACCACCGGATGGCGCCGATCCCGTCGCTGCTGCTGGTCTCGGCGGTCCACCAGCACCTGGTGCGGACCAAGGAGCGGCTTCGCGTCGCGCTGGTGGTGGAGAGCGGCGACGCCCGCGAGGTGCACCACGTCGCCACGCTGCTCGGCTACGGCGCCGCGGCGGTCAACCCGTACCTGGCGTTCGAGACCATCGAGGACATGATCGCCACCGGGCAGATCACCGGCACGCGGGCGAAGGTGGCGATCCGCAACTACGTTCAGGCACTGGTCAAGGGCGTGCTGAAGGTGATGTCGAAGATGGGCATCTCCACCGTCGGCGCCTACACCGCGGCGCAGGTCTTCGAGGCGGTCGGCCTGTCCGGGCAGGTCGTCGGCGAGTACTTCGAGGGCACCACCTCGAAGCTCGGCGGCGTCGGGCTGGACGTGCTGGCCGAGGAGGTCGCGCAGCGGCACCGCCGCGCCTACCCGGACAACCCGACCGAGCGGGTGCACCGCAAGCTGGAGGTCGGCGGCGACTACTCCTACCGCCGCGAGGGCGAGCTGCACCTGTTCACGCCGGAGACGGTGTTCCTGCTGCAGCACTCCACCAAGACCGGCGAGTACGACGTGTTCCGCAAGTACACGGCGGAATGCGACCGGCTGTCGGCCGAGGGCGGCACGCTGCGCGGGCTGTTCGAGCTGAACAGCGGCCGGGCGCCGATCGACATCGACGAGGTCGAGCCGATCTCGGAGATCATGAAGCGGTTCTCCACCGGCGCCATGAGCTACGGCGCGATCTCCGCGGAGGCGCACGAGACGCTGGCGATCGCGATGAACCGGATCGGCGGCAAGTCCAACTCCGGGGAGGGCGGCGAGGACGTCGACCGGCTCTACGACCCGGAGCGCCGTTCCGCGGTCAAGCAGGTCGCCAGCGGCCGGTTCGGCGTCACCAGCGAATACCTGGTCAACGCCACGGACATCCAGATCAAGATGGCGCAGGGCGCGAAGCCCGGCGAAGGCGGGCAGCTGCCCGGCCACAAGGTGTACCCGTGGATCGCCAAGACCCGGCACTCCACGCCCGGCGTCGGGCTGATCTCGCCGCCGCCGCACCACGACATCTACTCGATCGAGGACCTGGCGCAGCTGATCCACGATCTGAAGAACGCCAACGAGCACGCCCGGGTCCACGTCAAGCTGGTCTCCGAGATCGGCGTCGGCACGGTCGCCGCGGGTGTGTCCAAGGCGCACGCCGACGTGGTGCTGATCTCCGGCCACGACGGCGGCACCGGCGCCGCGCCGCTGACGTCGCTGAAGCACGCCGGCACGCCGTGGGAGGTCGGGCTGGCCGAGGCGCAGCAGACGCTGCTGCTCAACGGCCTGCGGGACCGGATCACGGTGCAGGTCGACGGCGGCTTCAAGACCGGCCGCGACGTGATCGTCGCCGCGCTGCTGGGCGCCGAGGAGTACGGCTTCGCCACCGCGCCGCTGGTGGTCGAGGGCTGCGTGATGATGCGCGTGTGCCACCTCGACACCTGCCCGGTCGGCGTCGCCACCCAGAACCCGGTGCTGCGCAAGCGCTACACCGGCCAGGTCGACCACGTGGTGAACTTCTTCGAGTTCATCGCCCAGGAGGTCCGCGAGTACCTGGCGGCGCTCGGGTTCCGCACCCTGGACGAGGCCATCGGCCAGGTCTCGGCGCTGGGCAAGGACGAGGCGATGGCGCACTGGAAGGCGCGCGGCCTGGACCTGACCCCGGTCTTCGCCGAGCCCGAGACGCCGTACTCGCCGGTGCGGCGCCGGGTCCGCGAGCAGGACCACGGCCTGGGCCACGCGCTGGACCGCACGCTCATCCAGCTCGCCGAGGCGGCGCTGGAGGACGCGCGCCCGGTGCGGCTGGAGCTGCCGGTGCGCAACGTCAACCGCACGGTCGGCACGCTGCTGGGCGCCGAGGTCAGCCGCCGCTACGGCGGCGACGGCCTGCCCGCGGACACCATCCACGTGGAGCTGGAGGGGTCGGCCGGGCAGTCGCTGGGCGCGTTCCTGCCGCCGGGCATCACGCTGGAGATGGTCGGCGACGCCAACGACTACGTCGGCAAGGGCCTCTCCGGCGGGCGGATCGTCGTGCGCCCGCACCCGGATTCGGCGTTCGCCGCCGAGGACCAGGTGATCGCGGGCAACGTGATCGGCTACGGCGCGACCAGCGGCGAGATCTTCTTGCGCGGCAAGGTCGGCGAGCGGTTCTGCGTGCGCAACTCCGGTGCGATCGCGGTCGCGGAGGGCGCCGGTGACCACGCCTTCGAGTACATGACCGGCGGTCGCGCGGTGGTGCTCGGCGGCACCGGCCGCAACGTCGGCGCCGGGATGTCCGGCGGCATCGCCTACGTGCTCGACCTGGACCCGGTCCGGGTGAACACCGCGATGGTGGACCTGCAGCGGCCCAGCGCCAAGGAACTGAAGTGGCTGCACGAGATCGTGCAGCGGCACCACGAACTGACGGGTTCGGCGGTGGCGGCCTCGCTGCTCGGCGACTGGCCGCGGCGTTCGGCGGCGTTCACCAAGGTGATGCCGCGCGACTACCAGCGTGTCCTGGATGCCATGCGGATGGCCAAGATCGAGGGCCGGGACGTGGACGAGGCGATCATGGAGGCTTCCCGTGGCTGACCCGAGGGGATTTCTGAAGCACGCGCGGGCCGACGCCCCCAAGCGCCCCGTCGACGAGCGGCTGGGCGACTGGCAGGAGGTCTACGCCGCGCTGTCCACAGAGGACCAGAAGGCGGAGACCGCCACGCAGGCCGCGCGGTGCATGGACTGCGGCATCCCGTTCTGCCACTCGGGTTCGGCCGGCTGCCCGCTGGGCAACCTGATCCCGGAGTGGAACAACATGGTGCGCCGCGGCCAGTGGCAGGACGCCGCCGAGCGGCTGCACGCCACCAACAACTTCCCGGAGTTCACCGGCAAGCTGTGCCCCGCGCCGTGCGAGGCGGGCTGCGTGCTGGCGATCTCGCCGGAGGCCGGCGGCGCGGTGGCCATCAAGCGGGTCGAGGAGACCATCGCCGAGGTCGGCTGGGCCAACGACTACGTCTCCGCCCAGATGACGGAGGCGCACACCGGCAAGCGGGTGGCCGTGGTCGGCTCCGGGCCGGGCGGGCTGGCGGCCGCGCAGCAGCTGACCCGCGCGGGGCACGAGGTGACCGTGTACGAGCGCGACGACCGCATCGGCGGCCTGCTGCGCTACGGGATCCCCGAGTTCAAGATGGAGAAGTCCGTCCTGGACCGGCGGCTGGCGCAGATGCGCGCCGAGGGCACCCGGTTCATCACCGGCTGCGAGGTCGGCGTCGACCTGACCATCGAGGAACTGCGCGCCGGTTATGACGCCGTGGTGCTCGCGGTGGGCGCCCTGCGCGGCCGCGACGACACCACGATCCCGGGGCGGGACCTCAAGGGCGTGCACCTGGCCATGGAGCACCTGGTGCCGGCGAACAAGGAGTGCGAGGGCGACGGCCCGACGCCGATCTCGGCGCAGGGCAAGCACGTCATCATCCTCGGCGGCGGCGACACCGGCGCGGACTGCTACGGCACCGCGACCCGGCAGGGCGCGCTTTCGGTGACGCAGCTGGACAACTACCCGCAGCCGCCGACGACCCGCGACGACGACCGGTCGCCGTGGCCGACCTGGCCGTACATCCTGCGCACCTACCCGGCGCACGAAGAGGCCGGCGAGCGGAAGTTCGCGGTGGCGATCGAGGCGTTCGTCGGCGACGGCGAGGGCAACGTGCGGGCGGTGCGGCTGCGCGAGGTGAAGGTGCAGCGCGACGAGAACGGCCGCCGGCAGGTCGTGCCGGTGTCCGACGAGGTCCAGGAGATCCCCTGCGACCTGGCGCTGCTGGCCATCGGCTTCGACGGTGTCGAGCACATGCCGCTGCTGGACGGCCTGGGCATCTCGCTGACCAAGCGCGGCACCATCGGCTGCGGCTCGAACTGGGAGACCACCGCGCCGGGCGTGTTCGTCTGCGGCGACGCGCACCGCGGCGCATCCCTGGTGGTGTGGGCGATCGCGGAGGGCCGCTCGATGGCCAACGCGGTCGACGCCCACCTCACCGGCGCCTCCCAGCTCCCGTCGCCGGTGCACCCCACGGCGCTCCCGCTGGCGGTGTGATCTTCCAGAACTGAAGAGGAAGCGCCCATCCGGTATCAATCCGACCGGGTGGGCGCTTCGTCATGTCGCCGGAAAGTCTGGCGGCATGATCCGGAAGTCGATCCAGGGACCGACCGGGAGCGCGGCTGCGGACGGAGTCTCGTCCGGTTGGGCCAGCAGGTGCTCGGCGAGTTCGCGGAGCCCGGCTTCCGCCGGCGGTTCCGGCGCAGCCGGGTGGAAGGGCTGTTCCACGGGCATCGGCGGGTGGTCGTCGACGGTGCGCTCGACCGCGACAGTGCCGTCGGTCTTCTGCTGCACCGGGGCATATCCCGCTTTCCGCAGCGCGGCCAGGGTCTCCTTCGCAGGTTTGCTCGATGCGAGCACGGTCGGCGCCAAGGCGTGCAACGACAGCTCGTGCAGCGAACGGCTTCCGCTGATTTCCAGCAGGAGGGCCTCCTCGCCGAGCACGCAGCAGCGCACGTTTCGGACCTGCAACTGGCCGAATCGCCGCCCGACATCCATGATCAGGTATTCCAGCGGTTGCGGCAGGTTCGTGTGGGCGATTGCGGTGAGCTTGTCGACCAGGTCGTCGGCGGTGTGGCCCTGGTCCATCGCTCGCCGGACGGATTCGGGGCTGAACCGCCAGGTCGATGCGGTGTCCCGGCCTTCGGGGTCGGCCATCAGGTTCAGGGTGGCGGCAAGTCGGCCGCTGGGCGTACCGGCCACCACCGCGGTCAGGTCCGCTTGCAGCAGCGCGGATTCCCGCGCATCGGGCAGTAGCCGCGTGGCGGCCGACAGCAGCGCTTCCTCGTCGGCCACGCAACGGCCCAATGTGGACAGTGCCCCGCAGGCGATCGCGCCGATGGCTTCGGCCTCGGCCCAGTTGACCTGGATGGGATCGACCAGGCAGTCCGCGCAGCAGTAGAGTACCGGTCGCTTCCAGGCCAGCTTCTCGCCGATCAAGTTCGGCTCGCCCAATGCGGCACTCGCTTCCCAACGGGAAAGCTCTGCCAGCAGGTCCATGCGGAACGTGCGGTCGAACGAGTTGGGGCGCGGTAGCAGCGCCGGATCGGGCTTGTCCATGACCTTGCTGAACATGGCCGCAGCCGGCTGCTTCCACCAGGCTCGCGCCAGGTGGGCGTAGCGCTGTGCGGGTGTTGCCTGCTGCCAATCATCGGCGAGGTTCGACGCAGTGACGCAGCCGGCTCCATCAATGCTGAGCAACTCGGCTGTGGCGGCAGTCTCCAACCAGAGCCGGACCTGGTGCTGGTCGGTCCGCAGGGCCTTGGCGACCTGCTTGAGCACCCGGAGGCCGACTCCGCCGTTCTGCAGCTGCGCCAGCGGGTTGGCGGCGCAGTGTTCGAGCAGCCGAGCCACTCCGTCGACGAATGCGGTTGCGGCCAACGTAGCCGCCTTGTCGATCTCGACGGGGTCGACCAGAGTGGTCGGCGGCATCGCGGGTTCGGGCCGGAGCACCGGTTTGTCCGCGGACTCGCGCAGAGCCAGCCCGATCTCGCGGGGCATTTCGAACGGGCCGCCGTCGCTGGCGTACTGGCTCTGACTGACCAGAAAGCCCCGGTCGACCAGCCAGCGTACCTCCGGGCTCCGCGGCGACGGGTCGCCGAGCGAGTAACCGAGGAGCGAGTCGGCGTGTGCCAACTGCACGGCGAGTTCAACGGCCGGGCCGGGTGCTTTCGCGAGCTCGGCGGACACCTTCGCCGGGTCCCGCATGAAATCTTCGATCCGCTGCACCGCGTCGGCCTTCCGCTTGGCGGGCGCCAATCCGAGGGCTTCGGCGATACCGCGGACGACATTGCTCACGTGCGGGTGGAGGAGCTGCGCGACCGGGCGGCCCAGCCCCGCGATGCGGGCGGCGCGCAGCGGTGCGGCAAGCCGGAACGCTCCCGGTGGGTTCGGCCGGATGAGGGCCTGTTCCTGCAGAGCCTGCAGTGCACGTTCGACTTCCGGGTCGTCGCCGAGCAACTTCTCGATCGCGCCGGAGGTGCACCCGTCCCCGAGGGTGCAGAGCGCTCCGAGCACCGCACTGCACCCGGAGTCGAGCTGTTCCAACGCGTGCTGCACAGAGCCGGGGGAGTCGAGGATGGCCGCCAGCTCGGGCAGCGAGCGGGCTCCCACTGCCTCGGGTCGGCTTTTCAGCAACGTAGCGAGGCCGTCGCGGCCAAGACTGCGAAGCCACCGGACGAAATCGGAATCCACCCGGCCGAGTGTGTCATGCGTGTTCTGGCGCCTTACCGGCGGTCAGATGGGACTGGTCAAGGCGTGTTCGGGGGAACCTGGTGGGAGCGGGTCCGGTAACGGCTGCGGAATTCGGCCAGCAGTTCGTCGGTCGTCTCGGCCCCGGCGCTCACGGCGGCGTGGACGTCGCGGAAGTAGTTCTCGTATCCGGCGGGGGTGTAGAGGCACAGGGCGCGTGCGGGGGCCGGGCCCGCATTGCGGAAGCCGTGCGGGGTGCCGCGGGTGGCGGCCAGCAGATGTCCGGGACCGGCCGTCACCTCGCCGTCTCCGTTGTGCAGCGTCAAATCGCCCTCAAGGACGTAGAAGTACTCGTCGTGCCCGTCGTGCACGTGCGGCCTGGCCCCGATGACGCCGGGAGCCAGGCTGAATTCCTCGAAGGCGAAGTGCCCGCCCGTGTGCTCGCTGGTGAGGCGGAAGAAGTGCGCGACACCGGCGACGTCGATGAGTTCCCCGTCCTCGGGACGGCGCAGCAGCGGACGGGCGGGCGCCTGATGATCGGTCATGAGGGCATTGTGGCCCAGGTGGCCGACGGTTTTGATGATCTTGGTGGGTCTCGCGCCGACGAGGGCGGGGCCGTGATGGTGTGGTCACATGCCGCGCAGGACCGCCGGGAGCTCATCCGGGTGGACCACGCCGAGGCGTTGCGTCGCCCGGGTCAGCGCCACGTAGAGGTCGTTCAGGCCGCGTTCGGAGTCCGCCACGATCGCCGCCGGGTCGACCACCAGGACCGAGTCGAACTCCAGGCCCTTGGCCTGGTCGACCGTCAGCAGGACGGCCGGTGCTTCCAGGTCGTCGGGCCGGGTGCCGATCACCGCCTCCGGCAGGGATTCCGCCAGCCGCGGCCCGATCCCGGCCAGCAGCTCCGGCGGCAGCAGCACCGCGAGCCTGCCCTCGCCGATCTCGCGCAGCTCGTCGGTGATCACCGACGGGAGCTCGGCGCCGAGGTCCACGGCCGGGATCCGGCGGGTCCACGGCCGGTGCCCGCTGGTGCGCACTGAGCGCGGCGTCACCAGGTCGGTGTCCATTTCGGACAGCACGTCGGCGGCGATGGCCATGATCTCGGCCGGGGTGCGGTAGTTGACGGTCAGCTCGACCAGCTTCCAGCGGTCCTGGACGTACGGGTGCAGCACCTCGTGCCAGGAGTCGGCGCCGGCCAGCGCGCCGGTCTGGGCGACGTCGCCGACCAGCGTCATCGACCGGCTCGGGCAGCGCCGCATCAGCACCCGCCACGCCATCGGCGACAGCTCCTGCGCCTCGTCGACGATGACGTGGCCGAAGGTCCAGGTGCGGTCGTCGGCCGCGCGTTCGGCGGCGGTCAGGTCGCTGCTGCTGCGGAACCGCTCGGCCAGCAGCTCGGCGTCGAGCACGTCGGAGACGCGCAGCCGCTCTTCGTCGGCCAGCTCCTCGTCCTGCTCCATGATGTGCAGAACGCCTTGCGCGTAGGCGAGTTCCTCGCGCTCCTGGCGTTCGCGTTCGGCCCGGGCCTGGGCGTCGTCCTCGCCGAGCAGCTCCGCGAGTTCGTCCAGCAGCGGCACGTCGCCGGGCGTCCACGGCGTGCCCGGCAGGCGCAGCAGCTCGTCGCGGTCGGCGTCGTCCAGGTGCTTGTGGGTGGCGGAGGCCAGCAGTTCCGGCGAGCACAGCAGGTCGTCCAGGAGTTCCTGCGGGGTGGTCTCCGGCCACAGCTCGTCCAGCGCCTTGCCCACCACCGCGTCGGCGCGCAGCTCGCGGTTGATCTCGTCGAGGTCGCGGCGGTCCAGCAGGTCGCGCCCGAGCCGGTCGGCGACCTGCAGGGTCAGCGCGGAGAACATCTCGTTGTGGAAGATCCGCCGGGCCAGGTTGTGCGGCTTGCGGGAGCGGCGGGCGCGGGTGCGCGCCTGCGTCGCGGTGCGCCGGTCGATGCGCAGCGCCTCCCGGTCGAAGGTGATCTCGGTGTAGTCGGCGGGCACCTGCTGCCGGTCGCGGACCGCGGTGGCGAGTACCTCGACCATGCTCGCGCGGCCCTTGATCTCCGCCGCCCGCGCGGATTCCACGCCGGTGGCGGTGATCCCCGGGTAGAGACCGCCCACAGTGGACAGCAGCACGCCGGTTTCGCCCAGCGACGGCAGGACCTGCCCGATGTAGCGGAGGAACGTCTGGTTCGGGCCGACCACCAGTACGCCGCGCTTGGACAGCTGCTCGCGGAAGGTGTACAGCAGGAAGGCGGCGCGGTGCAGCGCGACGGCGGTCTTGCCGGTGCCGGGACCGCCCTGCACCACCAGCACGCCGTTCATCCCGGCCCGGATGATCCGGTCCTGCTCGCCCTGGATGGTGGCGACGATGTCCTGCATCTGCCCGGTGCGGCGGGCGTCGAGCCGGGCCAGCAGCGTGGCCTCGCCGGCCAGGCCCAGGTCGCTGCCCTGCTCGGCGGTGTCGAGGTCGAGCACCTCGTCCTCGTAGTCGAGCACCTTCCGCCAGCTGGTGCGCAGGTGCCGCCGGCGGCGCACGCCGTCCCGCGCGGCGGCGGTGGCCAGGTAGAACGGCCGGGCCGCCGGGGCCCGCCAGTCCAGCAGCAGCGGCTCGTACTCGTTGTCCTCGTCGAACAGACCGAGGCGGCCCACGTGGAACGTCTCGCCGCCGTCGAGGTCCAGCCGCCCGAAGCACATCCCGTGCTCCACCGCGCTCAGCTGGGTGAGCTTGTCGGTGTACATCCTGGTGGAGATGTCGCGCTCGGTGCGCGCCTGCGGCGGCCCGCCGCTGTCCCGCAGCGTGTCCTTCAGGCGCTGCGTGGTTTCCTGCCGCACCGCGTCGAGCTTCGCGTACAGCATCGTGAGGTACTGCTGCTCGGCTGCGATCTCCTGCGTGCGGACGGCATCCCGATCGGCTCGGGCGTTGGACAATTCGCCACCTCGTGCTGGGAGGGTCGGGGGGAGAAGCCCGCGTGCGACGCGCAGGCCCGACCCGCCAATATACCTCGCCCGGCGTGCGCGGGCGGGGGGGGGGGGGGGGGGGGGGGGGGGGGGGGGGGGAGGGAAGGGGGGGGGGGGGGGGGGGGGGGGGGGGGGGGGGGGGGGGGGGGGGGGGGCGT
>NZ_JBWKKH010000053.1:27407-48832 GCF_056431645.1 Saccharopolyspora sp. NPDC045839
CCCTCAAAACCCCCCCTCTCGCTTTGTTCTGTTCCCCCCCCCCCCCCCCTCCTCCCCCCCCCCCCCCCCCCCCCTTCCCCCCCCCCCCCCCTCCCCCCCCCCCCCCCCCCCCCCCCCCCCCGGGATCACAGCACCGCGGACAGGCCGAGGATCACGGCGAAGGACGTCACCGACAGCAGCGTCTCCATCGCCGACCAGGTCTTCAGGGTCTGCCCGACGGTCATCCCGAAGTACTCCTTGACCAGCCAGAACCCGGCGTCGTTGACGTGCGACAGGAACAGCGACCCGGAGCCGATGGCCAGCGCGACCAGCGCGCCCTGCGCGGGCGGGAGCCCCATCACCAGCGGCGCGACCATGCCCGCCGCCGAGATGGTGGCCACCGTCGCCGAGCCGGTCGCCACCCGGATGCCGACGGCGATCAGCCAGCCCAGCACCAGCGGCGAGAGGTGCGCCCCGCTGGCGAAGTCGGTGATCATGTTGTTCACGCCGGAGTCGACCAGGGTCTGCTTGAAGCCGCCGCCGGCGCCGACGATCAGGATGATCCCGGCGATCGCGGGCAGCGAGCCGCCGATCACGTCGGACAGCCGGTTGCGGTCGAACCGGGCGCCGGTGCCGAGCACCACGATCGCGATCAGCACGGTCAGCATCATCGCCACGATCGGCGTGCCGATGGTGTCCAGCACCTGGTAGGCGATGGTGTCCTCGGGCAGCAGCAGGTCGGCGACGGACTTGCCGAGCATCAGCACGACGGGCAGCAGCAGCATCGACACCGACGCGAGGAACCCGGGCCGCTTCTCGGGCGAGGCGTCGAGCCGGGACTTGCCCAGCAGGTGCGTCGCCGGGGGCAGCTCGACGCGCTTCGAAATGTAGGAGCCGAACAGCGGACCGGCGACGATGGCGGTCGGGATCGCGACTACGACGCCCAGCGCGAGCGTCAGCCCCATGTCCACGTGCAGCGCGTCGACGGCGGCCAGCGGGCCGGGGTGCGGCGGCACCAGGCCGTGCAGGATCGACAGCCCGGCCAGCGCGGGGATGCCGATGCGCAGCATCGGCTGGTTCGACCGGCTGGCGACCATGACCACGACCGGGACCAGCAGCACGACGCCGACCTCGAAGAACATCGGCAGGCCCAGCAGCGCGGCGATGAACACCATCGCCCACGGCAGCGTCCGCCGGGTGGTGCGGCGCAGCACCGTCTCGACGACCTGCTCAGCGCCGCCGGTGTCGGTGAGCAGCTTGCCCAGCATCGCGCCGAGCGCGACGAGCAGGCCGACGTCGCCGACGGTCTTGCCGAGTCCCTTGGTGAAGGTCTCCACCAGGTCGTCGAAGGGCATCCCGGCGACGACGCCGAGGGTGGCGGCGCCCAGGGCCAGCGATAGGAACGGATGCAGCTTGGCCCAGCTGATCAGCACGACGATCACCGCGATGCCCGCGATGGCGGCGGCCAGCAGTCGGGTGTCTTGGGTGGTCCACGCGCCGGACGCCTGGGCTAGGACGGCGAGGGCGCCGGAAGGGCTGGTTGGCATGGAAGGGCTCCTCGTTGAGCAGCTGGTGCCGGCACAGCCTAAGCAATAAGTATGACTTTATTGCCATATGGACCGATTAAGTATGTCTGTTAGGCGGATCACCCGGCCCGGAGCGCCTATGTTTGATGGCGATTTCAAGGGCGAAAGGGGCGTGCCGGATGGCCGGAGGGCTGCACGACAAGGTGCTGGACGAGCTCGGTCACGAGATCGCGGCGGGCGTCCACCGGCCGGGCGGCGTGCTGCGCATCGACGAGATGGAGCAGCGCTTCGGCATCTCACGCAGCGTTGCCCGCGAGGTGGTCCGCAGCCTCGCGTCGATCCGGTTGGTCATCGGCCGCAAGCGAGTCGGCATCGTGGTCCGGCCGCGCGCGGACTGGAACGCCTTCGACCCGCTGCTCATCCGGTGGCTGCTGGCAGCCGATCGCACGGCGCAGCTGAAGACGCTGGCGGAACTGCGCACCGCGGTGGAGCCGATGGCCGCGGCGGCCGCCGCGCAGCGCTGCGACGACGAGGACGCCGCACGCCTGGTCGGCCTCGCCGAGCGGATGGTCGCCACGGCGCGCGCCGGCGACCTGGAGACGTTCATGGACGCCGACGTCGCGTTCCACCGGCTGGTGCTGACCGCGTCGGGCAACGAGATGTTCGCCCAGCTGCACGAGGTCGTCGAGGAACTGCTGCGGTGGCGCGCAGGTCACGGGCTGATGCCCGAACACCCGCGCCCGGTCGCCGTGCGGCTGCACTGCGAAATCGCCGAGTGCATCCGCGGCGGTGACCGGGCGCGGGCCGAGTGGGCCATGCGCGAACTGGTCGCCGAAGCCCTGGAAGGAACCCTGTTGGGGCTGACCGACGCCTAGTAGCGGTTATTAGTAGCCGGAGTAGTTGCCGCCGGAGCGGAGGCCTGCGACGCCGGGGACGTCGGCCACCGAGCCGTAGGTCGTCATCGCGTAGCGGGTGGCCGCGATGATGTTGTCGACCGGGTTGTAGATGTCGCCGTGGCCGGGCAGCGCGTAGGACTCGAAGGTCGGCTCGATGGTCTGCATCAGACCGATCGACGGGGTGCCGGCCGCCGCGTTGGAGTCCCAGTCGTTGGTGGCGCTCGGGTCGCCGTTGGACTCGTGCATGATGATCGTGCGGATCGCGTCCGCGTCGATCTGGTCGCGCGGGATGCCGTGCTGGTCCAGGACGCCGATCGCCTCGTCGATCCAGGCGCCGATCTGGTCCTTGGGCTTCTCCGCCACCTGCTCGGCGGGCTGTTCCTGCTTGGCCGGCTCGGGCGCGGCCTCGGGGGCGGGCTGCGCGGCGGGGGCCGGTGGGACGGCGGCCGGGGCGGGGAGCTGCTCGGCCAGCGGGGCGAAGTGCGCGGCGGCTTCGACCGCGGGGGCTTCGGTCTTGGCGCCGGCGGTGCCGGCGAAGACGCCGATCACGCCGAACGCGGCGACGGCGGCACCGACCTGCAGCGACCGCATCTTCGGGGGGACGCGGTGCTGCCGGTCCGCGGCGTTGCCGAGGAACGCTGCGCGGATCCAGTTCGCCGTCTGCGGCACCGCCCTCTCCCAGCGGTGCCACCCGGCCTGTCGGGGACTTCGATCGGGGGTGTTCGGTTCGTCGGGGGTCACGAGAACCGAGAATCCGGTACGGAGCGTGTTCGCACACCGAGGTTTGTACGTGCACGAATACCTAGATTCGCCCAGTTGGGCGACGTTTCGAGTGGTTTCGACTACCTAAAGTGAGATTATCTGGGGGCGATGTCGCTCGCGTCACTCGCCTTCTGCGCGGCCACCCAACCGCCGATCTGCGCGCGGGACGAGAAGTCGAGCTTGGTCAGGATGTTCTGCACGTGGCCCTCGACGGTGCGCTGCGCGATCACCAGGCTCTCGGCGATCTCCTTGTTGGTGTTGCCCTGCGCGACCAGCTCCGCGATCTGCTGCTCCCGCCGGGTCAGCGGCATCGGGTGCACGTTGTCCTCGGCGCGCGGCCGCGCGTGCCGCTTGACCTCCAGCGCGAAGTCGACGGTGTGCGCCAGCGACAGCTGGTGGCCGCGGTCGAACGCCTCCTGGAAGGCCGACTCGCCGAGCGCGGTCCGGGCCTGCGCCTCGTGCTCGTCGTGGTCGGTGGCGAACCGCGCCCAGAAGCCGGGCGCCGCACGCAGCGCGTCCCACACCGCCGAAGCCGCGCCGAAGAGCCGGGCGGCGCGGTCGTGCCTGCCCTGCTGCTGCGCGATCCAGGCGAGCGCGTCGATGCTGAAGGCGATGCCCAGCCGGTTGTCCAGCTTGCGCTGCAGCCGCAGTGCCTCCTTCGCCGCGGTCTCCGCCCGCTCCAGGTCGCCCCGCCGCGCTTCCACCTGCGCCGACGCCCACAGCAGGTACGAGTGCCAGTACAGCTCGCCGAGGCCGCTCGACAACCGGATGCCTTCGGCCAGCACGCCCAGCCCCGCCTCGGGATCCTCGCCCAGGCCCTTGACCAGGCCGAGGCCGAACAGGGCGAACAGCTCGCCGACGGAGATCTCGTGCTTGCGGAACTGGCCCAGCGCGTCCTCCAGCAGGACGGCGGCCCGCGGCGAGTCGTCCTGGGCGAACGCCGCCATCCCGCGCACCAGCGCCAGATGTGCCTTCTCGGTCTCCTCGCCGCGCTGCGTGGCCAGCACCGTCGCCTGCTCCAGAGTCGGCTGCACGGTCTCCACGTCGCCGTGGAGCAGCGCGAACCAGGCGCTGACCCGCAGCGCGCGCACCCGCTCGGGCGTCTCGCGGGGCGTGGTGGCCAGCACCTGGTCGAGCCAGTGCCGGGCTTCGCCGTTGAGGCCGCGGATGCCCCAGTATTGCCACAGGTCGGTGCACATCCGCAGCGCCGCCCCGGCGGTCCCGGGGCTCGCCGCGGCCGTGCGCAGTGCCATGCGCAGGTTGCCGTGGTCGCTGCGCAGCCGGTTGACCCAGGCGACCTGGTCCGGGCCGATCCATCCCGCGGCGAAGCGCCCGGCCAGGTCGGCGTACCAGGAGCAGTGCCGCTGCTGCATGGTCTCCAGCTCGCCGAACTCCGCGAGCTTGTCCTGGCCGTACTCGCGCAGGGTGTGCGGCAGCCGGAAGCGGACCTCGCCGCCTTCCTCCTCGCGCATCAGCACGGACTTGTCGACCAGCGAGTGGATCGCGCTCAGCACGTCGGCGTCGGACAGCCCGTTGCCGACCACGTGCTCGGCGGCGGCGAGGTCGAAGGAGCCGGAGAACACCGACACCCGCGCCCACGTCAGCCGGTCCTGGTCGGAGGCGAGCTCGTAGCTCCAGTCGATCAGCGCGCGCAGCGTCTGCTGCCGGGCCGGTGCGCCGCGGCGGCCCTCGGTGAGCAGGTCGTAGCGCTCGGCCAGGCGCTCTTCGAGCTGCTGCAGCGACAGCGACCGCAGCCGGACGGCCGCCAGCTCGATCGCCAGCGGGTTGCCGTCGAGGTGGTGGCAGAGCCGCATCAGCGCCGTGGCGTTGTCGGCGGTGACCTCGAACTCGGGGACCGCTGCCCTGGCCCGGTCGACGAACAGCCGGACCGAGGCGAACTGCTCGTAGGCCTCCGGCGGCGGTGGGTGCTCGATGTCGGGGACCTGCAGCAGCGGTACGACCAGGGTCGCCTCGCCGGCGACGCCGAGGGACTGCCTGCTGGTGGCCAGCACCCGAACCCCGGGGCACCAGCGCACCACCGCGTCGACCAGCAGCGCGACGTCTTCGATCACGTGCTCGCAGTTGTCCAGCACGAGCAGCATCTCGCGGGACTTGAGCTGCTCGATGACGGTGTCGATGTCCTCCCCGCCGGTGGGGCCGCCGATGCCGAGCTGTTCGATGACCGCGTCGACCACCAGCGAGCCGTCCCGGACGCCCTCGAGCTCGACGCACCAGGACTTGTCCCGGAACGTGCGGCGCATGTTGCCCGCGACCCGCATCGCCAGCCGGGTCTTGCCGACGCCGCCGGGGCCGGTGAGGGTGACCACCCGGGACTCGGCGAGCAGGCGCTTGGTGAGGGTGATCTCACGACGCCGGCCGACGAAGCTCGTGACGTCGGCCGGCAGGTTGCCCGCTGGCTCCCGCGCACGGGCTCGAGCAGTGGAGACCACGTCCCGAGCTTAACCCGCTGCGCGACCCCTGACCTGGGATCTTGCTCCTGAGCTAGGCCGTGGCCCGGAGTCCGGCGAGCACGATGCGCAGGTTCCGCCGCCACTGGTCGTCGGCGGCGGGCAGCCCGATGGTGCGGTTCCCGGTCATCACCGAGGTGAGGGCGAACGGCACGTCCTGCCACGGCACGTCCCCGCGCACCACACCGGCCCGCTGGCAGCGCTCGACGAGCAGCCGGATCTGTTCGCGCAGGTCGGCCAGCGGTTGGTCGAGCGTCAGCGCGCAGTCCGTGCCCAGCGCCTCGTTGATCCCGCAGCTCATCGCGCGCAGCTGCACGAACTCGGCGGCGAAGCTGCAGAACCCGTGCCACGGGTCCGGGTCCTGCAACGCCTGGCGGGCCAGGCCGACGATCTCGTAGATGGTGTCCTCGACCACCGCCTGCAGCAGGGCCTCGCGGGAGGGCACCCGGCGGTAGAAGGTGCCGATCCCGACGCCGGCGCGGCGGGCGATCTCGTGCGCGGTCACGCCGACGCCGACCTCGGCGACCGCCTCGCGAGCGGCCACCACGAGCCGCCGCACGTTGCGCTGCGCGTCCGCCCGCGGCGCATCCTCGCTCAGAAGTCGTTCCACCGCGCTCACCGGACCACCCTAGCAACCGGACTTGGCGAGTCCGGTTAGGCTCCGGATTGAAACGGACTTGTCTAGTCCGGTTCGTCGGAACGAAACGGACCCCTGAGGTCCGGTTGGAGGGTGTCGTGGGCAGGATCAAGGTCGGGATCATCGGGGCCAACCCGGACCAGGGCTGGGCGGGGCGGGCGCACGTCCCGGCGCTGCGCGCGCTCGACCAGTACGAGTTGACCGCCGTCGCGACCAGCCGGGAGGAGAGTGCCCGGCGCGCGGCTGCGGCGTTCGGCGCGGAGCACGCCTTCGCCGACGCGCGTTCGCTGGCCGAGCACCCGGACGTCGATCTGGTCGTCGTCACGGTCCGCGTGCCCAAGCACCTGGAACTCGTCCAGGCGGCGCTGGACGCGGGCAAGCACGTCTACTGCGAGTGGCCGCTGGCGCGCACCACCGAGGAGGCCGAGATTCTGGTGGCAGGCACCCGGGCCGCCGGCGTGCACAACGTGATCGGCCTGCAGGCGCTGTACTCGCCGGCGATCCGGCACGCCCGGGAACTGCTCGCGAAGGGCGCGCTGGGGCGGATCACCTCTGCCGCGGTGCACAGCGCTCGCGGCAAGGGGGCGACGGGCAAGGTGCCGGCCTGGGCCGCCTACACGCTGCGGTCGGCCAATGCCGCCGGGCTGCTGGAAGTCCACGGTGGACACGTCCTGTCCGTGCTGGACCACCTGCTCGGCGACATCGCCGGCCTGTCCGCCGACCTGTCCTTGCAGCTCCCGGACCAGGTGGTGGCCGAGACCGGCGAGCCGGTGGCGGTCGACAGCCCGGACCACCTGGTGCTGCACGCCGGGCTGGCCTCCGGTGCGACGCTGTCGGCGAACATCCACGACGGCGAGGCCGCGGACCCGCGGGTGCTGCTGGAAATCGTTGGCACCGAAGGAAGTCTGGCCATCGCCTCGACCGGTGCGGAAGATCCGCGCGGCACCCAGATCCAGATGAGCGACCTCGAACTCCGCCGGTCCGCCGAGCCGGGCCGGCCGTGGGAGGCGGTCCAGCTGCCGCCGGTCCGGCCGGTCGCGCAGGAGGTCCGCAACGTGGCGGCGGTGTACGCGGACATCGCCGAGGGGCTGCGCACCGGCGAGCAGGTCGCGCCGGACTTCGCCCGCGGCCTCCGCCTGCACCGAGTACTCGACGCGATCCGGGCCTCGGCGGCCACCGGCACCCGCCAGGCGCTCGGCTGAGCCGGCTCACGGCCCCGGTGAGTGGCCACAGTGGACTTCCGTGATCCGGGCGAGTGGCGGGCGGTCTTTCGCTCGAAGGGGTGGCATATTCCAAGTTGGGTTGGTATATGCCATCCGGCATGTTTACCGTTGGGGCACGCGAGTGACGTTCGCGTCTTTTGAATACCGGTCATCGGGGTCGCAGCCGGTGACCGGTGCATGGCTGCGACGCCTGACCGGCAACCCCCAGGTTCGGTCAGGCGCCGCAGTTCTTTCTCCACCCCCCGGTGCGCGGACGGCGGGCGATCGCGGATCATCGTCGGGGCGAAGGGGGAGGAGCAGTGGGCGGCGACATCGCAGGGCCGAGGTTCGAGGGCTTCGGCAGGGGAGTGGTCGAGTTCTACGAGGGGCTCGAGCGAGTCCAGGCCGGCCTGGACTCGGAGCAGGAAGTGCACGACGCCAAGGCCTATTGGAACGACAACCTCGCGTTCTACCGGGAGCAGGTCCGCGCGCCGATGGAGGCGCTGCTCGCCGAGCTGGAGCCCGAGTTCGGGCCGGGATTCGGGCAGGGCAAGGTCTTCCGGCCGCACCGGGACGTCCGGTTCAGCGCCGACAAATCGCCCTACAAGACGCACTGCGGCGCCGTGATCGAGCTGGGGCGCGGCGGCGGCGCCTACTACGTCGAGGTCAGCGCGGACGGGATGCTCGTCGCCGGGGGCTGCTACCACGCCGAGTCCGACCAGCTGGCCCGGTTCCGCGCCGCGGTCGACACCGACATCCACGGCGAGCGGCTGCGGTCGCTGCTGGCCGCGCTCGTCGAACAGGGCTGGGAGATCGCGGGCGAGACGCTCAAGAGCCGGCCGCGCGGGTTCTCCGCCGGGCATCCCCGGCTGGACCTGCTGCGGCATCGCACGCTCTACGCGTCCCGCGACTGGGAGGCCGACGACGTCCTGCACGAGCGTGCCTGCGTCGACCGGGTCCGGCAGTCCTGGCGTGCGGTGCGCGAGCTCAACCAGTGGTGCGCCGACCACATCGGAGTCACCGAGAAGAAGCGTCGCTGACCCGTCGCACCCGCCGCGCCGCCGTGATGAGCGCCCAGCCCGCCGCCGCGCCCGCCACGTCGACCAGGCCGTCGGCGACCTCGCAGCTGCGCCCGATCGGCAGCAGGCCCTGCATGATCTCCGAGGCGATCGCGTAGCCGACCAGCGCCGGCAGCAGCCGCGACGTCGGGGACCCGGCGATCCGGCCGGTCGCGGCCAGCACCGCGAACAGCGCGAAGTGCACGACCTTGTCGGTACCCGGCGGCGCGGTCGGCACCCCGGACGCCGGCATGAACAGGATGAGCAGGCTGGCCAGCACCGCGACCCCGAACGGAATCCGGGTGAGCCGGGTTCTGTAATGATCCAGCAACGATCTCCCCGATCGACGTCGACAGGCATGGCTGCGTGCTGCGCGCGTCGGTCAACAGACTACGCTGGCATAACGTGAGTCGACGAGCCAAGATCGTTTGTACCATGGGCCCAGCCACCGCCACACCGGAGAAGATGGCTGAGCTCGTCAGCAGCGGAATGGACGTCGCCCGGCTGAACTTCAGCCACGGCAGCCACGCCGATCACCAGCAGGTCTACGAGATGGTCCGAGCCGCGGCCAAGGAGTCCGGTCGCGCCGTCGGCATCCTGGGCGACCTGCAGGGACCGAAGATCCGACTCGGCAAGTTCGCTGCCGGGCCGGTGGAGTGGCGGACCGGCGACATCGTGCGCATCACGGTCGACGACGTCCAGGGCACCCACGACAGGGTGTCCACCACGTACAAGGGCCTCGCCAACGACGCCAAGGTCGGCGACCGACTCCTGGTCGACGACGGCAAGGTGGGGCTGACCGTCACCGGCGTCGAGGACACCGACGTCGTCTGCGAGGTGACGGAAGGTGGTCCGGTTTCGGACAACAAGGGAATTTCCCTGCCGGGCATGGATGTTTCGGTGCCCGCGCTGTCCGAGAAGGACATTCAGGACCTGGAGTTCGCGCTCGAACTGGGCGTGGACTTCATCGCCCTGTCCTTCGTCCGCAGCCCGGCCGACATCGACCTGGTCCACCAGGTGATGGACCGGGTCGGCCGCCGCGTCCCGGTGATCGCGAAGCTGGAGAAGCCGGAAGCGGTGGACAACCTGGAGGCCATCGTGCTGGCCTTCGACGGCGTCATGGTCGCCCGCGGTGACCTCGGCGTCGAGTTGCCGCTGGAACACGTGCCGCTGGTCCAGAAGAAGGCGATCCGGATCGCGCGGGAGAACGCGAAGCCGGTCATCGTCGCGACCCAGATGCTCGATTCCATGATCAACAACTCGCGTCCGACGCGCGCGGAGACCTCCGACGTCGCCAACGCGGTGCTCGACGGCACCGACGCGGTGATGCTCTCCGGCGAGACCAGCGTCGGCCGCTACCCGATCGAGACCGTGCAGACGATGGCGCGCATCGTCGAAGCGGTCGAGGCGGGATCGACGGCACCGCCGCCGCTGAGCCACGTCCCGCGCACCAAGCGAGGCGTCATCTCGTACGCGGCGCGCGACATCGGCGAACGCCTCAACGCCAAGGCGCTGGTGGCCTTCACGCAGTCCGGCGACACCGTGCGCCGGCTCGCGCGGCTGCACACCAGGCTGCCGCTGCTGGCGTTCACCCCCGAGGAATCAGTGCGGAGTCAGCTCGCTCTCACTTGGGGGACGGAGACGTTCTTGGTGCCTAAGGTGGACACCACGGACCAGATGGTGCGGCAGGTGGACCAGGCGATGCTGTCGATCGGCCGATCGCAGCGCGGCGACATGGTCGTCGTCGTCGCGGGCTCGCCGCCCGGCACGGTCGGTTCCACCAACCTCATCCGCGTGCACCGGTTGGGCGAGGAAGACCACGTCTGATCCGCATTCTCGGACGGGAGCCACCCGGCGCTCCCGTCCGGAGATCCGGCGTACAACCCCGAGGAGCGCGCAGTGACCGAAGCTGCCCGAGCCGCCGCGGCCGATCCGGCCGGAACCCACCTGCAGGGCGAGGTTCCGCTCGACGTCAACGGCATGCCGCACGGTCAACCGGTGCTGGACAGCCTGGTCGCGCTGCTCGACCTCGAACGCATCGAGGAGAACATCTTCCGCGGCGTCAGCCCGGCCTCGTCGCCGGTCCGCGTGTTCGGCGGTCAGGTCGCCGGCCAGGCGCTGGTCGCCGCAGGCCGCACGGTGCCGCCGGAGCGGCGGGTGCACTCGCTGCACGCCTACTTCATCCGGCCCGGTGACCCGAGCATCCCGATCGTCTACGAGGTGGATCGCACCCGGGACGGCCGGTCGTTCACCACGCGCCGAGTGGTCGCCGTGCAGCGCGGCAAGGCGATCTTCTCGCTGTCCGCGTCCTTCCAGGTCGACGAGGGCGGCATCGACCACGCCGAGCCCATGCCCGACGTCCCGGACCCGGAGACGCTGCCGACCTACGGCGAGCAGATCGGCTCGATGATCGAGAAGCTCGGGCGCGCCCAGCCGCGGCCGATCGACGTGCGCTACGTGACCGAGCCGCCGTGGGTGAGCCGCGAGAACGGCCCGCGCGAGGCCCGCAGCCAGGTGTGGATGCGCGCCGACGGCGTGCTGCCCGACGACGACCTGCTGCACGTGTGCATCGCGGCCTTCGCGTCCGACATGACGCTGCTCGACGCGGTGCTGGCCCGGCACGGCGTGTACTGGGGCCTGGACAAGGTCAACGGCGCCAGCCTGGACCACGCGATGTGGTTCCACCGGCGCTTCCGCGCCGACGAGTGGCTGCTCTACGACTGCGCTTCGCCCAGCGCCTCCGGCGCTCGCGGCCTGGCCACCGGCCGGTTCTTCTCCCGCGACGGTCAGCTGGTCGCGACCGTCGTGCAAGAGGGCCTGCTCCGCGTCGGCGACTGATTTCCGCAGTTTCAGTTGAAACTGCGGAAATCACCCATCGCCGGACCGGCGGCGGCGCTTCGGGCGCAGCTGCCGCGGCGGCGTCAGCGCTCGCGTGTGCAGCTGCTCCAGCACGATCGAGCTGGTGAAGTGCCGGACCTCGGTCCGGGACGCGAGCTTGTCCACCAGGAACTCCTGCAGGTGCTTGGTGTCCGCGACCGCCACGTGCAGCAGGAAGTCCGCCTGACCGCTGACGTGCAGCAGCGAGCGGGTCTCCGGCTGCCCCATCACGAACTCCCGGAACTGGTCTACGACCTGCCGGGTGTGCGGGCGGACGTTGATCGCCACCACCGCCTCCAGCGCCAGCCCCGTCGCCGCCGGGTTGACGTCGATGTGCGACCCGGTGATCACGCCCTGTTCCCGCAGTCGCCGAACCCGTTGCAGGCAGCTGGAAGCCGCCAGCCCGACCCGCTCGGCGAGCGCCCGGTTCGGCAAGGTCGCGTCGTTCTGCAACTCCTCCAGGATCCGCCAGTCAACCGAATCCAGTTCTACAGATTCCTGCACAACCGAACATGCTACGTCGCAGCTGGCGAAACGGCGAACGAACAGCGGAAGATATGCGCAATCCACCGCTGATTCGATTCGAAGGAGCAGTCGTGCACATCGCCTGGGGGTCGTTCCTGCTGGCGCTGCTGGTGATCGTCCTGGTACCGGGGCCGGACTTCGTGCTGGTGACGCGCAATGCCGCCAACGGCGCGCGCTGGGGCTGGCTCGCGGCGGCGGGCGTCACCTGCGGGCTGCTGCTGCACGCGACGGCGGCGACCCTGGGGCTGTCCGCGCTGGTGATGACCGTGCCCGCGGCGCTGCTGGTGGTGAAGGTGATCGGCGTCGCCTACCTGGGCTGGATGGGTCTGCAGATCCTCCGCAAGTCCGGAGCCGTGGCCGGGGCCCCGGAGGTGGACGTGCCCAGCTCCGGCCGCGCCGTCTTCCTGCGCGGGCTGCTGACCGACGTGCTCAACCCGAAGGTCATGCTGACCTTCCTGACGCTGCTGCCGCAGGCCATGGATCCGGCGGCGGAGCCGGTGAAGCAGGCCGCGCTGCTCAGCGGCGTCGCGGTCGGCGCGTTCGCGACCTGGTGGCTCGTCGTGGTGCCCTCGGTGCGGTGGCTGTCCGCCTTCCTGGCCGACCCGCGCCGGCGGACTGTCTTCGAGCGGTGCTGCGGCGGTGCGCTGCTGGCCATGGCGACCGCGATCGCCGTCGGCTGACCACCTGTCCGGCGAGCTCGTTCTGCTTCCACGTCGGCATTGAGCGATTGGCGTTGACCGCCTGTGATGATCGTGCTTACGCTGCATGATCTGTTTCGGGCGAGCCGAGGGAGCTGCTCATGCGTCGACGGTGGGGACTGGCGTTCGGGCTCGCTGCGGCGCTGGGCGCGTCGGTCGCCTTCGTAGCACCGTCCGGAGCGGCGCCCAGCGGGCCGGACGCGCTGCGCGTCGACCTCGACGACATCCTCGCCGACGAGCGGCTGAACGGGTCGCACGCCGGGGTCGTGGTGCGCGACCCGGCCACCGACGAGGTGCTCTACAGCAGGCAGGCGACCGACCGCGCGACCCCGGCGTCGAACGCGAAGCTGCTCACCTCGGCCGCGGCGCTGGAGGCGCTGGGCCCGGACTACCGGTTCCGCACCGACGTCGTGACCGCCGGGCGGCAGCACGGGCCGGTG
This sequence comes from Saccharopolyspora sp. NPDC045839, assembly GCF_056431645.1. NCBI lineage: Bacteria > Bacillati > Actinomycetota > Actinomycetes > Pseudonocardiales > Pseudonocardiaceae > Saccharopolyspora > Saccharopolyspora sp. NPDC045839. The sequence goes on from NZ_JBWKKH010000053.1 coordinate 40,476, forward strand.
CTGCTCGGCGACCTCTACCTGCGCGGCACAGGCGACCCGACGCTGCTCGCCGCCGACTACGAACGGCTCGCGGAACAGGTTGCGGCGTCCGGGGTTCGGGCCGTGCACGGGCGGTTGCTGGCCGATGACACCTGGTTCGACGACGTGCCGCTGGGCACCGGCTGGGCGTGGGACGACGAGCCGTACTACTACGCCGCACCGGTTTCCGCGCTGACCGTGGCGCCGGACACCGACTTCGACGCCGGGACCGCGTTCGTGCGGGTCAGCCCGACGGTCGAGGGGAGCCGGGCCGAGGTGCGGCTGGAACCGGCCACCGGCGTCGTGCAGATCGACAACCGGACCACCACTTCGGCCGCGGACGGCGAACCCGACGTGACCGTGCAGCGCGACCACGGCGGTTCCCGGGTGGTGGTGACCGGGAGCGTGCCGGCCGGTTCGCAGCCGTTCGAAGACCTCACCTCGGTGCCGGATGCGTCCGCGTACGCCGCCGACGTCTTCGCCCGCGCGCTGGCCGCGCACGGCGTGACGATCAAGGGGACGGGGGAGGGGGCCGCGCCGGCCGACGCGCGGGCGCTCGCCTCGCGGCAGTCGATGCCGCTGCGGGAACTCCTGGTCCCGTTCCTGAAGCTCAGCAACAACGGGCACGCGGAAGTCCTGGTCAAAGCGATGGGGCGGGAAGCCCGCGGCGAGGGCACCTGGTCGGCCGGGCTGGAAGTGCTGACCGAGAAGCTGAGCGGTCTCGGCGTCAACCCGGACGTGCTGCGCGTGGTGGACGGCTCCGGTCTGTCCACGATGGACCAGGTGACGCCGGAACAGCTGGCCCTGCTGCTGGACAACGCGCGCGAGCGGCCCTGGTTCCGGTCCTGGTACGACGCGCTGCCGGTCGCCGGGGTAGCGGACCGCATGGTCGGCGGCACGCTCCGCAACCGGATGGGCGGCACCGCGGCGCAGAACAACGTCCACGCCAAGACCGGATCGCTGACCGGGGTCACGTCGCTGTCCGGCTACGTCACCGCCGCCAACGGCCGCGAACTGGTCTTCTCGGTGGTGTTCAACGACTTCCTCACCGGCTCCCCGCGCGACCTGGAGGACGCGATCGCGATCCGGCTGGCCGAGTACGACGGCGCCGACGACCGGCCGAGCGGCCGGGTGCACGTGCCGAAGTCGCGCACGCACGTCGACGACCCGGGCACGCCGGTCGACGAAAGTGCCCTGGAATGCTCGTGGGTGAAGGCGTGCTGACCCGGAAGGGCTGGTGTGACTCCGGTCTCAGGGAAGGCTAAGGGGCATTCCGGAGACTGGGGCGCAGTTACGCCGGTAGCGTGAACGGGGTCAAGCCAGCACGCATGCCGAGGAGCTCGTCCCGTGACCTTCATCAGCGACATTCTGGCAGTCGTCGGAGGCTTGCCGAAGCCGCTATTGGTACTGGTGACCGGCGCATTGGTGCTCGGCGAATGCACCCTCGGCCTGGGTTTCCTGGTGCCAGGGGAGAGTGGCCTGCTGATCGCCTCGGCGGCGGTGACCGACGTCGGGTTCTTCATCCTGCTGGCCTCCGTCGTTGCGGTGTGCGCGGCGGTCGGCGACAACATCGGCTTCTGGCTCGGGCGCCGCTACCGGCTGAAGATGCGCGAGACGAAGGTGGTGCGCAAGCTCGGCCAGAAGCACTGGGACCGGGCGGGGGAGCTGCTGTGCAAGTGGGGCGTGGGCGCCGTGCTGGTGGCGAGGTTCCTGCCGGTGGTGCGGACCCTGATGCCGGCCGCGGCCGGGGCGAGCGGGATGTCGTACACGCGGTTCTTCGTGTCATCGTTGATCGGGGCGATCACCTGGTCCGCGACGCATGTGAGCATCGGGTGGGCTGCTGGGGCTTCGGCGAAGTACATCGAGGAGATGTTGGGACGGGCCAGTTGGGTGCTGGTCGTTGTCGTGGTGCTTGTCGCGGTGGGGGTTTGGTTCGCCAAGCGGCGGCGGTCGCAGCGGGCCGTCGCGGCTTCGGAGGCTGAGGTGGACGGCGAGCTGGAGGACGTTGAGTCTGCGGCTTGATTTTGGGTTTTGGTTGGGCAGGCTCTCGGGTTGGTTCCCGGGGGCCTGTTCTTTTTTGGGTTTGTCGGTTGGGGTTGGGGCTTTTAGGGGTTTGGTGTGTTTTGGGGCCATCCCCGCGATGGGTGGATTGTTGGTGCTGCGTGCCGGAGGTCAAGCCCGGCCTGGCGGCCGCCCCTTCGGGGTTTCAGGCTTGACATCCGGCCCGCAGCCCCTGGGCGGCTTTGTATCGCGGGGATGGCCCGGGGTGGGCTGGCTCGTTGGCGGCTTGCGTTGCGGGGTGGCCGTTTTCGGGTTGGCCGGGGCTGGTGGGGGTTTGGTTTCGGGTTGATCCGTCGCAGGGGTTGGGTTGCGTGGGGATGGCGCGATTTCGTGGGAACTCGGCCCTGGTCGCCGGGCATGGTGTGCGCGGCCGGTGGCGGTGTGGGTTTGGTGGTGGATGCGGGTCGCCTTCGGCGTGTCGTGACCGTTTCCCTTGGCGCGAATCAGTTTTCGCGACCCGTTGCTGGGTGTTTCACCTGATCAAGCGACCATAAAAACAGTGCGAACACAAGTTCGAATACGGGAGAATGGAGACATGACACCGCTACTGAACACCCAGGACACGACAGTTGAGGCCATGCCTCCACAGTCGGCGGTGTCATGCACTGATGCTGAGCTCGCGGCCCGTATCCAAGAACTGGAAACCGAGATGCGGGTACTGCTGTGGGAGCAACTGCAATACATCGCTGAAGCCGACCACCGGGGTATTCACGCCGACACCACCGCCCGATCGCTGCAAGTCTGGCTGCAGGGGCTGCTCAACATCGACCCTCGTGACGCGAAAACCCGCGTCACAGTCGCCCGCAACGTCGAAGACCGGCAAACCTTCCACGGCGAGACGATGCCCCCGGACATGCCCGACACCGCCGCCGCCTTGTCTGAGGGCGCGATCGGGCTGGACCACGCGCGTGTCATCGTCAACGGAATCCGGCGCCTACCCGACTACGCCCGCTGCCACCAAATCGCCGAAGTCGAATCAACGCTCGCCGGGTACGCGCGGACGATGCCGCCGAGGGAACTGGAGAAACTCGCCGAACGCATCCGCTACCTCCTCGACCAAGACGGCGCCTACCGCGACGAAGAAACCCAGCACAACGCACGCGAACTGCACTACACGACCACCCGGGACGGCATGACCATCATCAAAGCGAAACTGGACCGCGAGACCGGGGCGAAGTTCACCGCGTTGATCGAGCCCCTCGCCGCACCCCACCCCGAGGTTGATGGAGAGAAAGATCCCCGGACTGTGGGGCAGCGGAACGCCGACGGCTTCGCCGCACTACTGGACCTGGCGCTGGACCACGACGGAATGCCCCGCACCGGCGGACAACGGCCGCAGATGACCATTGCCATCGACTTCGAGGACTTGAAGCGGAATCTCGGGTTCGGCGGCGAGGACTGTATGCCCGGCACCCTGAACACCGAACGCGCCATCACCGCCCACAACGCACGCCGCATCGCCTGCGACGCCGAAATCCTGCCCATCATCCTCGACGGCGACAGCCTCCCGCTGGACGTCGGCAGAGCTAAACGAACCGCACCCACCCACATCCGCACCGCACTACTCCGCCGCGACGGCGTGTGCGCGTTCCCTGGGTGTGACCGGCCGCCGGGGACACCGGAAGCACACCACATTCAGCACTGGGTCGACGGCGGACGAACAGACCTGGACAACATGGTCATGCTTTGCGGTCACCACCACCGCACGCTCCACAGCCAGCGGTGGGACATCGCCATGCGCGATGGGCGGCCGGAGTTCATCCCACCGCCCACAGTGGATCCCAGGCGAACACCCAGACCAGGTGGCAGCGCACTGCCCTCGCAGCACCGCGAGTACCTCCGGGACCTCATCCCCGCACCACGGGGCCCGGCGGGCGAATCATGACGCCCGGATGTGGCGGCGTGAGGTCAGCCGACCGGTGTTGTGGGTCTTGCCGTCAGTTGTCTGCGGTGTTTGGTGAACAGCTTCGGGTTGTTCATCGCTAGGAATGCCGTGGTTTCGTTCGCTCGGTGGAACCGGGCTACGAAGCGGCGGTCGTCCGGTGCTCCGTCGACTACTTCCACTTCGTCCTTCGGGCTCGCGTGGCCCGCGAACTGGATTCGGACTCCGTACTGCTCCGACCAGAAGTACGGCACCGTCGTGAAGTTCCGCGCCGTGCGTCCCGCGAGGAGGTTGTGGATCGCCGTTGCCGGTTGTTCCAGCGCCGTCGTCCAGTGCTCGAACCGTTGCGCTCCGTCCGGCGTGCCGTAGCTGGCCACGTCGCCGACCGCCACCACGTTCCGCAGGTTCGTGACTCCGCCTGCGTCACACTGCACGCCGTTCGACACCGTCACGCCCGAGCCGTGCAGCCAGTCGGTGTTCGGGCGGGCTCCGATGCCGATCACCACCACATCGGCCGGGACGATGGTGCCATCCGTCAGCTCGACCGCCGTGACCCTGCGCTCCCCGTGCAGTCGCTCGACTCCTGCTCCGCAGAGCAGTCGCACATCGTGGTCCGCGTGCAGGGCCGCGCACACCGCGCCCAGTTCCGAGCCCACCACGTGCGCGAGCGGGACTTCGAGCGCTTCCACCACCGTCACTCCGAGACCGAGCATTCGGCAGGTCGATGCCACTTCGGCGCCCACGAATCCGGCGCCGACGATCACCGCTCGCGCTCCCGGACGCAGGTCGTCGCGCAGGGCCATCGCGTCATCGAGGGTGCGCAGCGTGTGTACTCCTGGTGGCGTTGCGGGCAGCGTCCTCGGGGTTGCGCCGGTTGCGATCACCACCCCGTCCGCCCGGCAGTGGGTGCCGTCGTCCAGCTCGATCGCGCCGTCCGCCGTCGACAGGGCGACTGCGCGGCGGCCCAGGCGCCAGGTCGCGTCCACTTCGGCGAGGTCCGGTTCGTCCGCCAGCGCGAGGTCGCTCGCTTCTTGCTTCCCGGCGAGGAAGTCCTTCGACAGCGGCGGTCGGTCGTACGGCCGGTGCGGTTCGTCTCCGATCAGCTCTATCCGGCCCTCGAAACCCTGCGCGCGCAGTTCCTGCGCCGCTCGCCAGCCGGCCAGGGACGCGCCGACGATCGCGACCGTCCTCATGCGACCTCCTGCGCTTCGGTCTCGACGTAGATCGTTCCGTTCGCGACCTGCACCGGGTACGTCCGCACCGGGCGCTTCGCCGGCAGGCCGCACGGCAGGCCCGTGCGCAGGTCGAACGCAGCCGCGTGCAGCGGGCACTCGACCCGGCAGTCCTCCACCCAGCCCTCCGCCAGCGAGGCGTCCTGGTGGGTGCAGGTGTCGTCGATGGCGTAGAGGTCGCCTTCCACGTTGAACACCGCGATCGGGACGTGCGCCTCGATGCGGACGGACTCGCCGGGCGGCAGATCGGACACTCGGCAGGCTTCGAACATCTTGGACCTCCGTTGCGCTATCCAGAACACGGAGTGCGATGCGCAACAATGTGCGGGTTCGGTCCCGGGCTCGTCAAGGGGTTCGGTCGGCACATCGTGCGCGGCCTCCATTCGTGTTACACGGCCGAAAAACCCGTCGCGCGCTCTTGACGGCCCCCGCCGCTACCGGCGACGGTGTTGCTCTCACCGAAACTTGGCGCGCATAGCGCAACAAAATCCCTGCTGCTTCTTGAGCCGGTGACCCCGTGCTGCCGGCATCGACGCACCCACCCAGGAGGCCTCATGGGCAACCAACCCCGCGTGGTCGTCATCGGAGCCGGAATCGTCGGCTGCTCGCTGGCCGACGAGCTCACCGAACGCGGCTGGACCGACGTCACCGTCCTCGAACAGGGCCCGCTGTTCGCCACCGGCGGCTCCACTTCGCACGCCCCCGGCCTGGTGTTCCAGGCCAACCCGTGCCGGACCATGACCCGGTTCGCGGCCTACACCGCCGCCAAGTACCGCGGACTCGACCTCGACGGCGAGTGGTGCTTCCGCCAGCTCGGCGGGCTCGAGGTGGCCGGTTCCGCGGCGCGCTGGGACGAGATCGAGCGGCGGCACGGCTGGCTCACCTCGTGGGGCGTCGAGAGCCACCTGGTCGGCCCCGACGAGTGCGTCGAGCTGCACCCGCTGGTCGATCCGGCGCGGATCCTCGGCGGGCTGCACATTCCCACCGACGGGCTGGCCAAGCCGGTGCGCGCCGCCGAAGCGCAGGCGCGGCGTGCGATGGCTCGGGGCGCGCGGTTCCTGCCCGGGCAGCGCGTCGTTTCCGTCGAGCGCGGCGGCGGGCGGGTGACCGCCGTCGTCACCGAACAGGACCGGTTCCCCGCCGACGTCGTCATCTCCTGCGTCGGCATGTGGGGGCCTCGCATCGGTGCGCTGGTGGACCTCGCCGTCCCGCTCGTGCCGATGGCGCACCAGTACGCCAAGACCGGGCCGGTCGCCGCCATCGCCGGGCGCAACGACGAGCGGGCCGAGGCCGGGCTGCCGATCCTGCGGCACCAGGACGCCGACCTCTACTTCCGGGAGCACGTCGACCGCATCGGCATCGGCTACTACGGGCACCGCCCCCTGCCGATCGACGCCGCCGACATCCGCGTCCCCGGCCAGACCGCCGAGATGCCGTCGATCGAGCCGTTCACCGCCGCCGACTTCCGGCCCGGTTGGGAGGAGGCCGTTTCGCTGCTGCCCGCGCTGGCCGGCACCGAGGTCGCCGAAGGGATCAACGGCCTGTTCTCCTTCACCCCGGACGGGATGCCGCTGCTCGGCGAGCATCCCGACCTGCGCGGGTTCTGGCTGGCCGAGGCCGTGTGGATCACGCACTCCGCCGGGGTCGCCCGGGCGATGGCGCAGTGGCTCGTCGACGGGCAGCCCGCGGAGTCCCTGCACTCGTGCGATCTCAACCGGTTCGAACCCGCGCAGCGCAGCCCCGAATACGTGCACGCGCGCAGCTGTCGCAGCTTCGTCGAGGTCTACGACATCCTGCACCCGCTCGAACCCGGGCACGAGCCGCGGCCGATGCGGACGAGCCCGTTCTACGAGCGGCAGCAGGAGCTCGGCGCCGAGTTCCTCGAAGCCGCCGGGTGGGAACGCCCGCACTGGTACGCGGCCAACGCCGGGCTGCCGGAGGTCGAGGAGGTGCCCGGTCGCGGGGACTGGGCCTCGCGGTTCTGGTCGCCGATCGCCGGGGCCGAGGCCCTGGTCACCCGCAAGCGCGTCGCCCTGTTCGACATGACGCCGCTCAAGCGGCTGGAGGTGACCGGGCCCGGGGCGCTGGAATTCCTGCAGTGGCTGACCACCAACCAGCTCGCGAAGAAACCCGGTTCGGTCACCTACACCCTGTCGCTGGACGCCGCCGGCGGGGTGCGCAGCGACCTCACCGTGGCCCGGCTGTCCGAGCAGCGCTTCCAGGTCGGCGCCAACGGGAATCTCGACCTGGCCTGGATGCGGCGGCAGCTGCCCGACGACGGCCGGGTGCAGGTCCGGGACATCACCGGCGGGACCTGCTGCATCGGCGTGTGGGGTCCGCTCGCGCGCGCCCTCGTGCAGCCACTGACCAGCACCGACTTCTCGCACGAGGGCTTCGGCTTCTTCAAGAACAAGCGCGCGTTCGTCGGCGGCGTCCCGGTGACCGCCATGCGCCTGTCCTACGTGGGCGAGCTCGGCTGGGAGCTGTACACCGACGCCGACCAGGGGCGCAGGCTCTGGGACGTGCTGTGGGACGCCGGGCAGCAGCACGGGATCATCGCCGCCGGTCGCAGCGCCTTCAACAGCCTGCGGCTGGAGAAGGGCTACCGGTCGTGGGGCGCGGACATGACCACCGAGCACGATCCGTTCGAGGCCGGTGTCGGGTTCGCCGTCCGGATGGACAAGGACTTCCTCGGCCGCGACGCGCTGCGGCGGCGCGAGGCCCGCCGCCGGCTGAGCCCGCTGCTGATCAAGGACCGGGAGACCGTGGTCATGGGGGCCGAGCCCGTCCATGCCGACGGCGCTCCGGTCGGCTACGTCACCAGCGCGGCTTACGGCTACAGCATCGGCGAGAGCATCGCGTACGCCTGGCTGCCCAGCCCGCTCGCCGTGCCCGGCAACGCCGTGGAGATCGAGTACTTCGGCGAGAAGGTGCCCGCGGTGGTCGCCGAGGAGCCGCTGTTCGACCCCGAGATGAAGCGTCTGCGCAGCTGAAAGACATCCCAGGAGCTGAAATGTCAAGCCGCGATGTTCTCGGCGTGATGCGACCAGGCGGTGGTCTCGTCGTAGCGGGTGCCGGTCTTGAGGCAGCCGTGGAGGATGCCGACGAGTCGGTTGGCGAGTTGGCGCAGGGCGGCGTTGTGCCCGGCGCCGCGGGCTTTCTGC
>NZ_JBWKKH010000054.1:0-40767 GCF_056431645.1 Saccharopolyspora sp. NPDC045839
TGGCCATGCTCGCCCTCGGCGGCCAGCCCCCAACCCTCCCCGGACGCGCCTGAACACCCACGGACCAGTCACAAGAGCCTGAAATTGCGGGAGTTGTCCACAGGCATCGGCGTGTCGGGGTGCGACACGCCGATCTTCTCCAGTTTCCATTGAAATTGGACCTTCGATTTCAATGGAAATTGCGGCCTCAGCGGAAGGCGGCGATGTGGTCGTGGACCCATTCCCGGAAGGTCCGCGCCGGGGCGGCTGGTCCGCCGCTCATCCTCGGAACCCCTTCGCTCGACTGGCACGAACGCTAAGAGTTCGACATGACTAGAGGTCAACACCACATCCGGCGACTTGACCTCCAGCGTGCTGGAGGTTCGATGCTTGGGACCAGCACTGATCCCGTGACCCTCGGGGGCGAAACAATGCCGGTGGAAGTCGGAATCTTCTTGCCCAGCGCGGTGGAGGCAGAGATCCGGGAGGCGGCCTACCACGCCGTGGACGCCGAGCTGGACGCCATCTGGAGCGGCGACAACCTCGCCAACGGGGTTCCGTCGCTCGACGGCATGCTCGCGCTGGCCACGGCGGCTGCCGTGACCGAGTGCATCGACATCGGCTTCGCCGTCTACCTGCCCGCGCTGCGCCCGCACGTGTGCGCCGCCAAGCAGATCGCGACGCTGCAACACCTCACCGGCGGCGACCGCCTGCACCTCGGCATCGGCGTCGGCGACCACGACAGCGGCTACGCCGCCGTGGGCCTCGACGCCGCTACGCGCGGCCGGCGCACCGACGAGTTCCTGCAGCTCCTGCCGTCGCTGCTCGCCGGCGAGCCGACGGCGCTGCCGCACGGCGCGACCGCCCAGCTCGCCCCGGCTGCCGCCGTGCCGCCGCTGTGGATCGGCGGCTCCGCGCCCGCCGCGCTGCGCCGCGCGGCTCGCTTCGGCGACGGCTGGTTCGCCGAGCTGCACACGCCCGAGGAGATCCGGACGAACGCCGTGCGGCTGCGCGAGCTCGCCGAGCAGCACGGTCGCCAGGCGCCACACCTGGCGATCGCGATCCAGGGCAGCCTGGTCCAGCGCCCCGATGACCGCGTGCACGATCGCTGTGCCGAGAACCTGGCCAAATCCTTCGGAATTCCGGTCGAGGACGCCCGCGACCGAGTCGTCGCCGGGACCCCGGAGCAGGTCGCCGAGCAGCTCGCGGCGTACGCGGAGGCGGGCGTGGAGAAGATCGCACTCGCCGTCGATGGCGACTGGCACGACTCCTGCGATCTGCTGGGCCGAGTCCGGCAGATCCTCACCCCGGGCGGGCGCCCGAAGTGCTCCCGATCGCCGAAGTGACGTCTCCGCCGGTGCCATCCGCCTGAAACCGGCCCGTCACGAGCCGATTGCGGAATCTGCTTGCGCGCCGGTGTGGGAAGCGCCCCTGCGGGAGTTGCGGCCGGGCCCGGCTCGTGCACATCCGGACCACGACCGAATGCCCGCAAGGACTCTTCGTCTCGACACGGCTCGTACCTGGGGAGAGCACGGCTCCGAAGGCTCGCGGGCGACCTCCGGAGGAAGCTCGTGGGCTCGATGGCGAGATCCTGCGCTACGGGGCGCGGAAGTGCCGTCGAAGGCCTGGCCGCCTACTCCTGATCACGCTCCGCCAGATCCACTCGCCGGGTCCGGCCCTCACCCGAGGGCATTGGTGGCGACGGTGGAGGTTCCGGTGTTGAGGACGGCGTCGCAGGCGTCGAGGACCGGGATGTGCAGGTAGCCGCTTTGCAGCCGGGTGCGGTCGGGGCCGGTGTCCCCAGGGCCGGCCTCGCGGAGGCCGGCAAGGCTGAAGCCGAGACCGGCGTCCGCGAAGGCGGCTTCGATGCTGCCCGGCTCGGGCTGCTCGAGCGTCGTGTTCTCGACGGTGAACCCGAACGGCGCCGCCTCGTCGGGGTGAGCGGGGTGGCGTGGTCGCGAAGCCAGGCGGCGAAGGGGGAAGCAGGCATGGAGCGGCTCGATTCTCGGTGCGAGGAGGTGGCGGAGGGCGGAATGGTTCACCGCCCCGCCGGCGGCTGTTCGGCCGGTTCGGCGACGTGGGAGCACGTCGCAGGCGTCGGGGGTTAGATCTTGCGGCCCGCAGCGGACGCGAAGCCCAGCCAGGTGTGGCGGTTGGCCCACCAGCACCAGCCGACCTTCGGGGCGTTGCGCCGCTCTCGGCCGTCCCGCCCCGTGCCGTTGCTGATCCACAGGGCCGGCGTGCGGGAGTCGAAGGCCCCGTTCTCCTTGCGCAGCCGGGAACCGATGGTCATGAAGCAGTGGTTGCGCTCGAGAGCCGCCGGCTGCTGGAGCACCCAGTGGATGCCCTCGGTGAGCAGCAGCGGGGTACGTCCCTCCTCACCGAGGGCGGGCAGGGCCTCCTCCGGGCTCCAGTTGGCCATGCCGTCGCCGCGGTCGAGGCCGGCGACGAGGTACAGCGGAGCGTCCGGCAGGTCGACGCCGCAGGGCGCGAAGCGGTCGACGTCGGGCATGTCGGTGACGACGAAGCCGGGCTTGCCGCCGTGGCGGAGCAGGGGTGCGACAGCGGAGGCGGGAGCCCGGTCCGGGTGGACGGCGAGCAGGGCGTCGTTGCTTTCGTCGCCGGCGTTCTCGGCGAAGGCGCGCACATCGTCGGCGGAGATCCCCGCGAGCTCGTGCACCCCCAGCTCGATCAGGCGCTCCGCCTGTGCGGCGAGAGGAGGCAGAGCGGCGGGAGAACTGTCTGTCAAGGCACTCCTCGGTTCGAGGTTCGGGGCGATGAAGCTGAGCGCGGTCGCTGGCAGAACGGTGCTCCTCGTCGGACGTGTGATGCCGTCGACGTTGAGCGGGGCGGTACCGGCGGTGATCTGCAAGACCTTCCTTCAAGGCTGAAGCCGGAGCTCGACTGCTGCGCGGCGGGATCGTCAGCGGGCGCCGCGCCCTTGAGCACGCCGCGCGCCGAACGCCTGCTGCTGGAAGCGCGCGTTGCGGGCCTGCTGCTGACGCCACGTGCCGCGGTCGGCTCGCGAGAACGAGCCGGGCGCCTGGGTTTTGACGTGGTCGGTCTTTCGCATCCAGAACTTCCCTTCAGCTATTTTTACGTCGATGGTAACATTATAACGAGCCCATCGTGGGGCGTCAACGTATTTTTACGACGGAGGTAAGTTTTCTCGTGGAAGCCGGATCGGACACCGCTCAGCTGGGCCTTCGGGAGACCAAGAAGCAGGAGACGCGACAGCTGATCTCCGACCACGCGACGCGACTCTTCATCGAGCGGGGCTTCGAGGAGACGACCATCGCGGAGATCGCCGCGGCCGCCCGCGTCGCGAAGAAGACCGTGACCAACTACTTCGCGCGCAAGGAAGACCTGGTCCTGGACCACCAGGACGAGTTCGTCGCCACCCTCGCTCGCGCCGTGGCCGCCCGCCGCCCCGGCGAGTCCGCGCTGGCGTCGCTCCGCCACGCCTTCGAAGCCACCGTCGCGGCGCAGGATCCGGTCGCGGGGTTCGCCGGCCCGGACTTCACCCGCATGATCGCCGCCAGCCCCACCCTGTCGGCCTGCCTGCGCGGCCTGCACGACCAGCGGGAACAGGCGCTGGCCGAGGCACTCGCCGACGCCGTCGGCGGGCAGCGGTCCGACATCACCGTCCGAACGGCCGCCGGGCTGCTGGGCGCCGTGCACCGCATCCTGTTCCAGCGGATCCAGGAGCTCACCCTGGCCGGGAACGCCAACGACGAGATCGCCGGGACTCTCACAGGGGAAGCCGTCCGCGCCTTCGACCTGCTCGAACCCGCCCTCGGCGACTACGCGGTGGCCTGAGGCGAGCCGTTCAGCTGCTTGCGAGGGGCGACTCGGGCACGCGATCGCGGCCGTTGGTCGCGGCCGCCTCCTCGTCGGCTCGGCGCCAGGCAGCCTTCGCCAGGTCTTCGCGGCCCGCGCGGTGGTGCAGCTCTCCCAGCTCTCGCAGGGCCAGGGCTTGCTGGTAGCGCTCTCCTCGGTCGGTGGCCAGGCTCAGGCCCTGGTCGATCAGCACGCCCGCCCTCGCGAAGTCGCCGACGTCCCGGTGCGCCGCTCCCAGGTCGACCAGCACCTCGCTCTCCGCCGCCGGGCCCCCGACCTTCGCCACTATCTGGCGCGCCGCCTGGAGGTTCGCCGTCGCTTCCGAGTACCGCCCGAGCTCCCGGTAGGCCTTGCCCAGGCGGTGGTTCGCGTAGGCGACCTTCGGCGTCAGGCCGTGGTCCGCGGCCAGCTCCAGCGCTCGGTGCAGGTATTCCAGCGCCGCTTCGTGGTCGCCCAGCCGGCGGTGCGTGTCGCCGATGTCCGCGAGCGCGCTGGACTCCCCGTCGATGTTGCCCGCCTGCCTGGACAATTCGAGCCCGGTCCGCAGGCTCACCAACGCCTCGTCGAGGAAACCCTTTGCTGCCAGGGAATTCCCGAGGTTGCTGCGCAAGACTCCCTCTCGGTACGGGTCGCGCCCGGCGCACAGCGACGCGCCTTCCCGGAGGTGCTGCAGCGCCTCGTCGAACTCGCCCAACCGGAAGCACACGACCCCGAGCGACTCCAGCGTGCTCGTCTCCTGCGCGCGGTCCCCCGTCCGCCGGTGGAACTCCAGCGCCCGGTACAGGTGTTCGCGCGCTTCCGCTCCGCGACCCAGCTCCAGGTAAGTCGCCGCCAGATCCGCCCTGGTCATCGCCTCGCCGGCGGCGTCCTGCGCGGCGATCGCCGCGGCCAGCGCGGCCTCGTGGGTGCGCACCCAGTCGTGGTCGTGCCCGTAGCCGTAGAGGTACAGGTACTCGCGCAGCGACCGGGTGAGCTGCCAGGCGTGCGTCGGCCGGCCCTGCGTCGCGGCCAACCGCACCGCCGCGATCAGGCAGGCGCGCTCGGCGTCGAGCCAGTTCCTGGCCTCTTCCCGGGTGCTCAGGGCCGGGCGGTGCTCGGGTTCGCTGCCCACCAGCGGCACCTCGGGCTGGTGCGGTTGCAGCAGGCGCGTCGCGCCGGCCGTGCTGTGCAGGTAGAAGTCCAGCACGCGGGTGATCGCCGCGGAGCGCGCCGCCTCGGGTTCCTCCTCCCGCACCAGGCCGCGGCCGTATTCGGCGAGCAGGTCGTGCAGGCGGTAGCGGTGCCTGGTGACCACGTTGGCCAGGTGTTCGTCCACCAGGCGGTCCAGCAGGATGCGGGCCTCGGTCGCGGTGATCCCGGCCAGCGCGGCCGCCGCGTCGGCGGTGAACTCGTCGCCCGGGTGCAGGCCGAGCAGCCGGAACAGCCGGCGCTCGTCCTGCTCCAACGCCTGGTAGGAGAGGTCGAACACCGTCCGGAGCCGGCGGTTGCCCGCGACCAGTTCGTGCAGCCGGTCGTCGCTCTCCGCCAGGCGCGCGGCCAGGTCCGACACCGTCCACATGCGACGCGACTGCAGCCGTCGCGCGGCCAGCGCCACCGCGAGCGGCAACCGACCGCACAGCTCCACCAGGCTGCGCGCCGCCGCCGGATCCACCTCGACCCGGGCGCGGCCGACCGCCTTGGCCAGCATGCCCTCGGCCTCCTCGGGCGTGAAGACGTCGAGCGGCATCGTCCGCGCCCCGTCCAGCGCCAGCGTGCAACGGCTGGTCACCAGCACCACGTTCTCCGGGCCGGACGGCAGCAGCGGCGTCACCTGGTCCTCGCTGGACGCGTTGTCCAGCAGCACCAACGCCTTCTTGTCGTAGAGCCGGTCGCGGAACAGCATCATCCGCTCGTCCACCCGGGACGGGATGTGGTCGTCGGGCACGCCGAGCAGCCGCAGGAAGGACGCCAGCACCGCGGCCGGATCGGCGGGCGGCTGGTCGGCGTGGCCGCGCAGGTCCACGTACAGCTGGGAGTCGCTGAACCGGCCGGTCGCCAGCAGCCGGTGCGCGGCGTGCACCGCGAGCCGCGTCTTGCCGACGCCGCCCATGCCTTCGATCAGCACGATCTTCACCGCCGAGCCGGCGGTCTGCGGCAGTTCCTCGTGCAGCGCGCGGAGTTCGGCTTCCCGGCCGGTGAATTCGCCGATGTCCGGCGGGAGTTGGCGGTGCGCGCTGACCGGCGTGAACTCCGGCCGCGACACCTCCTGCCGCAGCACCCGCTGGTGCGCCGCGCTGAGCTCCGGGCCTGGATCGGCGCCGAGTTCGCCCGCCAGCCTGCGGCGCAGCGCGTCGAAGACGTTCAGCGCGGCGGCCTGCTGGCCGCTGCCGGCGAGGGCGATCATCAGCGCGGCGTGCACCGCCTCGTGCAGGGGATCCGCATCGGCGACCCGCTGCAGGTGCGGGAGGACTTCCTGGTGGTGCCCCAGCTCCGCGGCGACGGCGGCGTATTCCACCAGAACGGCATGGTATTCCCTGGTCAGGGCGGTGATCAGCGGATGCGCCTGCAGGCTGCCGAGCCCTTCCAGCGGTTCACCGCGCCACAACGCCACGGCGTCGGCGAACAGCCCGCGGGCCTCGGTGGCCTCCCGGGCCTGACGCGCCCCGGCGACCAGCCGCCGGAACACCATCAGGTCGTGCTGGCCCTCCGAGACCGAGAGCTGGTATCCGCCGCGGTCGGCCACCAGCACCGGCGTCTCGTCCGAATCGGCCTGCAACCGGCGCCGCAGCCGGGAAATCCGGGACTGCAGCAGATCCGCCGACCCGGCCGTGGATCGCTCGCCCCACACCGCCTCGATCAGCGAATCCCGCGCCACCGGCGCGTTCGGCGACAGCGCGAGCAGGCCGAGCAGCACCCGCTGGGTCTCCGATCCGGGATCCGCCGACTCGCCGTTGACCGCGACCTTCAGCGGCCCCAGCACCTCCACCCGCAGGCCGCTGCCGCCCTCGCCGCCCGCTTCGCGGATCAGCTCTTCCAGCTCGATCCGGGACAGCGCGAGAACTTCGGCCAATCGGCGCAGCGTCGATACGCGCGGTCGAACCACCCTGCCCTGCTCCACATCGCGCAGTCCCGCCGCGCTCAGCCCGGCCTGCTCGGCGACCTGGAGCTGCGTAAGACCAGCTCGCTTGCGGAATCCGCGAACCACGCCCCCCAACTTGCTCCCGGTCGCGCCCACAAGACCACCTCAATCGAAGTTCGTTCGAGCCGTTGGCGATGAAGCGCCGCAGCGGACCGCGGGAGCCGGCGACGACACGCTTTCGCTTGTCCTCACAACAGTTCCGACGCAGCGGAACCACTTTTGGTTCCACCGAACCGTTTCCGGTCGCCTCGCAGCGCAACGTTCTCGCGAGGTTCCGCCACCGCACCGCCACTCAAAACGAGGCTGGAAAAGCCTCATTGCCACTCACGACGAGAAGTCGCCTTCGGACAGTGCCGCACTGACCGCCGCGACGATTTCGCCGACGCCGTCGCCGCCGATGATGAGCTCCGTGCCGCTGCCCGGGTTCAGGCACAGGACGTGCTGCCGTTCCGGCCAATTGGCGGCGAGGACGAGAAATGGCAATTGTGTGAAGTGCTCGACCTTCGCCGCGGTGCGGGAAAGCATCTCCGCCGAGGTGAACACCGGGATCGCCGAACCCACCAGCAGCCACGGGAAGTTCGTGTCGTCGACGTCGTCGGTCAGCGGACGCGACAGCGGCAGCACGACGTCGGCGTCGACCAGCGCCGCCAGGTAGGCGTCGAGGTCCTGCAGTTCGACGGCCGCGGCCAGCGCTTCTTCCAGCTCGTTCGCCGGCGGGACGACGCCGGGTTCCGCGCCGTCGCCGAGCTCCACCAGGCAGTCGCGCCGGATCTGCGCCTGCACCACCGCTTCCGCATCCTCGGCGGGCACCAGGAATTCCTCGCCCGCTGCCATTCGGGCCAGCGATTCCGGCGACATGATTGCGCCGATCGGCAGATCGAAGTTGAGCGCGAAGCAGTAGTCCGGGTGCGGCCAGTTCTGCGCCAGCGCCGCGGCGTCGACTTCCCGGTGGCCCGACGAGAACGGTCCGAGCACGTGGGACAGCGCTTCCGGCGAGGTGAAGACGAAGACGTGCGCCCGCTCCAACGGGATCAGGTCGTCCAGCTCCTGCCGCAGTTCGGTGCCCGGCTCGGGCAGCACCGGCAGGTACAGCGGCGCGGCCAGCACGATTTCCGCGAACCGCTTGCTGTCCCCCGCTTCCAGCGCCGCGACCAGCTCGTGCTCCACGTCGTTGGCCGGTTGCCATTGCGCGTCCAACCGAAACCGCCCTCCCGGTAGGTCGTTCCACGAACAGTAGTACTTCCGAAGAGCCGTTCTGGGGTACTTTGTCCCCCAACGGTTCCCGGCGAGATTTGCTCGGAGTTATGGCACGCACCCTCTTGGTCTCCCCCGAACAGCGCGGTGCGCTCCCGACGATTCGCGACGCCCTGGAGGCCGCCGACGACGGCGCGGTCATCTCCATCGCGCCCGGGGAGTACGAAGAACCGGTGCACATCCGCCGGAAGCGCGTGACGATCGCCGCCCGCGAGCCCGGCACCGTCACGATCCGCTCGCCGTTCCGCGACCACCCGACCGTTTCGGTCGTCGACGGCACCGTGGAGCTCAGCGGGCTCGCCGTGTTCGGCGACGTGCAGCCCGCGATCCGGATCGCCGGTGGCAGCGCGCAGATCTTCGACTGCACCGCCACCGCCGGGTACGCCGCCGCGATCAGCATCGGCGACGGCGCCGACGTGACGTTGCGCGGCAACCGGATCAGCGACTCGCAGTGCGGGCTGATCGTCGAGAACGCCGACGGCGTGGTGGAAAGCTGCGAGATCCAGGACATCGTCGACGATGCCGTGATCGTGCGGCTCGGGGCGCGCGCCGCGCTGCGGCACTGCACCGTGCGCGGGGCCGGTTTCCGCGGCGTCTACATGTACCAGGCGGGCGGGTCCAGCATCGAGCGCTGCGACATCTCGCAGACCGGCGAGGCCGGGATCGCGGTGGCCGACCAGACCTCGCCGAACATCGTCGAATGCTGGGTGCACGACACCCAGGGCGTGGGCATCTCGGTCGGGCGCGGCTGCGGCGGCGTGATCGAGGACTGCCGGGTGGAGAACGCCGCGCCGCCCGGCGTGCTGATCGACGAAGACGCGCGGACCGAGGTCCGGCGCGGCGCCGAGTCGAAGCCGCCGGTGGGCGCCACCGCGACCAGCGGCAACCAGCAGGACCAGGAGAAGATCGACGAGCTGCTCGCCGAACTCGACGGCATGATCGGCCTCACCGGCGTGAAGTCCGAGGTGCGGGCGCTGATCGACGAGATCCAGGTGAACGAGTGGCGGCGCAACGAGGGCCTGTCGGTCAACGCGGTCAGCAACCACCTCGTGTTCACCGGCGCGCCCGGCACCGGCAAGACCACTGTGGCCCGGACCTACGGAAACCTGTTGAAGGCGCTGGGAATCCTGCCCCACGGGCGGTTCAAGGAGGTCTCCCGCCGCGATCTCGTCGGGCAGTACATCGGGCACACCGCGGAGAAGGCCGCGTCGGCGTTCGACGACGCGCGCGGCGGCGTGCTGTTCATCGACGAGGCCTACACCCTGTCCCGGCCCAGCGGCGGCGGCGCCGACTTCGGGCAGGAGGCGATCGACACGCTGGTCAAGCTGATGGAGGACCACCGCGACGAGGTCGCCGTGATCGTCGCCGGCTACACCTCGGAGATGGGCGAGTTCCTGGCCGCCAACCCCGGCCTGGCGTCCCGGTTCGCCAAGACCCTGGAGTTCGAGAACTACACGCCGGAACAGCTGGTCTCGATCAGCGGGCACCTCGCGCGCGGCGACGACTACCTGCTCGGCGACGACCTGGACCTGGCGCTGCTGGAGTGGTTCACGCAGGTCGACCGGGACGCGAACTTCGGCAACGCGCGCGAGGCGCGGAAGCTGCTGGAACGGATGCGCAAGTCGCAGTCGACGCGGCTGCGCAACCTCGGCCGCCGCCCCTCCCGGGACGAGCTGCGCACGCTGAGCCTCGACGACCTCCTCGACGCCATCCGCGAGTGACCCCACCGCAATTTCCATTGGGGTTTTCCAACCTCGTTCTGCGTGGCGGTGCCGGTAGCGGCCCCCTGCGGGAGTTACAGCGCCCGCCTGGCTGTGAGTGCCCTGACTCATGTATGCCAGGTCTGATTTCCATTGAAATTGCGGAAGTTGTCCACAGCCTCCGGCGTGTCGGTGCACGACACGCCGAAGATCCGCAATTTCCATTGAAATTGAACCTTCGATTTCAATGGAAATTGCGGATCGGTCGGACCCTGGCACGGCGCCCGGCCCTGGCACGGCGCCCGACCCTGGCACAGCGCCCGACTCTGGCATGGCGTTACCCGGTTTGCCGGTGTAGGAGCGTGGCGGCGGCTTGGGCCGCCTGGTGGTAGGGCGGGAGGTCGTCGCCGGTCCAGAACACCTCCACCTGGGGGTGCTCTTCGCCCGTCGCCGCCAGCTCGCGGTGGGCGACGAGCACGAGGTCCCAGGCCTCGACGTGCGGGGCCACCTCTACGAGGTAGACCCGGCGGGCGGGCTGGTCCGGGGCGAGTCGCCAGGTGCGGCGGATCGCCAGGACTCCGTCCTCTTCGGACAGTGCGTCGACCACGAGGTCGTCGGCGAGGTCCGTCAGGTCGGCCGCCAGGTCGGCCAGCTCGGCGGGCACGCCGCCCGTCAGGTCCAGGCCCGATGGGATCCGGTCGCCCGCGGACGCCAGCAGCTCCGGGCGCACCGGGGCGAAGCGGTGCTCCGTCGCGGGCGTCCCGGCGGCGATCCGCACCTGCTCCGCTCCGGCCGGGTCGCCGGGAATTCCCAGCGCCACCAACGCGTTCCGGAGCAGCTCGACGTCGGCTTCGGGAATCGAGAGACCGAGTTCCACGGCCGAGCCCAGCACCGTGTCCGGCAGATGGGCCAGGTCGCCACCGGCCAGCATCCGGCGGGCGTGCGTCGTCACCTCGTCGGGGAACCGCCCGGCCAGCCGCAGCAGCACCCGGTGCAGGCCCGCGTAGATCCGCCGGCCCTCGTCGTCCAGTTCGGCCCACTCACCGGTCACGTCGGTCCTCCTCGGCGTTCTGCGGGGCACCTGCGCCCGCGCGGCCTGGGCGACCCGGAGGGGGAGGCGCGCCTCGGCGGTTCTCCCTGACCACGATCACCTCGAAGTCTCGCGGGACCGCGTTCAGGATGCCACGCTCGTACATGGCCTCGGCCGCCTCGATCGCCTCCCGCCGAACCACCTCGGCCAGCTCCGGATCCGACACCTGCCGGGTGCCGGAACGGGGCGGGAACACCGCCTCCCGGTCCCCCGCGAAGGCCGAGAACACCGAGAGATCGCGGGCCTGCTCCCCGGTGAGCCGGTAGACGACGAGGACCTTGCGCCCGCTCGCCGGGTTCTCCGCCATGAACCGAACGGCCACCGCCAGGTCCCGGCTCACGCTCAGGAACTCGCGGGCCGTCCCGTTCGGCAGCAGCCTCGAACCGTAGATCGGCGAGTACACCGGCGTCAGCCAGTCCCCGCGGTACGCCCGCACCGGCGATTCGGCGGACCCGACGGCCGGGAGCTGCAGCATCGCGTCGTGCACCATGTCGGCGTGCCAGCGCATCTCCTCGAACAGCCGCGGCACCACCTCGTCGAGCCCTTCGCGGATCTGCCGCCACGCGGCGCGCTGCGCCCGGCGGGCTTCCCGCACGTCGCCTTCGGCCCGGCGGGCGGCGTCGCCGCGGCCCGCCGCCCGGTGTTCCCGGATCCGCTGCTTCGCGTCTTCGCCCCGATGCGCGGCGTCCACCCAGTCGCGGGCCGCCGCGGTCAGCGGCGAGTCGCGGCTCAGATGGCCCTCGCCGACGTGCACGATCCGGCGCAGGGCCAGCGGCAACGGCAGCGGTTTCTGCGCCTCGGCGAGGTTCTCCAGGTAGTTCGACACCAGGTCGTTGACCTTCTTGGCCATCCCGGCGCGCACCGCGGATTCCGACGCCCCGCCCGTCCACAGCTGGGTCCGGGTCACGTTGTTGATCAGGTAGTGGGCGTGGCGGGTGTAGACGGTCAGCGCCATCACGTGCGGCTTCGACAGCCGCTCGCCCAGCGCCCGCACCGCGGCCGGGTCGTCCGGGTCGATCCCGCCCTCGCTCAGCCAGTCGGCGAAGTCCGCATCGAGCACCTCGCCGGTTTCGAGCTGCGGCCACAGCCGGTCGGCGATCTCCCGCACCATGTCGTTGCTGGGCGGCTGGGTCTCGGTGAAGCCGCCGGGGTCCAGGGCGTGCTGCAGGTACCGGGCCTCGTGCGGGAACAGGCCGTCCGGCAGCACCTCGGTGCGCAGCGCGTGCAGGTCCAGTCCGGGCAGGTTCCGGTAGAAGTCCACCGCGCTGAACCGGTCGCCGAAGTCCATCCGCACCACGCCCGCGATCTGCGCGCCGCGGACGATCTCGAACAGCGAGTGGTCCTGCCCCGGCAGCATCCAGCCCATGAGCGCGCCGAGGAACCGCTCGGCGTGCTCCGATCCCAGCCCCAGCACCCGGACCGCCAGCAGCATCCGGGTGGTGGTCGCCGAAATCCCGTCGACCACCGGGAGGCCGTCCGCGGCGATCCGCTTGGCCCAGCTGCCGGCGGCGGTCCGGTGCGCGACCGAGCCCTCCCGCCAGGGCAGCGGGGTGTCCGGTTCGAGCGGCCGCCCGGCGATCGATTCGAGGTATGCCCGTTCGAACCGGCCGAGCGGCGCGTTCAGGTCCGCGTAGTGCGCCGGGGTCGTGCTGAGCGCTTCCTGCTCTTCGGGCGTGCGGTCCTGCCTGCCGCGCTGGCTCTGGATCACCTCGGCGAGGTCGCGCGCCCCGTGTTCGGACATCAGCACGGCGTTGCCGGTCCCGAACGGGTCGCGGGCGAAGCGGAAGCCGCCGTCGAACACCTTCTCCAGCCTGCTCATGACCGGGCGGCTCACGGTCTCGTCGAGTTGCCGCCGCATGCTCCCCAGCAGATCCAGGTCCATGCCGGCGACACGGGCCTGTTCCCAGCGTTCGTCGTCGAAGATCCCGAGAATCGCCTTGCCCAGGATGTACGGGTTGTCCCGCTGGTAGTAGGCGGCGTTGTAGAAGGCCGTCGTTAGCTCGCGCACGTTCCCCTCGGCGAGCAGCTCGTCCAGGGTGACCCGGGTGCCCACCTGCCCGGCGGAGGCCGGGTCGTCGTCGCGGAAGAAGGCTCCCTCGACGCGCCGCGCGAACGCGTCCTCGCTCTCGCCCGGCGTGCGCGGGGTGAGCGCCTTGAGCACGTCGCGCAGCCTGCTCACCGCCTCCCGGGCGGCGTCCAGGGTTCGCCGGTCGTTGAAGTAGTGAGCGCCCAGGGCCTGCTCGAATTCGGTCGCTTCCCGCATCCACCTGGGGTCGTTGAAGAACCTCTCGAACTCGAACGGAACCCTTGTGTTGTCCACTTCGGATGGTCGCTCGGGAGTCAGCATGGCGGCGTTGAGCTGCCGCAGCGCCATGCCCGCCATCAGGTCGAGCTGCGCACGGCTGTCCGGCATGCGCCGCAGCGGGACCGAGACCGCCGACTCGGGTGACCTGGCCGCCACCAGCTTCCCGTTCTCGACCCGGAGCACGACCCGCCGCCCGTCGGCCAGGTCCGCGGCCCACGCGTCCGGGGCGTCCGGGTGGCGTTCGACGCCCAGCCTGCCCATCAGCTCCGCCACCGCTTCCGTGAGGCGCCGCTCTGCGGCGGCCAACCGGTCGGCCGGTCCCTTCGGTGCCGGTGGGTGCGCGTGGGCGGCCGGGTCGTCGGGGTCGGAGTGGTAGGCGAACGCGCCGTGCAGGGGGCCGGGCCGGTCGCCGGTTGTTCGTGGCACCGTCGACTTCCAGGACATGACCCCGTCGGCGTCCACTGTGAACTCCGCGTTCGGTCCCGGCCGGCCGGTGCTCGACGGAGCCATCGGCCTCGGCGGAGCCGGAGGCCCCGGCTCGGACGCGGGCTTCGGTGCGGACGCGGGCTGTTTCGTGGTGAAGGGTTTCGGCGCGAACGCAGGCTTCGGCGGGGCCGCTGGCCTTGGCGGGGCCGCAGGCTTCGGCGGGAACGCAGGCTTCGGCGGGAACGCAGGCTTCGGCGGGAACGCTGGCCTCGGCGGAACCGCGGGCCTTGGCGGAACCGCAGGCTTCGGGGGCGTGGCAGGCCTCGGCGGGAACGCAGGCTTCGGGGGGAACGGGGGCTTCGGTGGCGTCGGAGGCTTGGGCGGGGCCGGGGGTCCTGCCGGCGGTGGCGGCGTCGGGGGCGCCGATGGCGGTGGCGGGGTCTGCGGCGGTTGGGGCGGGGTGCCTTGCTGCACCACCTGGCCGTCGCCGGTGACGCGGAACCGGGTGGTCGAGCCGTCCGGCGCCGCGACCGTCAGGTCGACCTCGACCGCGGCCCGCTCGTCGAAGGACAGCTCCGCCGCCAGCCCGCGCGCGAGTTCGACCGGGTCCAGCCCCATCCCGTGGGGCATCAGGTCCAGCCCGGCCGGCAGTTCCCAGCGCTTCCCGGTGAGCTCCGACGCGGCGGCCAGGATCTCGTCGACCAGCCGGTACCGGGACGACGCGTCGGCGTCGAAGCGCGCCATCCAGGCCCGTTCCCGAGCGATCGCGTCGACGCTGCTCCCGGGATCCTGGACGAGCATGGCGCGCACCTCGTGGAACGCGTCGTGCCAGCGCTGAACCGCCTCGTCGAAGCGATCCCGGCCCGCTGTGGGGAGTTCTTCCCGCGCTTGCGGCACGGCCGTCGCCGCGCGCTCCAGCTCGTCGACCGCGTCCCGCAGCTGGCGAACGCCGTCTTCGACCACCCGGTGCGGCGCGGCGCGGCCGATCTCGTCGAGGAATTCGCGCAGCTCCTCGGCCATCCGCAGGTGGTGTGCCACCAGGGCGGCCGTCTCGTCGCTGATCAGGCGGAGCTTCGCACCGGGCTCAGCCAGGCCGGGATGCTGTTCGCGCACGTGCGCGGCGAGGGATCGGTGCGGCTGCTGCGGATCGTGGCCCGGGAGTTCCGCGGCCGACCGCATCGCGGCGTCCAGGTCGAACACGTTCCGCTCTGCCGCCCGCTGCCGTCCGGCCAGCGCGCGCAGCACGCCCTTGAGCTTGCCTTCCGGCAGCTGCGATTCCTGGGTGAGCTCCCACGCCCGCTGCTCCACGAGGCCGCGCTGCAGCTCGGGCAGCAGCGTCGCGGGGATGTCGACGAGCACGTCCACCGGTTCGGCGTTGACCTCGACCCGGCGGAGCTGATCACCCGGTAGGCCGGTGTCGGTCAGCTCCTGCACGGCGGCGGTGACCGAGAAGCGGGTCCGCAGCCGGACCAGCACGTGCGGCTCGAAGCTCTCGCCCTCCAGCTGCGTCCAGGAGCCGACCTGCGCGCTCGCGGAGCTGTCGACGGTGCTGCTCGCGTTCACGCCCGGCACGCCCCAGCCGGCGGTCAGGTCGCCGGGGCCCACATCGCTCTCGCTGCTCGGCAGCGTGCCGGAGAGCCCCGCCGATCCCGTTCTGCTCTGCCCGCGCCCGGTCGTGAGGTTCCGCTGCGCCCGCTTCAGGGTGTACGGCCCGTGGTCGCCGGGTTCGTAGCGGTGCAGCACCTCGACGTCGAAGTTCCGCAGCTGCACCCCGACCGCGACGCTGTGCTGCGGCGACACCGCGAACTCGTCCACGATCTTCGGCCGTCCGTCGGACAGGTCCGCCCAGAGCGATTTGCCGTGCCCTGGCGTGAACATCTGCTGCACGCCGCGGACGACGTTGTGCGCCTTGCGCAGGCCCAGCGGCCGCGCCCAGTCGGCGCGGAGCACCTGGCGGACGGCGGTTTCGGCCGACGAGAGCAGGTCGGTGAGGCTCCACTCGATGATGCGGCTCTCCGCCTCGGCGGGCAGGCCCGTCAGCCTGCGGAAGCCCGCGCGCTCGTGCGGGCCGAAGGCCGCCGGCCGGGCGCGGTGCATCGCGTACTTGAAGACCAGCGTTCCGTCCGAGATCCTCGTGTGCACCTGCGGTTCGCCGGTCACCGCGCTCTTCACGGTGCCGAGCAGGCCGACCGGAACCTCCTGCAGCCGCGCGGTGAACCGGCCCTCGGCGGGGCGCTCGAAGCGGGCCAGTCCGGTCCCGTCGAGCACGCCGGGCTCGTTGACCTCGGCGTGCGAGGTGGACAGGCTGGTGCGCTGGCTGCCGCTGCCGCCGACGCTCCCGGTCTCGCCGACTTCGCCGATCGGCGAGCCCTGCGTATCGGTGAGATCTCCGGAAATACCGGCGGTTCCGGTCGCGCTGTGCGTGATCCTGGCGTTGGCCCGGTGGCGGTAGCCGACCGCCGCGACCGCGCCCGGTTCGGTGCCGACGGTGGTGGCCGGGCCGGTCGGGGTCACCTCGTAGGTCAGCGAAAGCCGCATCCACCGGCCGTTCTTGCGGACCAGCCCGGTGAACAGGTCGGTGCCGCCGTCGGCGAGCGCCTGCCGCTGCGTGTTGTTCAGCGCCGCGCCGGGCGCCAGCGCGCCGCGCAGCCGCTCCTCCAGGCCGGTCGTCTCGGCCACGTCCTGGCCGAGCTCCGCCAGCAGGTCCAGCGCGTGCTGCAGCGGCCGCCCGTCGCTCGACCGCCAGCCGCTCACCAGGCCGGGGCCGATGCCGCTGCCGGTCACCGGGCGTTCCGGGTCGCGGTGGTACTCCGGC
Organism: Saccharopolyspora sp. NPDC045839; assembly: GCF_056431645.1. Lineage (NCBI taxonomy): Bacteria > Bacillati > Actinomycetota > Actinomycetes > Pseudonocardiales > Pseudonocardiaceae > Saccharopolyspora > Saccharopolyspora sp. NPDC045839. Next base: position 16,528 of record NZ_JBWKKH010000054.1, read on the forward strand.
GGCCGGAATCGGTTGCCCAGCACCACTTCTTCGTCGGTATCGCGCAGCAGGCGCGCCAGTTCGGCGAGCGCGTCCGCGTCGCCGCTGTCGGCGGCGGCCCGCGAGTTCGGGTACTCCGCCAGCGCGCGATCCACCAGCCGCCGGTCGATGTCCGCGCCGTCCCGCCCGAGTTCGGCGGCCCGCCGCTGCACTGCGCGGGCGGCGACCCTGCGGTCCAGCGGCAGGTCGTTGTTCTCCCAGGCCGTCAGCATCTCGTCGACCATCGCGGCCGGGACGGCGTCCACGACGAGTTCCAGCCCGTTGGCGTAGAACTCCATCACCTGCTGGGCGGTCAGCACGAACTGGAACCTGCCCGGCACGGTCTCGCTGCCGATGGCGGCGGGCAGCACCCGGGCCGCCGCGGCTTCGCCCGCCGCTACCGAGATGTTCAGGTCGGCCTCGAAGGTGAGCGCGTCGAGGTAGGGCGTGATGACGTTCTCGTCGTCGCCGCCGGAGCGCCCGCGCTGGGAGGTCATCCCGTCGGCGCGGCCGCCGGAGCCGCCGGCGTTCGAGTCCATGCCCGCCAGCGCGCCCGGGTCGGCGACCGAGGTCGTGGTCCCGTCCGCGCGGCCCGCGCGGAAGTCGTGCCCCGGCTGGGAGAGTCCCAGCGGGCCCGTGCCGACGCCTTCCAGCCGGTTCAGGACGCGCAGGCCGGTGGGCCGGGCCGTGATCAGCGCCCGGCCCCGCAGCTGCCCATGCGGGTCGCGGGTCCGGATCAGCTGGCCGCCGGAGAGCCATTCGCCCGCGTGCGCGAGCGCCGTCGCGTTGCTGGTGTCCACCCAGGCCGCGGTGGTCGGCATCCGGCTGCGCACCGCCGAGTCCAGGCCGCGGGCGTCGAGGTGCAGCAGGGACTGCATGCCGGTGAACAGCTCCTCGAACTCCGCCTCGTCCCGGATGCGCACCGTGGGCCCGGCCTCGCGCGCGCCGTCCGGGCGCACGTCCGCCGGGGTGTAGATGTCCAGGACCTGATCGGCGATCTCCTCGCGCACCTGGTCGCCCGCCGCGTCGCGGACCGGGGCGCCGGTGGCGTCGACCACGCTCACGGTGAGGGTCAGCGGCACCCGCCACAGCGAGCTGCCGCCCCGGTACTCCAGCCGGGAGCCCGCGTTCTGCGAGTAGCTGAACGAGTCGGCCGCGCTGCTGCTGGGGCTGCGGCCCCAGACCATCCGGCCCAGCAGGGCGCTGGCCTCGCGGAGGCGGCTGCGCGCGAACTCCATGCTGGTGCCGATCGAGGAGCTGGTCAGCAGCGCGCTGACCCGCTGCGTCCGGCCGACGCGGCCGATCTCCTCGGCGCGCTCGGCCGCCCACCGCGCCTCGACCTTCACCCAGCGCAGCTCCACCTGCCCGGACCGGCCGCGGGTCTCGACCGGGATGCGGAAGCCGTCCTGCATCGCCTCGGCGAGCCAGGTCTGCGCCTTCTCCTCGGTGAACTCGGCGAGGATCGCGTCCACGTCGCCGTACCGGTCGGCGAGCGCGGCGCGCAGGAACTCCCGCGCCTCCGGCACGCCGGTCAGCTGGACCACGCGGTCGAGCAAGGTGGGGCCGCTGTCCTGCAGCTGACCGGGGTTGGGCCGGTGCGGCCGATCCGGCGGCGTCAGTCCTTTGTGGACCTCCGGCACTTCGCGCGTCGTGGTGAGCGGCCGGCCGTCGGCCGTGGTCAGCGCGCTTCCCAGCGCGTCGAGCACGAGTTCCTGCACGGTCGTGGTCGCGATCGCGCCGTCGGCGTCGTAGCGCAGGTCTTCGCGACCGACCGGCAGCCCGTTGCGCGCCGCGTCCTGCGCCGCCAGCTGCACCCATCCCTGGCCCGTGACCTGCGTGATCACCGGCTGGGCGGGCCGCTCGACCTCGACCTCCGTGGTCACCCGCACCCGGTAGGTGTGCTTGGGCCGGAAGTCGAAGTCCTCCATCGTCATGAAGTGCCCGGTGCTGGTGTTCGTGCCTGCGGAGGCGCTGCGCCCGAACATGTACCGGACGGCGGCGACCAGCTTCGGCCCCAGCGACGACCCGACCTGGAATCCCCTGGACAGCCCGGTCGAATCGGCCGCGGTGCGGTAGGCGGCCCCGATCTGGCCGTGGCCCAGCTGATCACCGGCCGCGTGCGTCGGCGCGGCCGCGTCCCAGTCCACCCGCGACCGCAGCGTCACCTGGTGCGACGCTCCCCCGGGCAGGCCGACCTCGAAGCTGAAACCGCCCGGGCGCAACGCGGTTCCGACGCGTTCCTGCCGCTGCACGTGGTACAGCACCTGCGTGCGGACCGAGCCATCGTCGCGCAGGTCGGCGGGGAGTTGCGCCAGGACGGCGTCCACCACGCGGCTGGTGTCGTCCAGGCCCGCAAGCCGACCGGCGCGGAGCAGATCGGCCTCGTCGCGCGTCGCGCCTTCGAAGACGACGGTTTCGCCGAGCGGCTGCTGGTGGGCCTCGTTCAGCCACACCTTCACCGGGCGGTCCGCAGCCACCTCGGTGCCGGCGCCTTCGTCGGCCCGGATCCAGAGCTTGACGTCCGTCAGGTCGTACTGGAGGACGTCGCCGCGGAACTGGTCGGAGGACGAGACGTGGCCGAGCTGCGCCACCGAGGCGCCGTGCGAGTTGGTGGTGCTCCACCGGCCCTGCGGGTCGGCGTCGAGCGTCTCGCCCGACACCAGGCTCACCGGCACCTTCCCGGACAGCACGATCTGCCGGCCGCCCGAGGCGGCGTTGCCCAGCTCCGGCAGGCTCAGCAACGTGGTCTGCCGCCTGAGGAGCTCGGCGTCGGTGCCCACCTGGGTGGCCTCGCCGAAGGTGATCCCGACGGAGAACAGCTGACCGTCGAGCGCGAGCGTCCGCCCGTTCTCGTTGAACAGGTCCGGGAACGCGGCCAGCAGCAGGTGGTTCAGCTCGGCCGGGGTCAGCCCGTCGACGCCCTGCTCGGCCAGCCACGCCACGGCCTCCGACATGCCCGGCAACTCCCGGTCCACCGGCGCGGCGTGCGCGAGTGCGACCTCCGATGGCTTGCCGCCGGATGCGCTGGGCGGAGTGCCTGGCGCACCAGGGCCTGCCGCGTTGGCGCCGCGACCCGGCAGGCCCTCGTGCATCGCGCGCAGCCCCGCCTCGACCTGGGAACGCATCTGATCCGGTGTCTCGGCGGCGGAAACGCGCACCTCGCCGAGGTCCACCTGGCGCAGGGTGCCGGTGCCGTCGTCGAGCCACGCCGGCGCGCGCACGTGGACCTCGCCCGGCGCCAGGCCCGGGTCGACCGCGAGGTCGGCCGCCACATCGGTGCCGGATTCGCCGTAGTGCACCAGCAGAGTCCCGTCGGGCTTGCCCGCTATCGCGACGGCGTCGGATTCCGCGGTCGCGGGCGCCGTGCTGGACTGGCGGCGGGCGATCTCCTCCTGGAGCAGCTGCTCCGCGTCCTCGCGCGAGCCCGCGTTCCCCGGTTCGACCTGCAGAGTGCGTGGCGACGCCTGCCAAACGTCGCCTTCCGCCGTCGCGTCGCCGCGGACGGGGGCGTGGCCGTGCGTGGCTGCGAACTCGCCGGGCGCGAGGACCGGGCTGGTGGCGAGCAGGTGCGCCATCGACTCCAGCAGGCGCTGCCCGCCGAGTTCCAGCGCCTCGGCCGCGTTCGACGTCGTGGTGGTGGAGATCCGGATCTCGGCCGGCGCGGTCTGGACGTAACCCGCCGGGGTCAGCTCGAAGCCGCCCGGCAGCACGTCGAACGCGCCCGCGGGCACGCCGTCGTCCAGGCCCGGCTTGACCTGGACCACCTGGCCGCTCGGGGCGTGCACGGTGAAGATCCCGGTGTTCTCGTCGAAGGACCCGAGACCGCGCTCGACCAGGCTCGCGAGCTGGTCGGTCGGCCCCTGGCGGGCGAGCTCCGGTGAGCGGACCGGGTCGGCCGGGGCCTCCGGCGGTTCCAGGCGGACCTGCTGCGCCTGCGGGACCGGGCCGGGCTCGCGCAGCGCGGGCGCGGACTGGGCAGGTGCGTTCTGGGCGGCGGCTTCCGGGGCTGTGGTCTCGCGGGATTCGGTGTTGCCGCTCTGCTCTGCGGTTTCGGAGCTTGGTCCGTCCGGTGTGGACGGTTGTCCGGACTCCGCTGGAGCGCCGTTGTCCGGCTGCGCGACCTCGGACGTGGAGGCCCCGGGGTTTCCAGGTGCCGAGGTGTCGGGCGAACCCGTCTCGGCGGTACCTGCCCCCGACGTCTCGGTTCCGGGAGTGTTCGTGGTTTGCGAGGTGCCAGCGGGGTTTCCGGCCTCCGTTGCACCGGCCGGATCGGCATTCTCCGTCGTTCCGGCAGAACTACCTGTCTCGGCGGCCGGAGTACCAGCCTCTGTCTCACTTGCCGAGCTTCCGGCCTCTGACGTGCCCGGGAGATTCCCGGTCTCGGTTTCGCCGGAAGGACCAGCACTTTCCGCCGTTCCAGCAGAACTACCCGGAGTACCAGCCTCTACCTGGCCTGCCGTGCTGCCCGGCGGGTTCCCGGTCTCGGTCGATCCGGACGGACCAGCGTTCTCCGCCGTCCCAGCGGGGTTCCCGGTCTCGGTCGATCCGGACGGACCAGCGTTCTCCGCCGTCCCAGCGGGGTTTCCGGTATCCGGCGAACCGGCCGGGTTCGCCGCCCCCGGTGTTGTGGTGTTGCTGCCGGGCTCTCCTGGGCTGGTGGGCCGCGTTTCGGCGTCCGGCGATCCGGCGCTCGCCTCCGGGCTTTCCGCCGTGTTCCCGGGGCTTGGGCGGCCGGACTCGGCCCCACCCGAATCCGGCTGCCCGGCCTCCGGCGCACCCGCTTCGGTGCTGCCGGAGCCCGGCCTGCCGGCCTCGGAAGGCCCGGCCTCAGGGGCCTGTTCTCCTGATTCCGGTGCGGTTTCCGCGGGCTTCTCGCCGTTCTCCCGGCCGCCGGCGTTCTCGCCGTCCGGCCCGTCGTCGGCGCCGGGCGTGGAAGTGCCCGAACCTCCGTTGCCCGAACCGCCACCCGAACCCGCCGAGCCGCCCGCGGCTCCGCCACCGGGGCGCGCCCCGCCGGGACCCTGCCCCGCATTGGACCCACCGGAACCCGACGCACCGCCGGACGCACCGCCGGAACCGGCGCCTCCCGCGCCTGCCGCCGGACCGGCGGCATGAGCTCCGCCCATCGAGCCGTTCCCGGCCGGAGCAGCGGTGGGTCCGTCTGCCGTGGGCGTGAGCGCCGGGGCCTGGCCGCCCGCGGGCGATGCGGCCGTGGCGGGATCCGCGATGAAGTTCGTCAGGTTCGGGGCCTGGCCGGTGCTGACCACCGACATCAGGTCGAAGGCCTCGGTGACCTCGTGGAAGCTGCGCTCGCCGATGCGCTGCTCCCACACCCCGCCGACCGCGCCGCCCAGCGCCGCCTGCCCGATGCTGTCGGCGGTGATGCCCTCGCCCCCGAAGAGCCGGCCGGCGCCGCCCGGCGAAGTCACCGCCGTGGCACCGACGAGCCCGGCCACGCCGCCGGCCGCGCCGAGCGCCACGAATCCCGAAGTCTTGCTGGCCAGCCCCAGCGGGGCCCCGCCGAGGCTCGCGCCGACGAAGGCCGCCGCGGTGGACCGCGGGTTGTAGGAGTACCGGCCGTCGGTCTCCAGCACGGTCTTGGCCTGGGCGAACACGTCCGCACCGATGCCGAACTTGAGCGCGCTCTGCAGGCCGTAGCCCACCATCCGCTGCCCCAGGATGTTGCCGGTCGTGAACGCCTTGGTGCCCGTTCTGGTGGCCACCCCGCGTTCGAAGGTTCTGCGGACGGCGTCGTCGACCAGCCGCGCCTGCTCCCGGCTCAGCGCCGACGCGAACGGCACCGGTCGCCCCGCGAGCCTTGCCGCGATCTGCTTCTCGACCGCCTGCCGCATGGCGGCGTTCTTCCGAACGCTCTTCGCCGCCGCCCTGCGCAGGGCCGGCGTGGCCCCGGCGCGGGCGGCGTCCATCGCCATGTCGCGCATGATCCGACCGGACTGCTGGCGCGCGGCCGAGCGCGCGAGCTGCCTGCCGAGCGCTTTGCCGCCGGCGGTCTGCCCGATCCTGGTCGCCGCGCGTCCGGCCGCCGTAGTGCCCAACCTGGCGAACGTCCGGCCGCCGAGCTTCGCCGCCGCGGTCCCGGCGCGCATCCCCAGCCTCCGCAGGGTCTGCTGGATGAAGATCGCCCCGACCCGCTGCAACGCCTTCTCGACGGCCACGCGGGTCGCGTTCCGCGCCACGATGATCGCCGGTGGCACGGTGACCATGGAGGCACCCCAGGTCGGCACCGCCGCGATCGCCGCCCGGAGCAGCTCGTAGCACAGGAGCAGCAGGCTGGCCTGGAAAGCGCTCTTGGCCAGCACCACGCTGTTGTTGAACTTGAAGGCGCCCTGCGCGTACGAACCGGCCGTGGTGACGTAGTCGTTCGCGGCCTGGGAGAGCTTCATCACGGCCATCTTCATCGTGGGTGCCGCGATGCCGCCGTTCCAGCCGGCGGTGACGTCCGCCGCGGCCTGCTGCGCTTCCCGGAGGAATTCGACGGCGCGCTCGGCCTCCGCCACCCACGCCTTGCCCAGCTCCGCCGACAGGTTCTCGTCGGCCTCCGGGTAATCACCGATCAGCAGGCGGAAGACCGAGCTCAGCCGCGGGAGCACGATGGGCGAGTGGAACCACGAGCGCAACCATTCGTTGAGCTCGTCGATGTACACGTCCATCTGCTCGCCGAAGTCGACCACGCCCTGCGCGAAGGCGTCGAGGGCGTCAGAGGTGACCTCGCCGACGCCGCCGTCACCCAATGCGGACCTCCGCGGCCGAACCCGCCATCACGCCTCGACGTTCCGGTGCTGGTCGGCGAAGTAGTCGTCCACCGTGCCGTAGCTGCCCAGCGCTTCGATGCCGTTCTCCGCGATGATCTTCAGTTGACCGGCCAGGTGCGCGCGGTTCTCGAACACCGCGTCGGAATCCGGGAAGTTCGCCTTGCCCTGCTGTCCGATGCGGTCGCCGCCGAAGGTCCGCGGGTTGTCCATCAGCTCCGCTATCCGCTCCTTGCTCGGTTCCGCTCCGCCCTTGTAGGCCTCGCCGTACTGGCCGAGCCTCCTCAGCAGCGCCGCGACCGCCTCCGGGCCGCCGTTGACGTTCAGCGCGTCGCTCATGACTCGCCCGCCTCTCCGCGATTTACAGTGGTGGTTGCGTTCAGCCCAATCTCCCGTTGCGTCGCTTCCCGTGGCTGGTTCGCGTCACGGTCCCCTGAGGTGCGGTTGAGGAGGACTGGGCCACTCATGACTTCTCCTCCCGGTCCGCGTAGCGTTCGGCGTCGCTGCGCATGAGGTCTGCGAAGTGGTCGTCGAAACCGAGGTCCTCGCGCGACTGCTCGGCGCGGATCTCGGCCAGCTCGGGCGGCATCTGCTCGGCCATGATCCCCTGCACCCGCTCGGTGACCTGGGCGACCGCGTCCCGGCTGGCCTGCAGGATCATCGCGGTCAGCGCGGCGGCGTTGGGCTGCCGGAAGACGCGCGGATCGATCACCAGGTCGACGAGTTGACCGCGCGGGCCGACCACGACCTTCACCATGCGGTCCGGCGACCACGCCACGCCGAGCTGGCTCATCATCCTCCGCTGGGTTTCCGGGATCCGGCGGGCCGTCTGCTGCAGCTGTTCCAGCAGGTCCCGGTAGACCGGATTCACCGACATGGGCTCAAATTCCACGGCAGGACCCCGAATTCATCGCACCGAAAACGTGGACAACTCGCGCGGTGCACCGGCTAACATCCCCGGCGTGTACGCGAAACGCAGCTTGCGAACGCTGCTCGCCGCTGCCGTCGGCAGCCTCGGCATCCTGCTGATCGACCCGTCCGCCGCCCAAGCGCAGCAGTGCGTCGGCGCCGGCCAGGCGACCAGCCCGGTGCCGTGGGCTCAGCAGGTCCTCACCCCGGAACGGCTCTGGCCGCTGACGTCCGGCTCCAAGCAGCGGGTCGCCGTCGTCGGCACCGGCGTGTCGAGTCCGTTGCTGGACGGCACGATCGCGGCGAGCGTCGACCTCAGCCCGCCGTCGCGGACCGGGGCCAGCGGCAAGCCGGACTGCCTCGGCCTGGGCACCGCCGTCGCCGGAGTCATCGGCGCGAAGGAGACCAGCGAGCACGGATTCCACGGCGTGGCACCGAAAACGAAGCTGCTGTCCGCGAAGGTGGTGGGTGATTCGTTCCCGCAGGGCACGCAGCCGAACGACTCCGTGGCGCCGGACACGCTGGCGGCCGGGATCAACTGGTCCCTGGAGCAGGGTGCGACCATCATCACCGTAGCCGCGGTGTCCTATCAGGACAGTCCGGCGCTGCGGCAGGCGACGCAGCGGGCCCTGGCCGCCGACGTCGTGGTGATCGCGGCGGCCGGTCGCGCCGAGCAGAACGATCCGCCCGGCATCGCCCCGTATCCCGCCTCCTACGAGGGAGTTCTCTCGGTCGGGATGATCGGCGAGGACGGCATGGTGGCGGCCGACACGCACGCACCGCGCGTGGACCTGGTCGCCCCGGGCGCCGAGGTCACGGCCGCCTACCCGGACGGCGGGGTCGGCCCGGCCACCGGCACCGAACTCGCCGCGGGTTACGTCGCCGGAACCGTCGCGCTGCTGCGGGACTACCGGCCGCAACTGTCCAATGAGGAGGTCGTCCAGCGGCTGCTGGCGACCGCGTCGCCGGCGCCGGAGGGCGTCGGCAGCAGGAACTACGGCCACGGGCTCATCAACCCGTACCAGGCGGCGGTGGCGAACCTCGTCGACGGGCACCCGACCAGGCTGGCACCGGCCGATCCCGGCGTCCCGACCGCCGAGGAGCTGGCCCGGGAAGCGGCTTGGCAGCAAAGCGATTCCCTCGCCTACGGCCTGGTCGCGGTGGGCGTGTCGGCGGCGGTGGTGATGACCGCCGTGGTGGTGTTCGGGCCGCGCGGCCGGCGCCGCCGCTGGCGGTCCGGCGTCGCCGAAGCCCCGGTCGACCGCCCCGAGGACGAGCTCCCGGAGCCCCCGGCCGACCTCTTCGACGACCGGCCGAAAACCGGCGTCTGACCCCAAGTCCGGTCCCTCCAACTCCTGCTGCACGGCAAGCGGATCGCGACTCTCGAGTCTCCCGATTTTGCCTAAAATTGGGTGCACCTTCGCCGGGCTCCGAGGCATCCAATTTTAGGCAAAATTGGAACCCAAGATCACCTGGAGCCCGTGGTGGTGGGCGGGCGCGGGCGGATCGTGGGCGGATCCGGCCGGAACCGCCCACCGCACCACCGCGTCCGCCCGCGAAGCGCCGGGTCAGGCGTTGAAGAGGTTCGAGGCGCGGATGTCAGTCGCCATCATGTCGTCGCTGGCCTGCGTGGTCAGCTGACCCGTTCGCACCTGGGCGTCGCCCAGCGCGTTGGCCTGGACGTCCCACTTGGCCTCCGCCTGGTCGAACGCGTCCGCCGCCGCACCGTTCCAGTCCTCGGCGAGGATCGCCTTCGCCTTGGTCTTCAGGTCGTCGAACAGGCTCTTCATCTGGCCCGCGGCGGTGACGGTGTTGCCGCCGGTGTCGCTGATCGAGCCGAAGCCGTACTTGATCGTCATCGTGTCGCCCTTCCCTCAGGCAGAAGTTCTGAACCGCACTGGCCTTGCGCTGCCGAACGATTTCCGGTCTTTGAGGATGCGGCGTCAGCCGCATGCTGGGTGGGACTCAGCTCGCACCGCCGCGGGTTCTCAGATGTCGTCTGGCGAGGACAGCCCCGACGCGTCGTATTGGACATACGTGTGTCGGGGATCCCGGAGTCCAGGCGGCATCTGTAACTCCCGCAGGGGGGCCGCCACCCGCACCGCCACGCAGAAAGAGCCTGGAACCCCTCTCTTGGTCACAGACGGGAAAAGTTGCCCATGCCGGTGTCTCCGGTGCCGTCGACGGCGTTGAGCAGTTGCTGGTAGTCCTCGTCCTGCTGGCCGACCATCTGGGTGGTACCGGCCACGCCCTGGGCGAGGTCGACGAGGATCTGCGAGAGGTTCTTCCAGATCTGCTCGAATTCCTGCTGCTTGGAGACGGCGGCCGTCGATGCGCCACCCATCCACGCGGCACCGGCGATGGACATGTAGTCCCCGCTGATCTGCCTGATCAGGCTGCTCGCGTTGTCGTACGTGTCGCCGATCGCGGTCTGCAGCTGCGTCGTCTGTTCCGGTGTTAGCTTGAGATCGGGCAACTCCGGTCACCTCTCCAGGTGGGCAGTGGTTTGCCCACAGGCTATTCCGGTGCGCTGCCAGATCCCGGATAGCCGGAAATCGCGGCCGCCAAGGCGATTTCGCAGGTCACACCCGCGATTGCGGGGCTGCCTGCGGGAGAACTACGGGAGCGCCGACGCGGTCTGCAGCGCCGCCGCCGGGTCCAGCGTCGGGCCGGCCGGGATCCGCTGCACGAGCTCGGCGGGCATCGACACGGCGTCGGCCGGGCTGAACCCGAGCACCTCCAGCACCGCCTCGGACGGCACCGGGAAGCGCAGGCCCAGGTCGGTGACGATGTGGTACGACCCGGCCGGATCGGTCGCCGACGCCTTGGCCCGGACGACCACCACGCCACCGGCGGGAACCAGCACCCGGTCCGCCAGCTTGGTGCCCTCCGGCGTCTCCGCGCTGGTCGCGATGCCCGCGTCGAGCACGCCCGCGTCGCCGCCCAGCGTGATCTCCGGAGCGGTAGCGGCATCCAGCGTCCGCGCGCACAGCGTGGCCCGGCGTTCGGCCGGCACCGGGGCGAGTTCCGGCACGTCAGCGGGCTTCGCCGATTCCCCGCTGGGCGCGGACAGCGCGTTGGTGACCGGCGCCGAGTTCGCCACCGACGGCGCGATCGCCACCGGCTCCACCGGGTACTGGCCGCGCACGATGCGCACCTGCAGCTCGGTCAGCGGGGCCAGCCCGTCCGAACGCACCAGGTAGTACTGCTCCCGATCGCCGATGGGGTGGTGCACCAGGTCGCCGACCTGGTGCCCGCTGAGCACTGTGGACGGTGCGCCGAAGTCGTCGATGGTGATCGGGGCGATGTCCTGCCCGGCCGGAAGCCCGTTCAGCCAGGCCGTTCCGGCGTCCAGCACCACGGCCTGCGGCCCGAAGATGGCGCGGATGACCTGCTCCGGCTTGACCGTGTCATCCTCGTTCCCGACGATCCGGTACCGGTGGTTGCGCCAGATCAGGTAGTTCATGTGGTCCTTGGCGTCCCGGGCCAGCACCGCCCGCTGCTGCAGCGGCAGCCCGCCCGCGAGGGAGCCGCCGACGAAGAGGGTGCTGGTGGTGATCGGCCCGCCGGCGGCGTTGCGCCCCGGGACCGAGCACATCGTCCACCCGTCCTTGAGCGCGAACTGGGCTTCCGGCAGGGAGTCCGGCGCGCCCGGGATGCCGACCACCGCGCGCCGCGGCACGCCGGTCAGGCTCTTGCCCGACACCCGGTGCACCTTGGCGTCCTTCTTCCCGGCCAGCAGCTTGGCCGAGGTGAAGTTCAGGGTGGGCTGCAGGGCGCCCTGCCGGTAGACGTAGCTCGCGCCGGTCTCGCGCTCGACGACCACCGATCCCTCGGCCTGCCAGGCGTTGCCGCCGACGCCGGTGAACACGCCGTAGACGCCGAAACCGGCCGCGACCAGCACCGCGATCATCACGCCCGCGAACGCGGCGCCGACGCCGCGGCGCAGCGGCGTCAGCTCGGGATCGGTCTCGCGCACCACCAGCGCGGACACGACCCGCTGCATCATGAACTGGTACGCCTGCAGCTGGTCTCGACGATTAGCCACGGTTCAGCCCCGTCTCCCGAGTTCGAGCACGTCTGAGGCGACGTTCCGGCAGGTCAGGCCCCGTGCGTACTTTGTGCTGCCATAGCAGCAGAAAGTACGCACGGCCCGTGACCGGCGGAAACACCGCGAAACTCCAGAAACCACCACGGCTTCCCCGCCTCAACCGATGGAAGCCATGAGGCTTTGGACGTAGGTGAAGAAGCCGGTGATGTACGCCGCGTACGGGATCAGCGCCAGGACCGCCAGGACGTCCGTCCAGTCGGCGATCCGGCCGAGGTGCGGCGACGGGGTCCGCTGCGCGTACACCACGCCCGCCGCCGCGACCAGCAGCGCGACGATCACCAGCGCCAGCAGGGAAAGCGCGAGGCCGAGGGTGCTTCCGAAGCCCGTGATCAGGCTGCCGGCGAATCCGGCCGCCACCGCCAATCCGGCCACCAGCAGCGGAATTCGCTGCCGCGGGATCGGGAACAGCCGCGACCGCAGCAGCAGCGCGGCGGCGGCCAGCGCGAGCATGGTCAGGCGCGCAGCGCCGCCGTGCGCGAGCAGCGGCGGAACGCAGAACGCCGCCGAGACAGCCAGGCCCAGCAGGAGGCCAGTGAGGATCTCGTCGGTGCGGCGCGCCGCGGCGAAGACCGTCGACGTCGGCGCCGCCGGTTTGTCGGCGAGCATGTCTGCCGCGCGCTGCGGGAGTTCCGGCACCGGCAACCGTCCGAGCCGGATCGCCAGCAGCGGATATCCCGGCAGCAAAGCGATTCCCGCGGTCAGCACCACGGCCGCCGCCGCGTCCGCGCCGAGCCAGCCGCCGAGCGCCGCGCCCAGCGTGCCGAGCAGTCCGATCGCGATCGCGGCCACGAACGCGCGGGCTTCGGCCGCGACGCCGACGTAGCCGGAGATGCCGAACACCAGCAGCGACACCGTGCCGACCAGCAGCTGCGCGCTGCCGAACTGCAACAGGCCGACATGCGCGGGGGCCGTGATCAGCAAACCGCCCAAAAAGGCATACGGCAGGCCACATCCGGCGAACAAGGCACCCGCGCGGGCGTCCGGCACCGCACGCGCGACGACGATGCCGAGCGCCGTCAGGACCACCGCGGCGGCCAGCATGACCAGCCCCGGAGCCAGCCAAGGTCCCTTGAACAGCAACGTGATCAGGTTGCCGCCGAGCAGCAGCACAGCGGCGACGACCAAACCGCAGCGCCGGGTCGCGACCCGGCCCCAGCTTCGTCCATTTCGCCTAGCGCCGCTGGCAATTGTTTCCACCAGATCGTCGTATTCGATTTCCGGCCATTCGGACTGACCCGGAACCAAATGGAGCACTTCGCCGTCGCGAATTTCCTGCGCACCCAGGGTTTGCCGCGGGTCGAGCCGTTCCCCGGTGGGGCGGCGCAGCGCCCAACCGCCGTGCCGTTCACCGGCATCCGCCGCGTCGTCCCCGGCGTGGCGCAGGATGTAGGGCAGCAGCTCGGCGACTGCGACATCCTCGGGCAACGCGACGTCGATTCCGCGCTTCGGCGTGGATATCGTGACTTTCGCCAGAGTGATGCCCAATGTGGACGACATGGCGCTCCTCCGGGAGAGGCGTGAACTCGAATTCGCTAGGAGTGTCTCATCGATGATCTGCTCGGCGGTGTCGATAACGTAACCTCGGACGCCACGGGGGTCCGGGATCTCCGTCTAATGTAGGTCCGAACGCACCGCGCTCGGGCCACCGTCGGCGAGGCGCCCCAGCGGAACTTCGCCAGCAGCGTAGCAATTCGGATCGCGGCAGCGGGATGGCGAGATCGCGCCCGCGCCGCAGGCGATCTGGAGGTCTCGGTTTTGGGAACGATCATCGTCCGGCGGCCGTTGCGGCGTCCCGCCCCGGACCTGCCCTCCGGCGAGCTGGTGCTCGACCCGCCGCCGGAGAACCCGCCACCACCCGGCCGGAACTGGACGCGGGTGCTGATGGTGCTGCCGATGATGGCGGGCATGGCTGGCATGGCGCTGCTGATCGGCGCCGGGCGTTCGGGGCCGCTGATGTACGTCGCGGGCGGGCTCTACGGCGCCGCGATGCTCGGCATGATCGGCTTCCAGGTGATGAGCCAGGTCGGCCAGGGAGCCAGCAAGCAGGAGATGATCGCCGAGCGCCGGCGGTACATGCGGCGGCTGAGCCAACTGCGGGCGCAGGTGCGCGACACCGTGGAACGCCAGCGGCACGCGATGTTCTACCGGCACCCGAACCCCGACCAGCTGTGGTCCACCGCGCACAGCGCCCGGTTGTGGGAGCGCCGCCCGAACGACTGGGACTACACGGTCGTCCGGATGGGGCTCGGCCCGCAGGAGCTGGCGACCCGCCTGGTGCCGCCGGAAACCCGCCCGGTCGACGAGCTCGAACCACTGTGCGCGATGGCGCTGCGGAAGTTCGTCACCACCTATTCGACGGTGCCCGACCTGCCGGTCGCGGTGGCGCTGCGCGGTTTCTCCCAGATCTACGTGACCGGTGACCGCGAGGCCAAGCGGGCGTTCGCCCGCGCGGTGGTCGCGCAGCTGGGCACCTTCCACGCGCCCAGCAACGTGCTCACCGCGTTCTGCATCCACCCCGCCGAGCGCGACGCGTGGGACTGGGCGAAGTGGCTGCCGCACGCGCTGCACCCGGCCAAGACCGACGCGGTCGGCCAGATCCGGCTGGTGGCGCCGAGCGTCACCGCGCTGGAGGCGATGCTCGACGACGTGCTCGCGAACCGGCCCCGCTTCAACCCGGGTTCGATGCCGATCGAAGGCGCCGCGCACCTGGTGGTCTTCCTCGACGGCGGCGACACCTCCGGCTCCGAGCACCTGATGATCGAGGGCGGCGTCGAGGGCGTCACGCTGATCAACCTGGCCACCGACCCGCCGCGGGTGCTGGACGCCACCACGCTGGTCCTCGACATCGCCGCGGACGGCAGCCTCACCAGCCGCACCATGGACGGCACCGGATCCGTCGGCCGCGCCGACGCGTTCGACCTCGACGGCATGCAGGGCCTGGTGCGATCCCTTGCGCCGATGCGGCTTTCCGCGCTGTCCACCGGCGACCAGCCGCTGTCCGGCTCGCTGGAGCTCACCGACCTGCTGGGCCTCGGCGACCCGTACGAGTTCGAGCCGGCGAAGAACTGGACGGCCCGCTCCAACCGGGACAAGCTGCGGGTTCCGATCGGCATCACCGCCGACGGCCGCCCGATGGAGCTGGACCTCAAGGAATCCGCCCAGGACGGCATGGGCCCGCACGGCCTGCTGGTGGGCGCCACCGGTTCCGGCAAGTCGGAGCTGCTGCGCACCCTGGTGCTGGCGCTCGCGGTCACCCACGACTCGGAAGTCCTCAACTTCGTGCTCGTCGACTTCAAGGGCGGCGCGACGTTCACCAAGCTCGACCGGCTGCCGCACACCAGCGCGGTGATCACCAACCTCGCCGACGAGCTGCACCTCGTGGACCGGATGCTGGACGCGATCCAGGGCGAGCTGATGCGGCGGCAGGAACTGCTGCGCAAGGCGGGCGACTACGCCTCCCAGCGCGACTACGAGCGCGCCCGCACCGCCGGGGCGCCGCTGGAACCGCTGCCGTCGCTGCTGGTCATCGTCGACGAGTTCTCCGAACTGCTCACCGCCCGGCCGGACTTCATCGACATGTTCGTCCAGATCGGACGCGTCGGCCGCTCGCTGGGCGTGCACCTGCTGCTGGCCTCGCAGCGCCTGGAGGAGGGCAAGCTGCGCGGCCTGGACTCGCACCTTTCGTACCGGGTCGGCCTGCGCACGTTCTCGGCGATGGAGAGCCGCGTCGTGCTCGGCGCGCCCGACGCCTACGAGCTGCCGCGCTCGCCCGGCAACGGTTTCCTGCGCTCCGGCACCGAAGAACTGCTGCGGTTCAAGGCCGCCTACGTCTCCGGTCTGCACCAGCGCGGCGTGGTCAAGCGCACCGACGACGAGGGCCGGCAGATCGACCCGGTGCAGGACTACTCCACGCGCTACCTGCGCCCCCGGGTCACCGAGGAGCTGCCCGCCGAGACCGCCGAGACCGAGCAGGTCGGCGACACCCTGCTCGACGTGCTGGTGGACCGGCTGGAGGGGCAGGGCAAGGCGGCGCACCAGGTGTGGCTGCCGCCGCTGGACGAGCCGCCCACCCTGGACCAGCTGCTCGAACCGCTGGTCGTCGACCCCGAGCGCGGGCTGACCACCGGCAAGGAGGAGCTGCGGGGCAAGCTGCGCGCCGCGGCCGGCGTCATCGACCGGCCCTTCGACCAGCGCCGCGACCTGTGCTGGCTGGACCTCGCGGGCGCGGGCGGCAACGTGGTGGTCGTCGGCGGCCCGCACAGCGGCAAGAGCACCGTGATCCGCGGCATCATCGGCAGCCTCGCGCTCACCCACACGCCGGACGAGGTGCAGTTCGTCTGCCTGGACTTCGGCGGCGGCGGGCTCACCGGCATGCGCGACCTGGCGCACATCGGCAGCGTCGCGACGCGGCGCGAGACCAACCAGGTGCGCCGCAGCATCGCCGAGGCGCTCGCGCTGCTGGCCGAGCGCGAGGCGCGGTTCGCCGAGCACGGCATCGACGGCATGGGCACCTACCGGCGGCTGCTGCGCGAGGGCCGGTTCCCGGAGGACCGCTTCGGCGACCTGTTCCTCGTCGTGGACGGCTGGATGACGCTGCGCAGCGACTTCGAGTCGCTGGAGCCCGCCGTCACGCAGCTGGTGAACCGGGGCCTGGCGTACGGCATCCACGTCATCGGCAGCTGCAACCGGTGGATGGACCTGCGGATGAACATGCGCGACGTGTTCGGCAGCCGCATCGAGCTGAAGCTGGGCGACGCGGTGGACTCCATGCTCGGCAGGCGGGAAGCGGCGGGCGTGCCCGAGCAGTCGCCGGGCCGCGGGCTCGCGCCCGACGCCGGGCAGTTCCTGGCGGCGGTGCCGCGGGTCGACGGCAGGTCCACCGCCGAAGAACTCTCCGACGGGGTGCGGCACTTCGTCGACTCGGTCAACGAGGCGTGGCCCGGCGACCGCGCGTCCGGCGTCCGGCTGCTGCCCGCCGAGCTGCCGTACGCGGCGCTGCCCGAGGCCGAGATCGCCTCGCCGCGCGGCATCGCGGTCGGCATCTCCGAGGCCGATCTGCAGCCGGTGCACCTGAACTTCGAGGTGGAGCCGCACCTGATGCTCTTCGGCGACGTGGAGTCCGGCAAGAGCACGTTCCTGCGGTCGCTGGCGCGCAGCATCATGACCCGCTACCGCCCGGAGCAGGCGCAGATCGCGGTGGTCGACTTCCGCCGCAGCCTGCTCGGCGTGGTGCCGGACGAGTACCAGGTCGGCTACGCCAGCGCGGCGAACGCCACCAAGGAGATGGTGCAGCTGACCATCCAGGCGATGCAGAAGCGGTTGCCGGGCCCCGACATCACGCCCGAGCAGCTGCGCAACCGCAGCTGGTGGCAGGGCCCGGAGCTGTTCATGCTGATCGACGACTACGACCTGGTGGCGCCGAACCCGCACGACAACCCGTTCACGAAGCTGCTGGACTTCATGACGCAGGGCCGCGACATCGGCCTGCACCTGGTGCTGACGCGCCGGGTCGGCGGCGTCGCGCGGGCGGTGTTCGACCCGGTGATCTCCCGGGTCCGCGACCTGGCCTCGCCGGGCATCCTGCTGTCCGGCAACCCGGAGGAAGGCCCGGTGTTCGGCAAGCTCAAGCCGGAACCGCTGCCGCCGGGCCGCGGCTGGCTGGTCACCCGGGCCCGGGGCAACGAACTCGTCCAGTTCGCCAACCTCCCACCAGAGCACTGACTTCTTTTAGGCCGAACTCGTTCTGCGTGGCGGTGCGGGTAGCGGAACCTCAGACGCCGCCTAGCTGTGGGATCCCCGACTTACGTATGTCCAATACGCGGCATCGGGGACTGGTCTCGCCCAGTAGCCCAGTAAGGGCGGGCACAGCCTGAGAACCCGCGGCGGTGCACGTTGCGTGCGTGGGCTAAGCGGCTACGCCGCTTCAAGGACAAAGAACAAAGCCGGCATCCGCCGGGGGGTTGACAGCGGGTGGTTTGTTGAGGGGAGCGGGGTTCTCCGCCCCACGCGCGACGAAGGGGACGAGATGGCGGTTCCGGATCCGGACGGCCGCGGTGGGCCGAGCTGGCCCACCAACGGCGAAAACCTCAAGGCCGACCCCAGTTCGCTGCGCGGTTACGGCACGAACGTCGCGACCATCGGCAAGAACCTGCAGTCCGACACCATGGGCGGCGCCATGAACATCAACGGCGTCGGCGACGACATCTCCATCAGCACCGGCGGTTTCCCGGAGGGCGCGCAGGCCGATCAGCTGATGGCCCGCAACGCCCAGGAGATGATGCGGTTCCTGCAGGACATCCGGCAGAACCACCTGGCGATCTCGTCGGTGGCGCACATCTGCGCCGACCTGTACGAGGACACCGACGCCGCCAACGGCGTGCGGCTCTCCGGCGTCGAGTGGGCCTTCCACGAGCCCGGCGCGGAGCGCCCGCCCGGCGCTCCCCCGTACCTCAAGGAGACGATCGCCGACAACATGGCCGACCAGCCCAAGGGCCTCGGCAAGCTCGGCGACGAGAAGCTGACCGGCACGCACCACTTCTCCGGCGGCGTGGTCTACATGTACGAGTCCAAGGACGGCCGGACCCGCAGCGTGGTGCAGACCGAGGGCGGCATCACCGAGACCGGCTTCGACAAGGACGGCAACGAGAGCTACAGCACGACGTCCAAGCCGAGCGGCGCGATGATCACCAAGACCTACGACGAGAACGGCAAGGTCGTCAGCACCACCAACCGCACCGTCGACTCCAAGAAGATCGCCGGCGGCCGGGACGAGGTCACCACCGTCCGCACCAAGCAGACGGGCAAGGACGAGACCGTCGTCGAAGAGCACAAGGTCACCAAGAAGTACTCGGACGGCACCGAATCCCGGCACTACTACAAGGAAGACGAAGACGGCAAGCGCAGCGACGAGCGCCACATCGGACGGCAGCCCAAGCGGGTCACGCCGGAGGACTGGGCCGACGAGGCGCGTCGCACCATGAAGGAGAACCGCCGGATGGCCGGGGGGATGTGATTCGGATGGCCGGACCCGCGGACGACTACTACGGCTACAACTACGACTCGCTGGAGAACTACTCCAACGGCGGCGGCGCCGGGCCGATCGGCCCGGACGAGCTCTACTACAGCGGCCAGACCGACACCGGCAAGGACTACACGCCGGGGCCGGATTCGAAGCGCGCCGAGGGCACCGACATCAAGGAGATCCGCCGGCAGATCATGGGCGAGCAGCCCGGCACGGCCGACGAGCGCGGCGACCAGTTCGCCAACGTCGCGACGATGCTGTCGCACGTGCAGACCCAGCTGCGTGGCCAGACCGAATCGCTGAAGGCGGAGTGGGATTCCCCGGCGGCCAAGGACGCGTTCCTGAGCAAGGTCGGGGAAACCCTGGCGTACCTGGAGGTCTGGGAGAGCGCGGCGAGCCGCACGGCGAGCGGCCTGCACGGGCTCGCCGCGGCGATGCGCGAAGCGCAGGAGGACATGCGCGCGCTGTGGACGGAGTACAAGCAGGACCTGCGCGACGTCAACACCAGCTTCCAGCAGGAAGTGTCGATGGAGGGCTACAGCAGCGCCGCGTGGGAAAAGGCGTTGGACAAGTCCCACGAGAAGTACAACCAGAAGGCCCGCGAGCTGGCCAGCCGGACGGCCGACAGCTACGCCCCGTACATCACCAAGCTGGCGCTCGGGCGGGCGATGAAGGTCGACCCGCTGAACGCGATCCAGCACCCGGGCGCGCTCGGCCTCCCGCTGCCGAAGCTCCCCGCAGCCCCGGGCGGTCCCGGAGGCCCCGGCGGCATGGCGCCGCCCGACGGAGCTCCCGGCGGGCCGAACGGATTTGCGCCGCCCGGCGGACCGAACGGCGCTGCGCCGCCCGGTGGCGACGGTCCTGGCGCGCCTGCGGGCGCACCGCCGCCCGCCGCAGCGCCGCCCGGAGCACCGAAGGGGTCGGCGCCACCCGGCCAAGGTCCCGGAACTCCCCCGGGAACAGCGCCACCGAACGGCGGACCAGGCCAAGCGCCGCCCGGCCGGGCACCCGGGATGCCGCCGGGCACGGCACCTCCCGGCCAGCCACCGGTCGGAACACCACCGCCGGGCCGAGCACCCGGAATGCCGGAAGGCGCGACGCCGCCCGGCAAAGCACCGGGCGGCCCGGCACCAGGATCCCCGCCGTCGCTCCCCGGCGGCGGGAGCACACCCGACGGCAGCGCACCGCCTGCGCTCGCCCCACCGACCGCGCCGGGCACCGGGCCCGTCATCGGCAACCCCTCCCCCGGTGCGCCGATCGGCACCCCGGCGCCCGGCGCACCCGGCGCTCCTGGCACGCCGGGCATGACTGCGCCGGGCGATGCCGCGCCCGGCAGGCCGCCCGGCACGATCAACGGCACGGGAGCGCCGGAAATCGGCGCGCCGAACGCACCCGGCACGGGCACTCCGCCGGGAACGTTGACTCCGCCGCCACCGGGCGGTTCGGGGGCGCAGCCACCGAAGCAGCAACAGGGCAAGATCCTCGGTCCGCGCATCGGAAACCCAGGTCTGGAAACGCCTTCCGACCCCGAGGCGGGCACCATCCGGCCGCCCGCGGGGCAAACCGCGCCGCCACCGGGCGCACCGGGCTCACGGCACGATGGCCGATCGGCGACGGGTTCGCCCGGCTCCCGGCCTGGAGGCCGACCGGCGACGGGTTCGCAGGCGGAGGTTCCCGAGGCGTTCCTCCCGTCGCCGAACGCCGCGCCTTCGGTGCTGGGCGGCGAGCAGCGGCGAACGCGCCCGGGCAGCAAGGCGGAGTCGCCGGACCACCACTCCGGCAGGAGCGACGTTCCGCCGCCGGTGCTGAGCAACCCGCGCCGCACCGGACCGCTGAAGACGTTCACCGAACGCCGAGCCCAGCGGAAGCGCGAACGCGAGAAGAAGCTGAAGCCGCAGCCGACTTCGGAGTTCGCGGTCGACCTGCCGCTGAGCACCGCGCCGGTCCTGGAAGCCAGGACCGCACCGGAGGTCGACGTGCAGGCGGAGCTGGGCGCCCAGGTGCCCGCCGCGCTGCGCGACCGGCCGTCGGTGCTCGCGGCGCACGAGCCGGAGGACATCGGCGCCGACCGCGCGGCCCGGCGCACCCGGCCCGCGGAAACGCCTGCGGACCAGGACGCCTGGGAGGTGGAAACGCCGGGCGGCCCGGTGGTGAACGGCGAAGCGGAGTACCGCTACCGCCCGGAACCGGAGCCGACCCTCAACGGCAAGGCCTGACACCGGTGCGCTGAGGACCCGTGAGTGCTTTGGGGCGCTATAGAGGCTGTTTTTGAAGTGTTGTGGCTGGTTGTGATACACGGCTCGTGCTCGTGATGGGGCGTGTCGTGGCCGCAGACAAGAGCGGGTTCTTGCTATCGCAGAGGTTGTCTAAGCCGACCGCGATCACAAGAACCCGCCATGTCATTGAACCCCGCACCGGCCGGCGTCAGCCGGCCGGGGTGTTGCTGTACCTGTGGCTGTCTGACACGCCGCCGTCGTTACAGCACCGATCTCACCGACGAGCAGTGGAAGCTCCTGGAACCGCTGCTGCCAGTCTCTCTGGCCGCCACTTCGGTGGGAGGACGACCGGAAAAGCACTACCGCCGCACCATGATCGACGCGATCTTCTACGTGGTGAACAACGGCAACAAATGGCGTGACCTGCCCGCGGACTTCCCACCCTGGCAAACCGTCTACGGCCTGCTACGCCGATGGTGCCACGAGCACGCCACCGCCGATCTGGTCGACCTGCTACGGGCCCGGCTGCGCCGAGCATCGGGCCGCAACCCCGTAGCCAGCGCCGGATGCATCGACTCCCAGTCGGTCCAGGAAAGCGCCGAAGGCGTCGTGGGAGTCGACACCAGCGGTTTCGACCCCCACAAGAAGGTCAACGGCCGCAAACCCCACATCATCACCGACACCCTCGGCCTGCTGGTCTCAGTCACAGTCACCCCGGCCAACGTCCAGGACCGCGACGCGGCCTGGTGCCTGGTACGCCACGCCGCCCTGCGCGGCCTCACCCATATCTGGGCCGACCAGGGCTATCTCGGCGACTGGATCACCCACGCCAAGGCCCTACTGAAGACCACCATCGAGATCGTCTACCGCATCCCCGGCACAACGGGCTTCCAGGTCCTGCCCCGCCGCTGGGTCGTCGAGCGCAGCTTCGCCTGGATCACCCGCCGCCGACGCTGCGCCCGCGACTACGAACGACTCCCCCAACACCACGCCACCATGGTCCACTGGGCCGCCATCATCCAGATGACCCGCCGCCTCACCCGCCTACCACACACCACCCAACAAGATCCAAAACAGCCTCTATAGCGACGCAAAGCACTCACGGCCCAGGTTCCCAATTTTAGGCAAAATCGGAAGCCCACCCGCGCGGTCCGGAAGCTCCCAATTTTAGGCAAAATCGGAAGCCGATTCGCCCCGGTTCGCCCGCTTCATAAGTTTCCAATTTTAGGCAAAATCGGGACGGGCTCAGGTCGGCCGGCCTCCAGGAAGCGGGGTGGCCGGCCGGCGCGAGGGGGAGGGGAGTCGCGCCGACCGGCCCGCAGGACCCGTCCGCCGCAGGTCGGGGGCATCGGCGGCCGGGCCCGGGTCTGGTGCCGTCAGAGGCGCCGGAGGGCGTCCAGTATCCGGCGCTGAACTTCCAGCGACGGCACCTCGTCATCCGATGTGGACGGTGGTGGCTGCGGTTCGCGGAGCCGGTGCCGACCGCTTTGTTCTCGTTGTTGTCGCTCGGCCTCGACGTGCGCGATGAGCTGCCACACCGTCAGGGCACCCTCGCCGCCACCGGCGTGCTGCGGGCGGTAGGACTTCCAGCACGTGATGATCAGGTAGAGCGCGACAACACCGGTGATCCCGGCGATCCCGGGGAGCACGGCCAACACGTCAGCAGGTCCTTCCGGTAGCAGGGTCGGGAAGCTGTCGAACTATTCGGTGCGCCTCGGCATCGCAGTCACCGCACGTCGACCACAACCAAGCGATCTCGGAGTTGTCGGCGAACAACGCCTGACGGCACAAGGTCGAAACGAGAGTCCCGGACGGATAGGCCAAAGCCCCATCAGGCCGCCGATCAGTACTCGCATGCCGCAACCCACCAGCAGGAACCCAGTGGAAGGGATATGGCTGAAAAAGTCGCATGACCACCACTCCGGTCTTGGTCGAAGCTGGTTCAAGTGGATCTGTATCCAGAGTGCTGGATCTGATCCAGTCGCACAATCGCTCGTCCAGGCGATCATCGACGCTCGATCGCGTACCTAGGATTGGTTCATGACCCGATCCAGGCCCGGCAATCCCAAGGCCCGAACGCTCGGCGCCGAGCTGCGAAAAGCGCGAGAAGAAGCCGGGATCGGCGTCCGCGAGCTGGCTCGGATCCTCGGTTGCGCACATGCGTGGGTCACGCGAAGTGAAGCCGGAACGCGCATCGCCACGCCAGAAGACGTAACGGCGATCGCGGTCGCCCTCGGCATCGCGGGAGCCGAGCGCGAGCGCCTCGTGGAGCTGGCCCGCGAAGACAGCGGCCCCAACTGGCTCCGAGCCGGAATCCCCGGCGTGCACCAAGACCTCGCCACGTTGATCAACTACGAGCGCACTGCCAAGTCAATATTCGAAGTAGCGCCGCTCGTGATTCCAGGTCTCCTGCAGACTCCGGAGTACACGCGCGCCGTCATGGTCGACTGCACGCCGGGCGAGCTCGAAACGCGTGTTGCGATGCGCGCCTCGCGGCGCGACATCCTCAGTGCGCGGAAGGCGCCCACCTTCGAAACCCTGATCCTGGAAAGCGCGCTGAAGGCGCCGATCGTCGATGCGGAAGCGATGGCGGACCAGTACCGCCACCTGCGGAAGATCGCAGAACTCGAGAACGTGACCATCCGGATCGTCCCGCTGCAGCCGCCGCGATGGACACCGGCGCACAGCGGCCAGTTCATGCTGTTCGAGTTCCCGAAAGCTCCACCGCTGGTCCATCTGGAACATTTCGCGTCCGCCGCGTTTCTCACCGCACCGGGCGTCGTAACTGCCTATTCGGAAGCGCTGAGTACTCTCCGTGCCGAATCGATGGATCCCGATGACTCGATGGAGTTCATCGCTGCGTGCTTGACCAGAGCAGAGGAGACCGCACAGTGATGGAACAACCGACTGGCTGGCGCAAGTCCCGGTTATCCAGCAACAACACCGCGTGCATCGAGGTCGGCGAGTTACCCGACGGCGCCGCAGTCCGGGACAGCAAGGACCGCGCCGCCGGGTACTTCGTCACCGACCGCGCGCAGTGGTCGGCCTTCATCACCGCCGTCAAGAACGGCCGCTTCGAGCACTGAGGCTCGATGCCCTTGAGCATCTCGTGCCGGTGGCAGGGTGCTGGGCGGCGGTTTTTTGCCAGAACAAGGCACGCCAAAGAGCGGAAAAGACAGGTTTCTCTTCAAAAAG
>NZ_JBWKKH010000054.1:40777-47503 GCF_056431645.1 Saccharopolyspora sp. NPDC045839
GCTCCGCCGCTCGCTCCAGGTCGCTGCGCCGGCTCGGAAGCGAGTGCGGCTTTTTCGCGCAAAACCGGCGCACGCCAGGCGTGGCAAACGCCGGTTTCGCGCGAAAACGACGCTTGGCCAGGTGCCCACACAGCCTCCGCAGCAGCACGAGCACTTACTTGCCGAAGTCCCGGCCGATGAACGTTGTGCCTGGTCAGGGCCCGTGCGTACTTTGTGTTGCTATAGCGACACAAAGTACTCACGGGTTCAAAACCACCGGATGCCGTTCAGTAGCGGCCTGGGGCGCCGAGTTCTTCTTGCTCGCGGTCCGCCGGGTTGACCCACACGTAGTGGTTCTCCGACTTCGTCAGCACCGCCAGCATGTCGTCGTGCACGGCCTGCAATTGCTCCGCCGTTCGCGACGTGAAGCGGCGGGCCGCCGCGATCGCCCCCGCTTCGTCAGCCGCCAACCGCTGTAGCAGCAGGACATCCGCTTGCAGGGCCGCGTGGGCTCGCTGCGGCGTGAACCGGTGCAGCACCATGACTCGCGTCTGCCACGGCGCGGGCTCCGCCGGGGACGGCGGTGATTCCGCGTCGTACAGGGACAGGACCGGTGCGTCCGCCGAGGCCACGACTCCCGCCGGGGCGCCAGGTTCCAGCACCGCGACCCGGTCGGCACGGCCCGTCGCCGCCTGCCCGAGGTCCGACCAGCCCGCCGGTTGGTCGGTGAACACCAGGACCTTCGCGCCGAAGCGCAACGCCCGGTAGGCCAGCAGGCGCGCCGCCCAGGACGCGCCGACCAGCGCGATCGACACCGGTTCCGGCTGGAACAGCGTCATCGTCACCGGGAAGCCCGCCTGGTTCCGGCCCAGCGGGAAGCCGAAGGACGTGCCGGTGAGCTGCAGCAGGTCGAGATCCGGTTCGGTGGCC
The DNA here is from genome assembly GCF_056431645.1 of Saccharopolyspora sp. NPDC045839. Taxonomy (NCBI): domain Bacteria; kingdom Bacillati; phylum Actinomycetota; class Actinomycetes; order Pseudonocardiales; family Pseudonocardiaceae; genus Saccharopolyspora; species Saccharopolyspora sp. NPDC045839. The sequence goes on from NZ_JBWKKH010000054.1 coordinate 41,687, forward strand.
TGGTGCCGGCCGATGTCCAGCCTCGGCACCGAACGCTGCTTGCGCGGCCGCCAGCCTTGGGGCTTGCGCACCTCCACCGTCGGCGTGTCGTCCTGGCGAGGGCCGGGTCCGCCGGGCGGCAGCGGCGCGGCGACAGCCTGCGCGGCCGCCACCGACGCGGACGCGGCGGCGGTGTTCGTCAGGACCGCGCCGCCGGCCTGCTGGTTCCACTCCGACGTGCCGAGCGCGGGCGCGAACGCCGCGTCGTCGGCGCCCTGGCTCTTCGGGATCTGGATCGGCCCCGTCGTATCCGGCGGCTTCGCCACCGAGATCACTGGAACTCGCTTGGCAGCAACGGGTTTCGGCGGCTCCGGCCGCGCGACCGCGGGCGGCGCGACCGCCGACTGCACCGGGTGCTGACCCTCGTTCACCGCGCCCCTCCTCCGGTCGGCGCCGACGCGTAAACCGCTGGCAGTTGCTGTCCGTCCAATCTGGACAAACGGCCGCCCGCGTGCTCGACGAGGCGCGCCACCAGCTCGCACGTCTGCTCGTACCGCTGCGCGTCGGCGGCCACCCGGACCAGCGCGGACAGATCGGTGCCACGCTGCCCCGGTTCCAGCGCGATCGAGATGCTGACCTGCGCGTCCGGCACCTCCGCCAGCGCCGACAACAGCAGCGCGCCGCGCTCCGGGTTCGGCCACGACCGCATCCAGAAGCAGCCGTGCCGCAACCTGGTGGAACGCCAGGAATCCCACTCCTCGCACGGCTGCACGGGCCGCCGGTCCGCCGGTTCGGCCAGGTCGCAGGAGCGCACCAGCGCGTCGAGCAGCCCGTTGGTGTCGAGCGGGCGCGCGCGCAGTCCCCTGCGGCGCAACAACCTCTCGACCCGCCTGGCCAGTTCGGCGAGCAGCACCGGGACATCCGGATCGCTGTTGCTGTCCACTGCCGACTGGGCGACCACCTGCGCGTCCAGCCGCACCGCGATCCACACCACGTCGTCGCGCCGGTTCGTGCCCGGCAGCGGCGCGCTGTGCAGGACGACCTGCACCACCACGCCCGGCTGCTCGGTCGCGATCCGCGCCAGCGCCGCCATCGGAACCGGCGGCCGCGGCCCCTCGTCGTCGGCGACCTCCAGCACGGCGAACCAACCGGCGCCGTCGCTGCCCATGGCCAGCCGCGAATCCCCTTCGCCCGCAACGTCTTCCACGGTCAGGTCGGGTGCCAGCTCGCACAGCGCGGACAGCCGCGGGTCGTCCCGGCGGGCCGCGACGATGCCGCGCCTGCGGCGGAACCGCAGGCGGAGCCAGAGCATCTCGGTCCACCACTGGTCGCCGCGCCGGCCGAAGGTGGCCACTGCCGCGGCCAACCCGATCAGGCAGCCCACGATCAACGCCCACAGCGCCTGGAACAAGAAGAAGCACAGGGCGAGCTGCACGACCTCGAAGGCGAGCAGCCGCGTTAGGCTGACCGGACCAATGCGGCCCGGCTTGCGCTGCGGGCGGAACCACTCGTCATCCCGCGAACGGCCGAACGCGCTCGACTTCGGCGGTGCGCTGGTCTGGCTTGTCATCGAAGGCGGATCCCTCCCACGCGGCAAGGCTATCCCGACCACGGCGCCGCGGACAGTACCCGATTCGACACCAGCCGTACCCGGACCGCACCACACCGCCGCCGGAATCCCGGCTCCGGCCGCACAGCCAGCGAATACGCCGCAGGCGAGCCGCCGATCCGCGCGTCAGCACGCTGCCAGCAGCATTCGGCACCCTGGGCAGGGCGTGCACCCGTGTCCGGAAGGCTTGGCAGGTGGCGGCCCCGCTGCTCGAAATCGACGACGTTCCCGGAACCGAACGGCCTTCGGCGGCCGTCGATTCGGTGCGCCTCTACCTGGCCGGGATCGGCCGGACCGGACTCCTCGACCGGGCCGGGGAAACCGACCTGGCGGAACGCGCGGCGGCCGGGCTCCGCGCCGAAGAATCCCTGGAAATCCCGGATCTGCCCGAAGCCCGCCGCATCGAGCTGCGAGCCGCCGCCGACGACGGGCGCCTGGCCAGAGCCGCGCTGGTGGAGGCGAACCTGCGGCTGGTGGTGAGCATCGCCAAGCGCTACACCGGGCGCGGCATGCCGCTGCTGGACCTGATCCAGGAGGGCAACGTCGGGCTGCTGCGCGCCGTCGAGAAGTACGACCACAGTCCGGGTTTCCGGTTCGCGACCTACGCGACCTGGTGGATCCGCAAGGCGATCAGCCGGGCGTTGGCGGACCAGGCCCGCACCATCCGGCTGCCGCTGCACCTCACCGAACAGCTGACCCGGCTGGCGCGCCTGCGCCGGGAACTGACGGCGAAGCTGGGCCGGGCGCCGGGACACGACGAACTCGCGCAGGCGCTGGACATCCCGGTCCGCCAACTGCTCGAACTGCTCTCGCTCGCGCAGGAACCGCTGAGCCTCGACCAACCGACCGGCCCGAACGGCGGCACCCTGGCCGACCTGCTGGCCCTGCCCGACGACGGCGAAGCGTCGGGAATCCAGTTGCTGCGCAACGAGATCGAAGCCGTCCTCGGCACCCTCAGCCCGCGAGAACAGCAGGTCATCCGGCTGCGCTGCGGCCTCGACGACGGACGCCAGCGAACGCTGGCGGAGATCGGCCACGAGCTCGGCGTGACCCGCGAGCGGATCCGCCAGTTGGAGCACCGAGTCCTGCGGAAGCTCCGCGAACCAGCCCGCGCGGACCGCCTCCTCGCCTACGTCGGCTGACCCGGCCTCCACCGTCGGGGAGAAGTGAACGGCCTGTTAGCTCCGCTAGAGGAAGTGAACGGCCCGTTCACGCCATCCACCCGGCACTACCGGTTCGGCGCGAACGGACCGTTCACTTCAATAGAAGAGACGAACAGGCCGTTCACTTCATCCACTCAATGCCGACCGGCACCACACGGTTGTGGCGCGAACGGTCCGTTCACCTCATGCCCCAGGGGCGCTACTCCCGGCCGGCCGAGGTGAAGCTCATGTCGGCGTAGCGGGTGCCCGCGACCTTCGCCGAGATCGGCTCCAGCAGCTCCAGGTCCGCCGCCGTGAGCGCAAGGTCGGCGCCGCCGAGGTTCTCGTCGAGCCTGGTGCGGCGCCGGGTGCCCGGGATCGGGACCACCGCCAGGCCGTCCTGCTGCGCGTACAGCCAGGCCAGCGCCACCTGCGCGAGCGTCGCGCCGTGCCGCTGCGCGACCTCCCGCAGCGGCGTCAGGAGCTCGGCGTTGCTGGCGGCGTTCTCCCCGGAGTACTGCGGGAAGTTCCGCCGGAAGTCGCCGCCCGACAGCTCCGCCGCGTTGGCGAACGCCCCGGTGAGGAAGCCGCGGCCGAGCGGCGAGTAGGGCACGAGCGCCACGCCGAGCTCCTTGGCCGCCGGCACCGCAGTGTTCTCGACGTCCCGGTTGAACACCGACCACTCGCTCTGCAGCGCCGCGATCGGGTGCACCGCGTGCGCGGCGCGCAGCTCCGCGCCGGTCACCTCGGACAGCCCGAGGTGGCGCACCTTGCCCTCGGCGACCAGTTCCGCCATCGCCCCGACGGTCTCCTCGATCGGCACCGTCACGTCGCGCCGGTGCATGTAGTAGAGGTCGATCACGTCGATGTCCAGCCGCCGCAGGCTCGCCTCGGCCGCCGCGCGGACGTAGGCCGCGTCGCCGCGGAAGCCCCGGTAGTTCGGCTCGTCGGCCTTGCGGACCAGGCCGAACTTGGTGGCCAGCACCACCTGCTCGCGGTTCGCGTTCACGAACGGCGCGAGGAACTCCTCGTTGGCGCCGGAGCCGTAGATATCGGCGGTGTCGAACAGCGTCACGCCGCGCTCCAGGGCGTGCGCCAGCGTGCGCCGGGCCTCGTCCTGGTCGGTCGGGCCGTAGAACTCGCTCATCCCCATGCAGCCCAGGCCCTGCGCGCCCACCACCGGGCCGGATCCCAGCTGAACCTGCCGCAACGTCATTTCGTTTCCCCTTCGGATCGGCTGCCATCGATGCTGGCCGCCGTCGCGGGCGCGCGGCAGGGCGAGTTTCTCCTGGGTGTGGCGCACCCAGGCTGGGGTCGTGGCGTCGTGGCAGCATCGATGGGGTGAGCAACGAGCTGGGCAGCTTCCTGAAGGCGTGCCGGGCGCGCCGGAAGCCGAGCGACGTCGGCATCCCGGCGGGGCCCGGGGTGCGGCGGACGCCGGGCCTGCGGCGCGAAGAGGTCGCGGCCGTGGCCGGGATCAGCATGGACTACTACACGCGGCTGGAGCAGGGCCGCGAGCGACACCCGAGCGAGGCGGTGCTGGACGCGCTGGCGCGGACGCTGCAGCTCGACGCCACCGAGCGCCAGTACCTGAGCAACCTGGCCAGGCACGCGTCGCGCAGCCAGAACCCGGCGCAGCAGGAGGCCGAGCCGGTGCGGCCGACGGTGCTGCGGCTGCTCGACATGGTCGGCGAGGCCCCGGCGTACGTGCTGGGCGGCGGAAACGACATGGTGGCGGCGAATCCGGCCGGCCTCGCGCTGCTCGCGGGCATCGACCAGTGGCCCGCGCAGCGGCGCAACACGACCCGCTACCTGTTCCTGCACCCGGCGGCCCGGACGCTGTTCGTGGGCTGGCACGAGGTGGCGCAGCACTCGGTGGCCGACCTGCGAGCGACCTACGGCGACAACCCGGCCGACCGGCGGCTCACCGCGCTCATCGACGAGCTCACCACCAAGAGCGAGGAGTTCCCGGCGATGTGGGCGAGCCACCAGGTGCATCCGAAGGCGGCGGGCGTGAAGCGCTTCGACCACCCGGCGGTGGGCCGGATGGACCTGGACTACGAGGTCCTGGCGGTGCGCGGCGGCGACCAGCGGCTCGTCATCTACCAGGCCGAACCGGGCACCCCGGACCACGACGCGATGACGCTGCTCAGCATCGTCAGCCGCCGCGAGGAGCCGCACCGAACGCACCACGGGTGATCCGGGCGCTGAAGTACGGTCGGCAGGTGCTCCGACCTGACTACCCGATCACGACCGACCGCCTGCTGCTGCGCCCGTTCACCACCGACGACACGGCGGACGTCTGGGCCTACCAGCGCCAACCGGAGGTCGCCCGCTACCTCCTGTGGGAGCCGCGCGACCGCGAGCAGGCGCGGGACGCCGTCGCGCGGATGGCCGGGGAGACCCGGCTCGGCGCCGAAGGCGACTGCCTCACCCTCGCGGTGGTCGCGCCGGAGCTGGACGCGATCGTGGGGCAGGTCGAACTCGTCTGGCGCAGCGAGAAGCACCGGGAGGGCGAGCTCGGCTACATCTTCAACCCCGACCACCAGGGCCGGGGCCTGGCCACCGAGGCCGCCCGCGAAGTCCTGCGGCTGGGCTTCGAAGAACTCGGCCTGCACCGGATCATCGGCCGGTGCAACGCCCTGAACACCGCCTCGGCGCGGCTCATGGAGCGCCTCGGCATGCGCCGCGAGGCGCATTTCGTCCAGAGCGCCCACGTCAAGGGCGTCTGGCGCGACGAACTCAGCTACGCGATCCTCCGATCCGAATGGCAGGACCGGGTTTAAGGGCCCTCTCGGAACGAGGCCGGGGGCGCACGTTCTCTCTGATCGTCTGGAACCCTGAGCGCCGCTTTCCCACGAAACGGCGCCCCGCGTGAGGACCGAGCGCCGTTTTCGCGAGAAACCGGCGTTCCGCGTGAGGACCGAGCGCCGGTTTCGCGCGAAAACGGCGCCCCCTTGCGAACGCGGGGTGGGGGGGGGGGGGGGGGGGGGGGCAGGGGGGGGGGGGGAGGGGGGGGGGGGGGGGGGGGGGGGGGGACCAAGGCCCTGCGGAGAAAAGCCCACCCCCGGTACCGGTAGCCAGGGC
>NZ_JBWKKH010000055.1:0-43461 GCF_056431645.1 Saccharopolyspora sp. NPDC045839
GGCGCCGGGCACAACGCCGCCCTGCGCCAACTCGCCAACCGACTCGTCGGCATCCTCCACGGCTGCCTCAAGACCGGCACCCGCTACGACGAGACGACCGCCTGGTCGCATCACGCCGAGAACATCGCGGCTTGACATTTCAGCTCCTGGGATGTCTTTCAACGCGGTGATGTCCCACGGCCACACCTGGGAAGGTCCGTGCGCGACCAGCTCGGGTCGTGTCCGGGGGTCCAGCACCGCCGTCCGCTCGGCCTCGCTCAAGGTGCCCGGCGGCGGCGTGCGCGGCAGCCACGGCCCATGCACCGGGCCCCGCGGCCTGACCCGCCGGTAGTGGGTAGCGCGGGCGATCCCGGTCAGCTCACACGAGCGCTTCACCGACATTCCCCAGTCCCGGAATTCGGTGAACGCGGTGGTCATGACGTCCTCGGCGGCTCGTCGTTCTCCGCGCTCTCGGACAGTCCTTCCAAGAGCGCGTGCGCTTTTCCCATGATGTCCAGCGCCATCCGGGTCTTGCCCAGATCAGACTTCAGTTTCTCGTTCTCCCGGCGCAGTTTCTCCAACTCGAGCTGCTCCGCGGTCTTCTTCGCCCGCTTCGGCGCCGCCCCACCAGTCCCGGCGGACTGGGCGGTTAAGACACCGGCGTCGCGGGCGCGTGTCCACTCGATGATGTGGGAGGAATACAAGCCCTCTCGCCGCAGGATCGCGCCCTACTCACCATTGGGCGCATTCTCATACTCGGCAACGATCGCCAGCTTGTATTCCGGGCTGAACACCCGCCGCGACGGCCGCGCGGCAGGATCAGCCTGCCCGCCCGGCCGGCCTGTCATCGGATGAAGTCGACACGTCTATCAGGATCTCCGATCCCGCCCTCGCACTCGAACCCGGCACTCACACCAGGTGTCTCAACTCATCCTGACAAAGAGGGCACCAGTGCCATCCCCAGGTGCGGGAACAGACTCAAGGCGGGCACAAAATACACGCCGCAGAGGGATGGCAGCAGGCGCAGTCGTTGCTGGAGCCGACCGGTCTCCGTCAGGACCGGATGGCGTCCCTCCTGAACGACGGTCTGGCTATCGGGCGGCCCGGGAACCTCCGGCGCCCTGGGGATCTCGACGCACGGTCATCGTCCCCAGGGCGCCGGAGGTTGCGGCGTCAGCGTCCCCCTGGCCCATTACGTGACGTTCCGGGTGGGGAATTGGCTGACCGTCGACACATGTACAGCCGTGCGCGCTTCCAGCCGCTCCTGCATACCCGGATCTCACCCAGCCATAAAGAGTGCCGGCAACGGCACGGCCCGGCCGGAACCCGGAGCCGACATCCCGCTGTTCGTCGCCTCCTGCGTGTTCACCGAGCAAGGCCGCGCGTTCGGTTGTCCGAAGGCCGCGAGCGCCACTTGAGGTATGGATAAGCAACCGCGGAGAGCACAGACAGGTGCTCGGCAGGTGCGGTCAACCGCGTAGGCCCCCGGGATGTCTCATCCGGCAGGACGCGCGCCGATGACTGAGCAGACCGTGGCGTCGCGATAACCGAGCCGGACCTGCTCGGGCAGGACGCGAACCGTGAAGTCCGCGGGAAGCGAGGGTACCGGAAGCCCCGGGGCGTCACCGTAAGGCTCGAAGCCGCAGCGGCGCAGCCGGTTGATCCAGGTAGCGGCCGCCTCGTGCCGCTCGAAACGCTGGGCGTCGGTGCGCGAGCCGACGATGTTCATGACCTCGCGGGCGAAGAACGTCTTCATGTGGTCCTTCTCCTGCCGGGTGGCAGGCGCGGCCTCGATGGCGCGAAGGATGGTGCCGAAGAACCGCCATGAGTTGAAGAACCGCTGCGGGAAGGACACCTCATGGTGGTCGGTGTCGAACTCGTTCAGCACCACCCCGCACGGGACCAGCATGCGCAACCGCTGGAAGAACTCGTCCCGGGCGTCGTGACCGGGACTCGGGTCCTGCATGTGGTGGAGCGCCAAAGAGGCGTTGACCACCAACGGGACGTCAATGCGGGACAGGCTCATCCAGTCGTCATCGTCAAGTTCCTCAGCCACCTTCGCCACGGGGAGGAAGTCCAGATCGACACCGTGCTCGGCCGTGGCCTGCCGCAGGGTGCGCTCGGCTGTGGCCAGGCTTTCCCGGTCGGGGTCGACACCGATGACCGTGCAGTGACGCAATCCCGGGTTTCTGGCCGCGAGACCGTGCAGCAGCGCGCTCTCCTGGCGGCCGTGCCCAATGCCGACCGACATCAGGGCGAAGTCGTCCGCAGCGCCCACCTGCCCGGCGAGCAGCTCGTTGACGACCCGGCTCGTGTCCATGAACGGCAGGTGGGTGGTGAGCAGGTAGTACAGATCGATCTGCGGCTGGTCGTAGGCCTGTGTGTACAGGTTGGTCTCCGAGGGGCTGCCGTGCTCCTCGACACGGTTGACCAGTGCGGCACGGTAGAGCTCGTACGCCGCGTCCTGCGGCCGCACCTCGGGCCCGATCAGCTTCTGCAAGGTCTCCAGCGCGGGACGGGCCTGCGCGGGGCGGCCGGCGTGGATGTGGGCGACGGCGTCGCACAGCAGGGCGAACTTCTCCATGCCTGTCCGCGGCAGGGGCTCTGCGCCTGTCCGGGGCGGGGGTGCCGTGGTCTCCGTCGCAGTGGTGCTGCCGCCGATGAGATGGTGTGCTGCGCTGGCCACAGTCGTCTCCTTAGGGAACTTCGACCACCTGGGCACACCAGGTGATCCCACTTGGTCACTGACTTTCGTACAAGTCGGGAGCGAGGTCACGTGGAGTGCCCGTTAGGACACCGGAGAATGTGCAGCTGGGCAAATGAGGAACATCGTGACTGCGCCGAGACACTCATCCGTCGGTTTTCGAGGCCAACTCGACCACTGCCAGATGCGCCGCTACGACGCCCGGCACCGGCACAGCACCCTCGCGATGCTCGCCCCACCTTCCTCGCCGTCACAACAGCCATCGCTTGCCACCACCGACGAAGTCGACGAGCTGGCCGGGTTGCAGTGGATCCGCACCTACCTCGACGACGACTCGCGTATCGAGGTCGACCCGGAATTCGGCGCCCTGCACGAGGTTCGGGGGCGGCTCGAACTCGGTTCGCCGAAGACCCCGGCCAGCGTCCGCACCGCGCACCTTCCACCGTTCCTGGCTGACCAGCTTGCCGGGCACCGGGAGCGCAATCCCGACGCGCGGTTCGTGTTCACCGGTGCCGACGGGGGACTGCATCGCCGGTCCAACTTCCGCCGTCGGGTCTGGCTGCCCGCCCTCGCCGGGGACGAGGAGCGGGGGTGGACACCGCTGAACCAGGAGATGCACTTCCATGATCTTCGCCATACTCACGAGACGTGGCTGATCGAAGACAAGGTCCCGCGCATCCTGCGACTGGTGCGCCTCGGGCACAAGCGTAAGGACACGGACGACCTCTACTCACACGTGACTGATGTGATGGTCGAGGAGATGCTCGTCGTCCTGCAGCGGCGGTGGGAGCAGGACGGTGGATGGACTTGGGACGGCAGCCAAGGTCAGAGGTGGGCTGCGGCGTGACCATTTCGGATTGCGTGTGTGGTCAGGACGCTGTGCTCCCAATCTGCTCCCAAAAACACCGATGGCCTGTCGATGAAAATCATCAACAGGCCATCTGACCAGGCAAAACACACTGTGGGCGATACTGGGATCGAACCAGTGACCTCTTCGGTGTGAACGAAGCGCTCTCCCCCTGAGCTAATCGCCCTTGTTCTGTTGTTTCGTCCCCGTTCCCGGCGACGAGAAGAACAATACACGATCGTTTTCAGGGGCCGAACAGGGGGGAGGCCAACCACGTCCAGTGCAGGCCGAACCACCCGCCGACAGTGTTGAACAGCCCCAGCAGCCACAGCGTCGCGAGGACGACGAGGCAGGTGGCACCCATGATGGCGAGCTTCGTGGAGAGGTGCTGGCGGGCGAGCCACCGCACCCAGCGCTGGTAGTAGCGCTTGGCGAACATGTTGACCCGGTGGGCCCAGTGGAACTCGGTGGCGAGGATCCCGAGGCCGGCGAAGACGACGAGCCAGCCGGGGCCGGGGTAGGGGATCATCAGGATGCCGGCGAGGAGCACGGCGGTACCGAAGACGCCGAGCACGACGCGGTAGGTGATGTTGAGGCCCGGCTTGCCGCGGACGCGTTCGCGGAAGGCGTGCAGGCGCTGTCGCAGGGCGTGCAGTCTGGGCGCGCGGTGCTGGTCGGTGGTGGGTTCCGCGTCGGTGTCGCGGGGTCCCGACTTGGTCGTGTCGTTCAGGGCTGTCCACCTGCCGGTTGCGAACGGTCGTCGGTGCTGGACACCTCTCGTCGGGCGGTGGTCGCCCCGGTGTCCGATGTGCGTCAGAATACGGGCCGGGGCCGGTCGCGGCCGTCGCCGTGCGGCTGGGGTGTCAAGCGCGCAGTTGGCCGGTGCGGGTTCGCCCGCCGCGGTTCGGATGTGACCGGAATCATCACCGGTCGTGGGTGGCGCCGGGTCTTTTGGCCCTGTTGCCGGTCTTCGATCCTGGTCACAGTGTGACGCCACTCTCGATCGGGCGTTCGGGTGCACGCGTGACCGATAACGGAGACGGTTCGGACCATTAGCCCGATACGGGGAACTGTGGTGGCGAGCGTCTCAGCAACGTGTCTCGCTGCGAGAATGCCGGGTGGTCCGATCGCCTATTCTTAAGCGGACGTCAAGCGAGCTCGACGAAGCGGTAAACCCGGTGGTCAGGCCGGGCGCGGCAGCGGGTTCCGCAAGGCAAGGGCGACGGATCGAAGGCCGGTGCAAGAACGATTCGCTCGGTTACGGAACGTAGTGAAGTTCGGTCACTGAGTGGAGTGCTGGTCCTGCGGCTCAACGTCCTGGAGTCGAGTTCGTTCGCGGCGGATCTTCCTCCGGTGTGGACTTCGGTTCCGGTCCGTCTCGCAATGGGGTGACCGGATCCGTGTTCGCCCCGAAACCGGAGTCACGCGAACACGCTGCGCGTTCGCGTGGTTGCCCAGCGAATTGGGGCCTGCCCCGTACGGGTGATCTATGCGGGAGTTGCGAGCGTTTCAGCCCGATGAGGCGTCACAACTGTGTTGCTCGGTCGATAAGCGGACCGGGAAGGAGCGGAAAGGGGAGGACAATGCGTAACGATCACGTGACACTCCGTTCGACGGCCGTGTTCGATCTGTTGGCTCCGCAGGCACCTGCCGTGCCGGTTCAGGTCGAGCTGCGTTACGACACCCGGGATCCGTACGCGGTGGTGGCCGCGTTCCGCACCGGCCGCGCCGGCTGGGTCGAGTGGGTGTTCGCCCGCGACCTGCTCGCCGACGGGCTGATCGCACACGCGGGCGAGGGCGACGTGACGATCCGGCCGGTGGTCGACGACCCCGAGGTCGTGGCGATCGAGCTGAGCTCGCCGTCCGGCCACGCGGTGTTCGAGGCGTCCGCGCAGGAACTCGCGGACTTCCTCGACCGGACCTACGACGTCGTGGTGCCGGGCAACGAGAACCTGTGGGTCGATGTGGACGAGGCACTGACCCGGCTGCTGCCCCACGACCTGGGCTGATCCGGGGGGAAGATCGGCCCGGCGCGGCGGCGCGCCGGGCGATGGGACCCCCCTTTGATCGCGGTCGTGGGTGTGGTCTAGAGTTCACTGTGCAACGCGGCGGACGGGCCCGGAGGTTCTCCAGGCTTCGAAGTCGCAGGCAGGCGGACGTAGCGCAGCTGGTAGCGCATCACCTTGCCAAGGTGAGGGTCGCGGGTTCGAGTCCCGTCGTCCGCTCTGGATTCTCTGGCTGTCCAGCCGACTTCGGTGTGGATGCGGAGTCCGGCGGAGTGGCCGAGTGGCTTAGGCAAGGGCCTGCAAAGCCCTGTACGCGGGTTCGATTCCCGCCTCCGCCTCGCGCGATTAGCTCAGTGGGAGAGCGCTACCTTGACACGGTAGAGGTCACTGGTTCAATCCCAGTATCGCGCACCAGCAATATTTCCAGGTGAGAGTCCCTTCTGATGATCTTCATTAGTTGGGGCTCCTACTATTTTGGGAGCACGGTGGGAGCAGTTGATCTTGGCTTACTGTGTTCAACCAATCTGTGTTCATCGTTGCTGGGCGTGGGTGTGGCCGTCGTTTTGATCACGATGCGCGTCTCGCTGGCCGGTGCCGAGCGGGGCGAGTCGTGTCTGCCAGTGCCTCCCAGTAACCGATCTGTATCGAACTGGGCTGGGCAGCGCCCTTGCCGAAAACCGCGTCCGTGCAGGTCATGCTGCGCGGTGGTACTCGTGGAGGATGCCACCTAGTCGATCGTGTCGGCGTATGTTGAGGGGCTCGAGCTGCTCTGGATCCGTGACCGGTATGGGCAAGGGGCGTAGCGGGCGGGCGTACGCGATGCCTTGGTGAGGCCGGTGGGAATTGTAGAACTGTTCGAACTCGCGCAAGGCGTGGAGCAGGTGGCGCTGGTTCCAGATCAAGGTGCGGTCCAGCAGTTCGAGTCGGCAGGTCTGTATCCACCTTTCCATGATTGAGTTCATTCTCGGCATCTGGACGCCGCTGAGTACGACCTCGATCCCAGTATCCGACAGGACGGTCTCGAACAGGGCGGGGAACTTCCCGTCCCGATCCCGGATTAGGTACCGCGCCCGGCACCCGGTGTCTTCGAGGTCCATGACGAGATTCTTTGCGGCTTGGGTGACCCACGATGCTGTCGGGTGCGCGGTGGCGCCCAGGATCCGGATCCGGCGACTGGCGTGCTCGATCACCGCCAGAACGTACATTCGCGCGCCAGAAAGGGTGATCGTCTCGAAGAAGTCGCACGCCAGCAAGGCATCGGTCTGGGAGCGCAGGAAGTCGGCCCATGTGCTGGAGTTGCGTTCGGGTGCGGGGTCGATCCCGGCCGTCTGCAAGATCTCCCAGACGGTGGACGCGGCCACCTTCACGCCCAGGACAAGCAATTCGCCGTGAAGTCGGCGGTATCCCCAACTGGGGTTCTCCTTTGCCAGGCGTAGCACCAGAGCCCGGATGGAGCGGACGGTGCGTGGCCGGCCAGGGCGCTTCGGCTTGGAAAGGGCCGCGTGGCGGCGTGCGACCAGGTTGCGGTGCCATCGCAGCACGGTGTCCGGGCGCACCAGCAACCGCAGCCTGCGTAGCAGGTTCCGTGGCAGCCGGTGCAGTAGCGCCGCCAAGAACGCTCGATCAGCTGGGGCGAACCGCACCCTTTGCTTACCGAGTTGCCGCTCCAGCACAGTGATCTGATGGCGCAAGGCGAGGATCTCGACGTCCTTGTCTCGGTCGCTCATCGGCAGAAGGCGCAGCATGGCGAACGCATTCGTCACGCCGAGATAAGTCAGTCGCAGCAGCACGGTCGATCATCATGCTATGCCCACCGCCGGCCGCGTGAGAGCGCCAACTTAAGCGACGATGGACGACTGTAGGGTGCCAAAACTCGATGCACAGCGTTGACCTTGGTTTTCTGACGGTCATCAAGCGGCTCGGGTGTACTCGTTGATCAGTCCGTTGAGGACTTTTCGACGCCGGATGGGGGCGTCGATCGGGATCGTTGTCGTCGAAACGTGGTCCGGCGGGTGTTGGTCGAGGCTCTGGTGTGGGCGGTGGGAGTTGAAATGGTCCGAGTACTCGGTTAGCACTGTCATGGCGTGCCGTTCGTTGTAGATCAGGAGTCGGTCGGTGCATTCTTCGCGGACGGTGCGGATGAATCGTTCGGCGTAGCAGTTCGCCCGCGGTGTCCGCGGCGGGGTCTTGATGACCCGCAAGCCCTCGGAGGCGAACACCGCGTCGAACGCTGCGGTGTACTTGGTATCGCGATCACGGATCAGGAACCGAAACGATGCGGCTCGGTTGCCGAGGTCTATCAGCAGGTTGCGGGCGGCCTGCGTGGTCCAGGCACCAGTCGGGTGGGCGGTGACGCCCAGGACATGAACGGTGCGGGTACGGACCTCGATGACGAACAGGACATACAGCCGGCGGAGGCTGATGGTGTCGACGTGGAAGAAATCGACTGCGAGCAGTCCGGATGCCTGGGCGCGCAGGAAGCTGCGCCACGAGGTGTCCGTGTGACGGGGAGCGGGGCCGATGCGGGATTGTCGGAGGATGCGGCGGATCGTGCCCGCGCCGACGTGATGCCCCAAGCCGATCAGCTCGCCCTGGATGCGGCGATGGCCCCACCTGGGATTTTCTCGGGCCAGGCGAACGATCAGATCGCGGAGTTCGGGGTTGATCGGTGGCCGACCAGGCCGTGAGGGATAGGTCCACTTCTTGGTGATCAGACGCCGGTGCCAGGCCAGCAGTGTGCCGGGTGTGACGATCCGGGCCCGTCGCAGGGCGCGGGGGAGTAAGCGGACCAGCGCGGACAGAGTTGCTCGGTCCGGCCAGGATAAACGGGGTCGGCGCCCCAGCTGGCGGCGTAACACCGCCACTTCATGTCGCAACACCAGGATCTCGATGTCCTTGGCCGCCGTACGCCGGGCGGTCAGTCTCAGCCAGGCGAACACCGTCACCGACGCCAAGTACATCAGTCGAAACACCATGATCCGCGATCATGGCCTGATCGCGGAGGTCAACGAAACCCCTGGTCGCCGACCGAGGATAGTTATGGCACGGTACAGGCGGTAGCAGAAGCATCCGCCCGACCACCGCAGCGGCCACTCCAACGGTGTTGAGCGCTACTGTCATGGCGGCGATCCGGGCATCACCGAGATCGCCCGGGTGTGCCGGCCGGGCGCCGTCCGGCTTCCGCATGGTCAAGCCGCTTTGCTTCGCAGCTGCGGCAATGGTGTCAACGGCCCGGGCCGTGGCCGCGTCGTCGATGCCCTGAACTACCAGGCGTTGCAAGCCAGGGTTCCAGTACGCCAAGCGCACATCCGAATGACCGGCGAGTTGGTGTGCTATCGCGTTAGCTTCGCGCTTCGGTACCTCCCCGCCGTCCCTGCCGCGTGTGGCGAGGGGAACGTGCACCCACCCGTCCTGTTGCCAAACTGCTGGGTGTGAGCGTGGTACGACTGCGTCACGGACGACGTCTCTCGCTCGAGCTGCGGATGTCGCTGTGCCTGACGCGGCTTTCACGGCCCCTCCGGCCGCTTGAACCGCGGTTGCAAGGTGATCAGCCAATGCTAGCGAAGTGCCGATCACGACACCGACACCGGTGACAGAAAGACCCACCACTGAACGCAGGATCATTGATGCCACCCCCTTCCGGCCGGACTCCCGCGAAGGTCACCAGGAAGTCAGTTACTACTCGACGCTGCCGTCGTGTTCGACGGACGCCAGCTTGTCGAGCACGAAGGTGAGCACCTCCGCATGAGCGGCGAACTGTGCCCGGCGGGTTTCCCACTCGGACTCACCGTAGATGCCGAGGTTTTCGGCGGCCAGTGAGGGCGCATTCATACGCACCGCACCGCGAGAGATGCCGCGCCGGTTATCGAGATTCCCCCTTTTCGGTGACATACTCCCCGAGCGCCGACAGCGGCGTCGGCTCTCCCGTCGGCGAGATGTACGACCGCGCGTTGCAGCCCACCATGGCCTACGTCGCCAGCGCGGTGAGCGAAATGAGCCGACCGTCAGGACATCTCGGCCCAACAGAGCGCCGATGAACGTGCTCTTGCCCCGCTTGGCCTCGCCCACCACCAGCACCCGCAGTCATCTCACACCGACATGACCGCGGCGAGTCGGGAACAGCGCGGTTCATCAGGGCTGGCCACCGCGCCCACGAAGCCAACTCCGCAACACTTCGGCGGTCACGGAGGTCAACGATGCGCAGCAGTTTGCGTCCCTTGCCCCGGGGATGTACGACGAGATCGCCCTGGCTACACGACGACCGCGGGATGAGCCTCTGTCGGCCAACACGGGAGTTTCACAACGAGGTTGCTCGCGACCACTTCCCGACACACCCATCTGAGTGACGATCCCAGGATCATTTGCGGACTCCCACGAAAGTGTCCTCCGATAGCGATTTCGGAGCAGCAACGAGCACTGCTTGACAGGTCGCGGCGGCAGAACGAACACGATGTGGGGTAGGCAATGGCGAGGCAGACTATCAGCGCGTTGGACATGGTGTTCCTGTGCCTGGAGCGGGACCTCACGCCTATGCACCTCGGTGCCGTCGCGGTCTTCGAACCTGGTCGGCCGGTCGACGGAGCACGGCTGGCAGAGCTGATCGCCGACCGGGCCTCACGTCAACCCCGCCTGCGCCTGCGCGTCAACAAATCATGGCTCGTACCCGGCCACGCCCACTGGGAACCCCAGCCCGGCTTCGACGCGGAAAACCACGTAGTCGCACACCACCTGCCCGACCCGGGCGGGGAGCCCGAGTTGGAAACGCTGGTCTCCGAACTCATGAGCTCTCCGCTGGATGTTTCCCGACCGCTGTGGGAAGTCCACGTGATCACGGGTCTAGAGGACGGCCGCTTCGCGGTGTTCGTCAAGCTCCACCACGCGCTGGCCGATGGCGCGAGTGCCGTCGAGCTCGGCCTCGGCCTGCTGGACGGCTTCACCCCGAAGGACACCCCGCCCCAGCACACGAGCCCGCCAAGCAACCTCGGCTCCGCTGCCTCAATGCTGAGCAACCCGGGGAAAGCGCGTCAGATCTTCGACGAGACTCTCTCTGCCGCGACCGACTTCCTGCAGGTGTTGCGTCGGCCCGAGACGGTCGAGATCGCCACGTCCGTGCTCGGCCACCTTCGGCCGGCCCACCGCTCACCCTTGGCGGCGCCGCACACCGCTGCCAAGCGCGTCGACATGCTCACCCTGCCCCGAGCAGATCTTCGCCGCATCAAGCGTCGCTACGGCGGCACCACGAACGATATCGTGCTCACCATCGTCACCGGAGCCCTGCGGCAGTGGCTGGCCACCCGGGGACACCCGGTCCACGAACTCAACCTGCGCGCGCTCATTCCCGCCCAACACCGCCAGACCAACGACTCAGGCAACAACCAGCTCTCCGCCTACCTCTGCGACCTACCCGTCCACGAGCCCGACCCTTCCGCCAGGCTCGCACTGATCCAAAGCTCCATGCGCCGCAACAAGTCCAACGGGCCCACCCGCGGCGCCGGTGCACTGCCCGTGCTGGCCTCCCAACTGCCACCGCTGCTGCACCAGTTCCTCACTCCGATCGCCGCACACGCCGCCCACCTGCTATTCGACACCGTGATCACCAACGTGCCCCTGCCCGACATGGAGGGCTCCCTGGACGGCGCCCGCCTGCACCAGCTCTACCCCCTGGTGCCGTTGCCCGCCGGGCACGCCCTGTCCATCGCCGCCTGCCCCTACCGTGACAACGTCCATATCGGACTCCTAGCCAACCGAAGTGCACTGCCCGACATCGAAAAACTCCACCACGCCCTGCTACACGCCCTCGCTGAACTCGACGACCTCGCGCAATGACGCCCCGTGCGTCAACCTCGAGATCGAAGTCAGGCTTCGGCGGCGGGTTCGCTGGTCTGCAGGGCGCCGCCGCGCAGGGCGGGATCGCAGGGTGCTGGCGAGCCCGGGGCTGTCGCACTGGTTGAACCGGGAGATGGCCGCCTGTATCAAGCGCGCCGAGAGCGTGGCCGTCTCTCACAACTATGTGGCGAAACTGTGGCGCGACAACGGGGTGCGACCGCACCGGCAGGGCACGTTCAAGGTCGGCAAGGATCCCGAGTTCGCCGACATCGTCGGGCTGTACCTGGAGGAGCCCCGGGTACTTTTTGGCATCCGCCTCGTGGTTCGGGAGGGGCCAGCTGCGGGGAATCGGACGGTGCGTGTTCAGATGAGCCCTGAGCGAATCGCGAAGGGGACGGCGTGTGCGGCGCAGCCCGTAACGCGCCATGATCTGGTAGAGGATGTTCTTGATGGTGCGTTCGGAATAGGTTTATGCAGTTGGTCAGGCCGACACGGGTGAGGTCGTCCGTGGCGTGGAGGGCCACGCGGACTGTCGCCACGGCCGCGTCGTGCATGAAATACCTCCGTTTGGCGGTATGAGCCGACAGCTGATTAGGCGTGGTTGTGTATTTCCGCGGGCACAGATGAGGAGTCGGCCGATATCCGCAAGTGTGGGCGCAATGGCCGGGGCCGGTTGTGCTGATCGGCGGCCCGGTTGGACTGTCGCGGGCCGGCATGTGTCAGGTCGTGCTCCGCCGAGGTTCCCGTTGGCCGCCTTTCGGTCGACTTTCAGTCCCGGTCCCGGGCAAGCCGTGTAACCGCCGCGCTTCGCTTGTCGAAACGAGTACCCCGGCTCCTCCACTATGCCGCCCGGCATCCGCACGCCCGTGAGCACCCGGGTTCATGGGCGTTGCTCTAGTCGAGTTGGGTGATCGGCCCTGTCCGCATAGTCGAGTCTTTGTCAGAAATGACGACGGAGTCAAGGGAGAGGGGCAATGGACACCCGAAGTTGGCGCTGTGGCAACCGGCACCGCCGCTGTGCGTCGCCGGAGTGATGATTCACCGGATGATCTGCGCTATCTACACCCGTCATGGCGAGTTGCGGAAGAGGCGTCCGATAGAGTAAGTGCGGCCGTCATGCGGCGCCGGTTGCGAGAGGTTGCCTGGGCTGAAAGCGTGTCGGCATCATCAGCGAGCAGACTGAACCCAGTGACATCCGCATGAAATGGCGTTGGCGATTCTTCGGATTCTAGCGGAAATCTCTACGCAGGCGCGGCGATCACGGCCGTGTCTCGTGTCCGTCGGCGGCCAGGAAGGACTGGGGGCCGCAGTCCCGGGCAGTCGTCGCAGGTGTGGACGGCGTGGACGAAGCAGCTGCGGCAGATCGGCCCTTCCCAGTTTGCGGCCTTGGCCGCTCGGCGTCCGCAGCGGATGTACCAGCGCTCGAACTGTGTCCTCGTGTGTAGGTTGGGCTCATCGCTGGGGGCGTAGTCCATTCATGTCGTGGGCGGGTGAATCCTGGCTCTGGCTGCCGTTGACTCGGACCCTTCCACCCCAGGCAGGCCGCGTGCCGGGTTGCTGGGGCAGTCCCGCTCGCCGAGCCGGGCGCACAGGTGCACTTCGCCTCACCATCGGCGCCGGGGTGTCGCGTGGCCGGCAGATCCCGTCCGGCAGCGGCGCTACTGCGAGCTTTCACTGCCACCATCGGCGGGAAGATTTTTAGGCCGTTGCGAGGCCAGGTCGACAGTCCTCAGTAATCGGTAACGAATGGCAATGCGACGGAATCCAGCCTGTGGCCACGCTCTGGTAGGGGGAGGTAACCGGGCGGTGACCAAATGTTCCCTCGTAGTCTCTTGCCTGCCAGGCCGACAACCCTGAGTATTGCTACACGCATGGCGCTGAGATGGCTTCAACGGCTGGCGCTTGCGCCTGGTGAGGGATCGGGGACCTTCCCGGGGAACGGGGATGGGATGGGGCGGGCGACGGGGCGCCCGCCCCATTGCACTTGGCCTGGATCCGTGGATCGGGTAGGTCGGTGTTCCGCGGGTCGACAGGGAAAGTGCCTTCTGGGTCGGAAGAATCGGGGTGTCGAAGTCCGCGTTCACCGGATCCAAGAAAGCACTGTTGGTGAAGGTACCTGATGGTTGGTCTCGAGCCCAGGCTTTGTTTGATGATGAGAACTGCGGGTCGTGTGCGGGGCTGGTGCCGGTGATGGCGTTGGCTGAGCAGGCTGGGCTGTCGGAGCTGGTCTCGGGCAAGGTCGCGATCAACGAGACCGCGGTGGTTTCGGCCGGGGCGAATCCGGCGGGCAAGATCACCTCGACTGTTGCGGGTATGGCCGCCGGGCCGACAGTATCGACGATCTGAACGTGGTCCGCTCGGGAGGGATGCCGCGGCTGTTCGGTGAGGTGTACGCGCCGGCCACATTGGCCCAGCTCTTGCGGGAGTTCACCCACGGACACAGCTTGCAGTTGGCGTCGGTCGCGCGCCTATCTGGTCAATCTCGTTGCGCGGCCGGGCTTTTGCCCGGTATACCCACCCAGGCGTTCATCGACATCGATTCGCTGTTGCGGCCGGTCTACGGACGCCGCAAGCAGGGCGCCGGTTTCGGCCACACCAAGATCGCCGGCCGACAGGTGTTGCGTCGGGGCTTGTCCCCGCTGGCCACCACCATCAGCACTGCCGACGGTGCTCCGGTGGTGGCTGGGATCCGGTTGCGCGCCGGGAAGACCGGCTCCGGCAAGGGTGCGCCGCCGGGGCCACTGGCGAGATTCTGGTGTGCGGGGATTCGGCCTATGGCAACAGTGCCGGGGGGTGTCTGGGTTGAGATCAACGCGTCGCGGGACGGATGTCATCGGGCACGATCCGGATCGGGTCGGGGTCGCCGGGCTGGTGGGCGCGATGGAGGATGCCGAGGCGGAAACGGGGCTGGACGGCGAACCGTTCGCCACGGTCAGCGCGAGCCACCCGGACAATCCGGTCAAGGTGGCGCATCTTCCGCGAGGGCAAGGGACGGCATCTCCGGCGGCTGCCCGTTGGCATCGTCTCGGCGGGCGGGGCGGTCGTGTTCGTCCGGTTGGGTGTGGTCGGCCTGGACCGGCGTTTGCCTGTGTGTGAAGGAAAGGGCTCGATCTTCGCGGCCATCGTGATCGTGGGTTGTGGTTTCTGGGTCGGGGTGGTGGTGATCGGCCACGGTCTCGACGATGTTGTCGGTTTCTGACCGCATGTTCTGTTGGTGGCGTGTCCGTGGTTGGAGGAGGAGGCCGGCTGCGCTGGCGGCGGCGGTGCAGCCGACGGCGATGGCCCAGCCGTGGGGCAGTAGGGGTGTGGAGCCGAAGAAGTGGCTGAGGCCGGGGGTCTGCACGACGGCGGCCAGTGCCGCCATCGACAGGAGCGAACCGGCTACGACCAGTGGGGTGCGTCCGCGGATGACCAGGGTCTGGCCGAGTTGGGCGCCGACGAGTGCGACGAGTGCGACGGTGTCGGCGTGTCGTCGGGTTCCCGAGATTCGGCCGAGGACCCAGGCGGTGAACGCGGCTGTGGCGGTGATGATGCCGCGTCGGTAGATGTCGCGGTGCAGTGCGGCACCGAGGGAGGCGTCGGGCCCTTCCTCCAGGAGCATTTCCGGTGTGATCTCCGGTGGGGGGCGTACTGCGATCGCCATCGCCGGGATGACGTCGGTGAGGAGGTTGACCAACAGCATTTGGCGGGCGTTCATCGAGCCGCCGGGGGTGAGCAGGCCGGTGGCGACGGTGAAGAGGACCTCGCCGAGGTTGCCGCCTAGCAGCAGGGCCAGGGAGTCGCGCACTGAGGCCCACATGGCGCGGCCTTCGACGATGGCGTCCACGATCGTTTCGATGCGGTCGTCGGTGACCACGACGTCGGCGGCTTCCCGGGCGGCCGGTGTGGCGCGTTCGCCGAGCGCGATGCCGATGTCGGCGACCCTGATCGCGGGTGCGTCGTTTGCCCCGTCGCCGGTGACGGCGACAACGCGGTCGGTGCGCTGCAGTGCCTGGACGATGCGTGCCTTGTGCGCCGGGGTGGTGCGGGCGAAAACCGCGATATCGGCGGCCTTGGCGGCTAGTTCGTCGTCGTCGAGGGT
This sequence comes from Saccharopolyspora sp. NPDC045839, assembly GCF_056431645.1. Lineage (NCBI taxonomy): Bacteria > Bacillati > Actinomycetota > Actinomycetes > Pseudonocardiales > Pseudonocardiaceae > Saccharopolyspora > Saccharopolyspora sp. NPDC045839. Next base: position 15,444 of record NZ_JBWKKH010000055.1, read on the forward strand.
GTCGAGTTCGGCGCCGGTCATCACCTGGTGGCCGTTTAGGATGCCGAGTTCGGCGGCGATGGCTTCGGCGGTGCTGGGGTGGTCACCGGTGATCATGATGATCTGCACGCCTGCCTGCTGCAGCTGGTCCACTGCGGCGGCTGCGGTGGGGCGGACCGGGTCGGCCAGGGCGATCAGGCCGGTGAGCCGGAGGTTGCGCAGGCGGGAGTCGTCGAGGTCGCGGCGGCCGGTGGCGGGCCGTTCGGCGACGGCCAGCACGCGGTATCCCTGGCGGGCCAACCGGTCGAATTCCTCTTCCACGCCAAGGCGTGCGTCATGGTCGAAGGCCACGTCCATGTCGTCGCGGCGCCAGTGGGTGCACTGGGCGAGCACGACCTCCGGGGCGCCCTTGATGCTGAGCAGGTGGTCGCTGCCGACCCGTCCGAGCACCATGTGGTAGCCCCTCGATGGTTCGAAGGGGAGCTCTTCGACGAGTTGCCATCCCGAGGTGCCTTCGCTGGGCTGCACTCCGAGGTCGCGGGCCCCATTGACGACCGCGCGGTCGGTGGGATGCGGCAGGAGTTCGCCGTTCTCGGCCGCCGGGCTGGCGCGCAGTGCTGCGGCGAGGATCTTTCTCTCCGCTGTGGATAGATTTGCGACGTCGCGGGTGGTGGCTCCGTCGGATATCCCGCGTAGGGCGATGCGTCCTTCGGTGAGGGTGCCGGTCTTGTCGAAGCACAGCACGTCCGCTCGGCCCAGTGCCTCGATTGTCGAGGAATTGTGTACGAGGGCGCCGCGTTTCGACAGTCGCCGGGCTGCGGCCAGCTCGGCGACGGTGGCGACGAAGGGCAGGCCTTCCGGGACTGCTGCGACGGCCAGGCTTACCGCTCGGCCCAGGGCCGCGCCGAAGGGTTGACGCCGGATGAGGTCGGCGACCAGTAGCAGTCCGCCGGCGCCGATGGAGATCGGCACGGTGACTTTGGTCAGGGTCCGCAGGCGCGCTGCCACCCCGCCGGGTCGGTCCGTCGCGTTGTCGGTGCCTGCCGCGCTGCCGGCTTCGGTGTCCTCTGCGGTGGCGACGACGGCTGCGACGGCGCGCCCGGCCGCGATCGCGGTGCCTTGGTAAAGCATGCAGCGCCGGTCGGCTACCGCTGCCGCGGGTGTGGCGGTGGTGGTTTTGGTGACGAGTTGGGATTCGCCGGTCAGGCTGGATTCGTCGACTTCGAGTCCGTCGGCTTCCAGCAGGCGGCAGTCGGCGGGCACGGCGTCGCCTGCCACCAGGTCGATGACGTCGCCGGGTACGAGTTCGTCGGCGGGCACGCGGGTGCGTTTGTCGTTGCGGCGCAACGCGACCGGGATCGCGGTGGCATCCAGGAGCTTGCGCAATGCGCGGTCGGCGCTGACTCGTTGCACGCCGCCGATCAGCGCGTTCAGCCCCAGCACGCCACTGATGATGACCGCGTCGGCGGTCGCTCCGATGGTGGCGGAGAGGGCGGCACCTCCGGCCAACGCGGGGGTCAGCGGGCTCGCCAACTCGTCCAGGCTCGCGAGTACCAGGCTGGTGCGGCCCTGCGGGGAGTGGTCCTGGCGTTCGAGTGCGCGCTGTTGCGCATCGCCATCGGTCAGGCCGTTGGGTGAGCTGCCGAGGAGTTCCAGCACCGTGGACGGAGACATGGTGTGCCAGGGCGTGCAGGCGATGTCGGACGGTACTGGGCGTTGACCCGCTTGCATGCCCCAATATGTTCCGGCGCCGAGGGCCAGCAGCGCACAGGTGGACACGGGCACGGCCGCGCGGGCCTGGCTGCCGATGGCGGGCCCGAGTGCGGCCAGCAGGGCGCCGCTGGCGGAGCCGATGACGGCGAGCTGGGCACTGCGCCGGCTGACGGTGCGGGCGGTGGGGATCAACCGCAGCAAGGCGCACGCCTCGCCCAGGCCAGGCCCGGTGATCAGGTGCGCGCCCCACGGGGGCGGTCCGTGGCCGGTGACGCCGATTCCGAGGTCGGCGGCGGCCAGGCCCGCACGACTACGCGTCGAGACCACGGCGACGCCGCGGCCTTCGGCCTGCAATCCCCGCACGAGCGTCGCGAAGTCCGCGTCGGCGGGTGCGACGCGATCGGCATCGAATTGCCCCGCAGGCCGCGGGTCCGGTCCGGCGAGCACCACCGAGCCCACCTCGCGGGCCGCAGCGAGAAGCTCGTCGGTCAGGGGCGCCGGTTCCTCCTCGATCTCGACGAGGGCAACTGGGTGCCCGTCGCGGTCGAGTGTGCAGGTTTGTACACCTCGATCGGTGCTTTGCCGAATCCTGTCTTCCAGTTCCACGTGCGGCAGATCCCCGGTTCGCGCTCTCGAGAGCGCCCACCCGTCGTGTTCCGCGTCGACGTGTGCCACCACACCGACGAGGGCGTGTGCCCGCTCCCACAACCCCGCGATGTCGACCTCGCCGTTGAGCGGAATCACCTCGCGCACCCGTTGTGTTCCGGTGCGCAGGGCAGTCCCGTCGATCACGACCGTGTCGATCCGGTCCAACCTCCGCAGAATTCGCGGATCGACCACCAGAGCATGGCGTTCGGAAACCGCGATCCCGAGCTGGGCCGCGAACGCATCCCGCCCGAGCCCGGCCGCTCGTGGCACCCCCGCCACCAGAAACCCCTGTGCGCGCTGCAGGTTGCGTGTCACCGCCAGGGTTCCGAGGAAGGCCGCAGGCCCGGCCACCGCCGACGAGTTCGTCACCCGCTCGATCGGTCCATTGGGCAGAGGCGCCGGGCGGGAACCCACGTCGACAGGCTCACACCGGTGGTACTCGGGCCGGTCGCCGAACTCGGCTTCCCGCCGCGCCCAGCTTCGCTGCACCGCCTGGGACTCCCGCACCAAGCAGAACCGATGCGCGGCATCGGACAACAAGGTCGTCGGCCGCTGGGCCAGGGTGTTCGCCGCAGCACTCCCGAGACCGAACAACAAATCAGTGGCCGCCCAGCCCACTCGTGCCTGGACGGCGCCACGGATGCCTTGCACGGCATCGGCGGTGGAGACCAACGCCGGAATCGACGGCGGCACGGCGGGTACCGGCAGCCAGCGGGCCGCCACGGCATAGCCCAAACCCGCCAGGTTCGCCCCCATCACGACCGTGTTGCCGAACACCCTGGCGACATCGCCTGGGCGCACCGCGCCGGTCTCGCGGCGGGGACGCTCGCCCATGCAGCTGGCCTGCTCGGCTTCTTCCACCGCGCTGACCAGTTCGGGGAGCTCGATCGACTCCGGATCGTGTGCGATGATCACCCGGCCCAGCGCCGCGTTGACCTCGGCCCACCGCACGCCAGGAAGCTGCGTGAGCCGATCGGTGATCTGCTCGGCCGCCGGTTCGGTCCCTGGCTCGTGCACGCCGCGCACCTCGATGTGTGCGCGCCCGTCCGCGGCCCACGCCCGCCGGCTGTCGCCGACACGCAAGACACCGCGCGCGACGGTCACCGCCGGCGCCGCGAGCTGCGACGCCAGAGCTCTCAACCCGCCGAGCGCGGGCATGCGCTGGTGGGGTCCGAGGGAGCCCCGGACCTCGCCGGTGCTGAACCGGAGGTTCCCTTACCGGCCCGCTGCACGACCACCGTGCCGACACCGATCGCGGCCGCCACCGGCCACTCGATCAACGACAATGCCGCCAGCGCTCCCAGGCCGCCGTAAAACGCCAACTGCCCAGGAGAGGGAAGGTTCTCCCGCACGCTGTTGACCACACCCGCGACATCCTCACGACCCGGGATGTGCACCTCCGGACGACGAAACTCCCCCATGCCAAATGGCAGCTTCACCGTCGCAGTCCGCGGGCCACCGGCCTTCCCCGACGGGCCCTGCGAGCGATCACCACGGGAACCACCGGAGCGTCCCGCTTCAGACTTCGCGTTCGGGGATCTTGTAGCCACGACGTCTCCTCAAGCAGAACTGACAACGGGTAAGCAGTGAGACTACGTTCGGTGAAGGTCCATTGAAGACTTCACAGCGGGGTTATGCACCGTTCGGGCGAGGGTGATCCCCGATGGATGGGGTATGGACAACAGAAGCCGTCGTGGCTTCGTCCCAGCCGAAGCCAAAGAGGCGACTCGCGTGCTGGTCGACCAGCCTGGCCGCCGATGGCTTCATGTCACTGGCCTTGGACGCAAGCGACCTTCCCACACCCTGGCGTGATGTCCGTTCGCTGACAATCTGATACGCATCACCAGCCTGGGCCGGCGACTCATGGTCGTCGGCGGGGGCCTGGGCGGCAGCAAAGGGTCGTGGGGGCGCGGCGTCGACGCGGAAGTCCTTTACCGCGTTCGGGTTTGTCGTGGGCAGGTGCAGGCTGGGGTCGCCGGGCGCACCCCGCACATCAAACGTTGTGGAAACACAACGTTTGAAGGGATCAAGTGCGGCAACGGCCCCGAGCCCCACACGTCTCGGCGCGCGGCGCGTTCGTCGTATCCAGGGGTAAAATCGTGCGGTTCGATTGGTCCGGTCCGGGCGATGCCGACGTCGGGGCTGGCCATGTGGAGCGGGGTCTGTTGTGAGGAGGAGGCATGGCTACCAAGCAGCGGAAGCCGGAGGGTGCTGGGGGGACGACGGTGAACCTTCCCGGTGTTACGGCGGAGTTCCACCGCCCGGATCATTACATCCCTACTCGTGATGATCTTGCTGGTGCGGCCGAGACTGTCCGGGGCTATCTCCCATCCGGCCAGATGATGGCCTTCTACGGTGGTCTTGGAGCGTTGGCGGTGTTGTCGGTGATCGAATGGCCGGTGGCGGCGGCGATCGGCGTGGGTGTCGCGGTCGCACAGCGCGCCGGCGGCGCGGCGTCGACGTAGTCCGGTTGCCACGGTCCAGGCGCGATCGAGCCGCTGAGAATGCTGCGACGGGACTCTCAGGCCACGTGTACCTGTGCGGGGTGTGTCAGTGCGTGCATCAGGCGGAGTTTCATGCTCGGGTGGATCGGGAGATCGTTTAGGGCGTCGGTTTCCGTCCAGGCGGCGTTGATCGTTTCTTTGTGGTCCGGGCGTGGTTCGCCGCGCAGCGGTGTGGCGTGGAAGCACAGCGCGAACTGCTGGCGCACCTCACCGCTGGAGTACACCATGACGTGCCCCGGGTCGGTATAGACGCCGGCGAGTCCGGTCACGGTGACGAGGACGCCGGCTTCCTCCTCCACCTCGCGTACCACGGCATCCAGCGCGGACTCCCCGACGTTGACCTTTCCGCCCGGCAGTTCCCAGTTGCGGGTATCGATGCGCTGTACCAGCAAGACCCGGTGGTAGAGGTCGCGTACGACCGCGAACGAGGTGGGAGCCAGCGAGTTGGCCACGGGGGCGTTCGGGTCGTGGTAGTACTCCGATTGCCGCGGCACAACAACGAGAGTAGACGGCTCGGCAGGTGCGACGCCTGCCGAAATGGCTCGAGGGTGGGCGAGGCGGTTTCAGTCGTTGACCGGTTCTTCCCGGGTTGGATCGTGCACGCCCCGCCGAGATGACGGTGTAGAGCCTGGTGAGGCCGAGCAGGAACGCGCCGGCCATTGTCGTGACCTCGCCGAAGCGCATCGCGGCCTGCTGCCCCAGCGTGAGGCCCAGCAGCGGCATTGCTGTCTCGAAAGACCCGAACACACAGGCGACTTTCAGCCGCCGTTGCGCGTCGACGCCTACCAGGCCGAGGGCGATCGACGTGGCGAAGTTGCCCAGCCCGGGCGACAAGGCGATGAAGATGAGTCCCGCCAGCGACAGCACGGCGCTCACGGTAGCGACGACGGCGCCCGGCGCAGGGCTGTTTCGGGGTTCGCCCGGCGTTGACCTGTCTTACGCTGGTGGTTCGGCAACGTGCTTGTGTGTCTGGGAGGCGGGTCGTGGCTACCGTGGCGCCGAACGCAACGTCGGGTGCGGGTGCGTGGCCGCAGCAGCGCTCGCGAGCAGCGACGGCCAGCCTGCCGCGTGGTTGGGGGGACGTGGCCGGTGCGGCCCGCTCGGTACGAGATGGCTTGCCGTCGCGAGAGTTCATGGTTTTCTGCGGCGGTCTGGGAGTGTTGTTGCCGCTGTCGGTGATCGAGTGGCCGGTTGCCGCGGCGACTGGTGTGGGGATGCTGGTGGCGCAGCGGGCCGTCGGTACGCGATCGCCGGAGCCCGGTTCGAACTGTTCAGCGGATCCGGCTCATACAGCATGGAACGGTTGAGCCTTTTTCGATGTTGCGTACCTTGGGCGCGTTGGCCTCGCAGATCGTGGCGCCGGTGGCGGCTGCCGCGCAGAGCATCGTGGGCTTGGGGCGGCGGCGGGTGTGGTCGTCGGAGGGGCGTGCGTACGTCGAGGTGCGCGGTGTTCATCGGCCGGGGGTTGAGGAGGCTGGCGAGCAGATCGTCCGGCGGTTGGAGAAGGTGCCGGGTGTTGCGTGGGTCGAGATCAACGCTGCGGTGGGGCGGGTGGTCATCGGGCACGATCCGGACCTGGTGGGGATCGCCGAGTTGGTGGGTGTGGTGGAGGACGCGGAGGCGGAAGCGGGTTTGGGTGCGGAACCGTTCGCCGCGGTCAGCGCGAGCCACCCGGACAATCCGGCGAGGGTGATCGCGGAGGCGATGGTGCTGGGGGCGAATTTGACCGGCGCTGCGGTCGCGTTGGGGGCCCGGATGCTGCCGTTGCCCGCGTTGCCGCCGTCTGTTCCGGCGCTGGTGTCGACCGGTGAGTCGGTGTCCCGGGTCCGGGGACCGCTGGAGACGGGGATCGGGAAGACCGCCACTGACCTGTTGTTCGGGTTCAGTAGTGCGATGGCGAACACGCTCGCGCAGCGTCCGGCGAGTTTGCTGGCGGAATCGGGGTACCGGTTCTGCCTGTTGCGGGAGACGCAGGCGGCGCAGCGGAGTTGGGCCCGGTGGGAAGCCGGAACGGGGACGCATCCTGCCAGTCACCGCAGTGCGCCGGTGGAGGTTCGGCCGCGCCCTGTGCCGTTGCCCGATGGCCCGGTCGAGCGTGTGACCAACGGTTCGGCTCTCGCTGGGCCGGCGGCATTCGCGGGCATGTTCGGGGTGACGCGGAGCTTTCAGCGTGCGCAGGCGATGGTGGTTGCGGGTGCGCCGCGCGCGGCGCAGGTAGGGCGGGGTGCGTTCGCGGCGCAGCTCGGGTACGGCCTGTCGGGGCGGACGACTCTGGTGTTCGATCCCCGGGTGTTGCGGCGGTTGGACCGGATCGACACGGTGGTGATCGACGCGGACGTGCTGCGTACTGGTGTTCGGCTGGTGCAGGACGTGATTCCCGCGGATGGCGGTCACGCGGTCGTTGAGCTGTGGGAACGTGCGCACCACTTGGTCGGCGTGACCAAGGTGGATGGCGCGCGGCGTGACGGTTGGTCGCTGTATTCGGTCGCTCGGTCGCGGTTGCGCGCTGATGTGCGCGACGCGGCGGGGCCCGGGATTGAGGTGTTCGCGCTGCGCCACGGTTCGCGCACTGTTGGGTGGGTCCTGGCCGCCGAGGAATTGGATCCTCTCGCTGAGGAGTTGGTCGCGACGGCTCGGAAGGTTGGGGCGGTGGTCCTTGCTGGTGGTGGGGGCCGGTTGGCGGCGCGGATCGGTGTTGATCGCGTGGTTGCGGGTGGGGGGCGGCTTGCGGGGGTGGTGCGGGAGATGCAGGGCGAGGGCAGTGTGGTCGCTGTGGTGTCCTCGCGTGCGCGGGCGGCGTTGGTGGCGGCGGATGTCGGGATCGGTGTGACCCGTGATGGTGTGGTTCCGTGGGGTGCGCATCTGATCGCGGGCGCGAGCCTGGGGGAGCCGTGTGCGTTGTTGGGCACGGTCCCGACCGCGCGTCATGTCAGCGTGCGCGCCGCGCAGCTGTCGTTGATCGGTTCGGTCAGCGGTGCGGCGTTCGGCGCGTTCGGGCCGGCTATCGGGAGCCAGGTGCGTGCTGGAATTCCGGTGGCCGTGTGCGCGGCGATCGCTCTGGGTGCTGGGACGTGGTGGGGGATGCAGGCCGCGTGGCGCCCGGTTCCGCGTGCGGTGCCGCGCACTGCCTGGCATGCGATGGCGCCCGGCACGGTGCTGGAGCTGCTCGATAGTTCACCGGAGGGCCTGACCGGTGAGGCGGCGCACCAGCGTTTCCCGGATCATGACGAAGGAGCGGACCTCGGCCGGATGGGTGTGCTGCGGGCGTCGCTGGAGGAGCTGGCGAGCCCGCTGACGCCTGCCTTGGCGGGTGGGGCCGCGATCTCGGCGAGCATCGGTGCGGTTGCGGACGCGACGATCATCATGGGCGTGCTGGGGATGAACGCGTTGATCGGCGGCGTGCAACGGATCACCGCCGACCGTGCGTTGAACAAGCTGCTGGAGGCCAGCGTTGTTCGGGTTGTGGTGCGCCGCAAGGAAAACACGACGCAGTTGCCCGCCGACCAGCTCGTGCTCGGTGATGTGGTGGAGTTGGTGGCCGGTGATGCTGTTCCGGCCGACTGCCGGCTGTTGGAGGCCGAGGGGCTGGAGGTCGATGAGTCGAGTCTGACCGGCGAGTCGATGTTGGTCACCAAGACGGTGACGGCGACTCCGGCGGTGCCGGTCGCGGACCGGACCTGCATGATCTACCGGGGCACCGCCATCGCCGCCGGGCGAGCGGTGGGTGTGGTGGTTGCGACCGGCGCGAACACCGAGGCAGGCAGCGCGATCGGGCCCGATGCCCGACGAGGTGCTGATGGTGTCGCGGCTCGCCTGCGGACTCTGGCCAAGGTGACGGTGCCGATCTGCCTGGGAGCAGGCGGGATTCTGCTCGTCACGGACATTCTGCGCGGGCGTCCATTTGGGACATCGCTGGGGCGGGCGGTGAGCCTGGCGGTGGCGGCCGTTCCCGAGGGATTGCCGTTCGTTGCCACCGTTGCCGAGCTCGCGGCCGCCCGGCGGTTGTCGAAACGCGGGGCGCTGGTGCGCAACTCCGCGACGATCGAGACGTTGGGGCGGGCGCAGGTGCTGTGCTTCGACAAGACCGGCACCCTCACCGAAGGGCGCATCGCGCTGCGGCGGGTCTCCGACGGCGCGTCGAGCCGGTGGCTCGAAGAAATATCCACAGTGGAACGCCGAGTTCTCGCGGGTGCCTTGCGGGCAAGTCCGTTGGTGGAGAACGGAGAACTGCTCCCGCATCCCACCGATCGCGCGGTCGTCGATGGCGCGCGCGGCGCGGGAGTGCACCCGGCGGAAGGTAAGGAGGGCTGGGCGCCGATCGACGAGATGCCGTTCGAGCCCTCCCGCGGCTACCACGCGGTGCTCGGTACTTGGCGCGACGGCAATCTGCTGAGCGTGAAAGGTGCCCCGGAGATCGTGCTGGCCCAGTGCACTCGGTGGCGCAGAGCAGATGGCGACGTGCCGCTGGATGACACCGCTCGTCGAGGCGTCGAGCACGTTGTGGAAAACCTCGCCCGGCAGGGCTACCGAGTGCTGGCGGTCGCCGAGCGGGCCGCCTCGGACCGCAGCGATCTCGACGAGTCCCGGATCCGGGATCTGCGGCTGATCGGGTTCGTCGCCCTGGCCGACCCGGTGCGGCCCACCGCGGCCGCCGCCGTCGCACAGCTGCAGCAGGCAGGTGTCGAGATCGTGATGATCACCGGTGACCACCCCAGCACCGCCGAGGCGATCGCCGCCGAACTCAACGCGCTCAACGAGCGCCGCATCATGACCGGCACCGAACTGGACAACCTAGACGACGAACAACTCGCGGCGAAAGTAGCCACCGTCGCGGTGTTCGCCAGGGTCAGCCCGGCGCAGAAAGCGCGCATCGTCGACGCCCTGCAGCGCAACGACCGCGTGGTCGCGGTAACCGGGGACGGCGCCAACGACGCCCCGGCGATCCGGTTGGCCGACATCGGCATCGCACTGGGGGAACGCGCAACCCCCGCGGCCCGTGAGGCCGCCGACCTCGTGGTCACCGACGACCGCATCGAGACCATCGTCGACGCCATCGTGGAAGGCCGCGCCATGTGGGCATCCGTCCGCGACGCGCTGGCCATCCTGCTCGGCGGCAACCTCGGCGAGATCGGCTTCACCGTCGCCACCGGGCTGATCAACGGCGGGGGCAGCCTCAACGCCCGCCAACTGCTGCTGGTCAACCTGCTCACCGACATCCTCCCTGCGATGGCGATCGCGGTAAGGCCACCTCCCACGATCACCGCCGAGATGCTCCTGGCCGAAGGCCCCGAAGCCTCACTTGGCGCGGCGTTGACCCACGACATCTACCGCCGCGCCGCGGTCACCGCCGGGGCAGCCATCTGTGCGTGGATCCTGGGCAGGGCGACCGGAACCCTGCGCCAGGCCAACACGACCGCACTCGTGGCACTGGTCGCCGCCCAGCTCGGACAGACCCTGGTCGTGCGCGGACGGACACCACTGGTCGTGGGGTGTGCGCTCGTCTCCCTCGCGGCACTGGCCGCCGTCGTCCAGACACCCGGCCTGAGCCAATTCTTCGGGGCCAGCCCGCTACTCCCGCACGGCTGGATGATCGCCGCGGGCATGGCGACCGCCGCCACCACCATCAGCCTCCTGCTCCAACAATGGTGAATCATCCGAGCGAGCGCGAGAATGTGCTCACCAACACTGTCGGGCCCGATGACGCGGGACAGCCCGAGCGAGTAAGCCGATGAAGCTTCAAAGAACAGTTGGAAGACATCACCAGCCGCGTGGGTGCGCGGCTTCCAGCCGGCGGGCGGTGAAATCATGAGGGGGATCGATCACGAGTGGCTTCAGCGAGAACTGGACTTGGTGCGAGAAGAGCTGTCCGGGCAACTCCCCGACGCACAGCCCGGACAGATCTCGCACGCGATCAACACCGCTGCCGCCGAGCTCGTTCCGCACGCCACGATAGTCGATTTCCTGCCGATCCTCATACGCCGACGCGCGCAGGAAAAACTGCGGATACGGTAATACTTTCCCCGCCGCGCTGGCCGCATTCGAGGACTTGACCGCCCCCGGATGCGCTGGAACTGCTGGGTTGGGCACCGGAGCCAGACCAGGTCTCCCGGTTGTCGCGGTCGGAGATCACGGCGGCGTTGCGGGCAACTTGCGGATACTCGGCGGGGTAAGCCTGGATACCCCGAGGGTTTGTTCTTGGATAGCAACGTTTAATGAGTGAAAGTGCCTTCTGGCCTGCGATGATCAGAGTTGCTGAAGCACTGATGTCGCATGGTTGGGAAGGCACTTTCGGTGAGATTGTCGCAGATGTGGTCGCGGGCTGCGGTGCGGTTCGATGATGCCAATCTGGTGTCGTGTGCGGGGCTGGTGCCGGTGATGGCGCTGGCCGAGCAGGCCGGGTTATCTGACCGGTCAGCGACGCGGTCAGGATCAAGAACCCGCCGATCGCGTCGACCGGGGTGAACCCGGCAGGCAAGATTGTCTCGGTCATCGCGGGGATGGCCGCGGGCGCGGACAGTATCGATGATCTGGATGTGATCCGGCATGGGGGGGATGAAGGGTCTGTTCGACGGGGTGTATGCACCGTCGACGCTGGGGTCGTTCCTTCGGGCCTTCACCCATGGTCACGCCCCGCAGTGAGCGTCGGTGGCCCGCCGGTTGTTGATCAACCTCGCCGAGCGGACACCGATGCTGGGTGGCGCGGATCAGCTGACCTTTGTGGACATTGATTCGCTGCTGCGTCGGGTAAGCGCTGCCCCTGTGCCCGGGCGATGGGTGCGGGGCGCGCGTTGTCAGATGGCCTGGTTGCGTCCGGACGCTTCGTTCAGTAGCTCGGTGGCGGTGGCTTATTCGGGTGCGGGTCCGTTGGGCGGCTGGCGCCGGTGTAGCGGGCGCCGGGCCGGGCCAGTCGTCCGCGTGCGGTGACCAGCGCGCACCGGGCCTCGTGCCAACGGCCGGAATTCAGGTGCTCGTCTGCAGCGCCGATCGCTTCTGCTGCGTCCTGCGAGATGAACGCCTGATCGTCATCAACCTGGGCCAGCAGCGCCAGGGCGTGTCGCACGTGGGGATGCGCCTGCGGCGCGCCTGCGTCGGCGGTGAGCACTTTCACCAGTGCCGTATCGATCGCTGCCTGAACCTGGCCAACGATTCCATCGGGCGTTGAGTGCGACATGGCAGACCAGAATATGCAACCGCCGCAGCGTGCCAGCCGCGACACACGCCCACTGTCGGGTTACGTGACCTGCAGCGACGCGCCTGGCCGGGGTGTAGCTGGGGCGGCGCGTCCACTGTAGACGTCACTGAGGGCGTGGGGTTGGGGTATTCGGCACACCTGCGGGGCCGGGCTCGTCGCCGGGCCCCGCAGGGCGTGGCCAATTCGGGGGACGGCCACGCACGGGCGCCGCCACGGTGTCCGGGGGATGGCGCCGCCCTCGCTGGGACCGTACCTCCGCCCACCCGAATGTTCTCGGTGGCGCGATCACGTTCCCGGGTCGGGTGGGACACACGCGCCTGCCTAGCACTTAGCGCTCATGGCCACCAGAATCAGTTGATCGTGCGCCAGGAAGGTGCCTTTTGTTTCGTGTGTCCCATGAGCAGCCCGCCGACCGGCGGGCGTTGCGGGCACCGGACGAGCGCGCGGCGCGCCGGCCGAGGCGAGGCCCGGTGGGCACAGCCCAGCCCCGCGGATCACCTGCCGCCGCGGGAGGAGTTGGCCGGGCTGCTTCCCGTGGACGATCTGCCGATACCTGGGCATCCGATCACTTACCCCGAGAAGAAGGTGAGGACCACGATGCGACTCCTGATCAAGATTGCGGATCTGATCGCTACCGTGGCTCTGTTCATCGGTTTTGCCATCGCCGCATGACCCATCGGCAGAAACGCACCACGTCATGACCGATTGATAAGGCTGGGGGACCGACCGAGCCGCACCTAGCATTAGGTCGAGATCTCAGCTTGGGGTTCGCCGCTGCCGGGTGAGTCGAGCGAGGTCGACCCGTCGTGCGGCTGCGAGCAATTCGAGGTAGATGGCGTCGCTCTGCACGTAGGTGCCACCCGGCGACCGCTCGTCGCCCTGCGCGTGAGGAGTCCGGTCAGCCGCTTCGAATGGGCCAGCCTGCTCTCGTGCCCGAGGGTGGGAGCAGAAGCGCGGCCGCGGGTGGCCGCACGGTGAAGTGGGGGAGCGGCATGTCGAAGTACTTGGTGCAGGGCAGTTACACCGCTGAGGGCACGAAGGGGGTGCTCGCTGAGGGCGGAACCGGGCGGCGGGAGGCCGTTGAAAGGGGCCTCAGGTCATGGTCGCCACGGCTATGGCGGTGCGGGCCAAAACTGACTCCAGCCGGCGAGAAGTTCACACACGACGTACGGCCGATCTTGGCTTTGCTGGCTGAGACGCAGCGCTGGTGTTTGCCGCCTTTGGCTCGCTTCCCGTCATTGGCACTCAGCCTCTCTCGTCCGCATCAAGCCGCTGAGAACCAATGACGGAGAGCAGGTCGAGGGCATCGGCGCTATCGGTTCCGAGTGCCGGGGTGAACCAGAGCAGGCGCTGGCGGCCGTCCTCGCTGAACAGGTTGAGGCAGTTGACCTCGAGCAGGCCGAGCGTCGAGTGGTTGAGGCGCTTGCGGTCGTCCCTGCGGAACGCGACGTCGTGTTCCGCCCAGAGACCAGCGAACTCGGTGGAGCGCTGCAGCAGTTCGTCGCAAAACCGGTGAGTGGCTCGCCTGGATGGAAGGGTCCAACTCAACTGGGGGTCACCTATGGGTCCGTCAGTCCAAATAAAATCAACGACCCGCCTCGGCAAGCCCCATCAGCTCCGGAGTTGCGGCGGGTAGGACCATGGTCGCGATCTGGACCGACCTGGGCAATCCTTCGTTATCTGGAAGTCGGTTCTCACCTCAGCCACATGAGCGATTTAGTTCTCCCGGGGGCGGGACTTACGAGTATCTAGAAGCTGTGAGGCACCGATCGTGCGTTGGGCATTGCGCTAAGGGCGCTCCGGGCGATCAGGTTAGACTTGTGCGGCTTGAATGATGGTGCGCCGTTGTTTGTGGTGTTGTTCGTAGTCGGCTACAGCGGCGTGCTCGTCGGCGGGCATTGTTCGTATGCGTGGAAGGATCTCGCTGACGCCCATCTCGTCATACCCGGCCCAGGGCTCGTCGCCGCGTAATTCGTCGATACGGCGTAGGATGCCGGTCCGAGCCCGATTTCGCGTTTCGTAGTCCTCGACCAGGTGCAGCTCGCGCTGGGACAGCTTGGGCAACTGCTCGGTAATCTCACCGACGGTGCGGCTGTCATAGCCGCTGATCGGCAACTCATCCGCCTTTGCGTCGAGGCCGGATGGCTCACCCTCGACCGGTGCTGTTCCGGAAACTGACTTCTCCGCGGTGCGGCCGGAGCGCTGTGCGATCACGGCACCCACGCCGATCGCCACCGCCACCGGCCACTCGATCACCGCGAATGCGGCCAGCGCTCCAAGACCACCGTAGAAGGTCGTCATCTCCCAGGAAGGGAGGTAGCCCCGAACGGCGTTGGTGGCGTCTGCGAGATCATCGCGAGTGGGAATGTAGTGATCGAGCTGGTGAAACTCGGCGGTAACACCGGGTAGGTGCACCGTCGTCCCCTGCTTGGCAGCCATGATCCCCCCTCATGTAACCCCTTGTCGGGGGTAAACCTTGAATCCCTATCACTAGGCTATCCTCGGCGACGCCCATGTGGCGCTGGCTGGCCCGCTCGCCTTGCTTTCCCGGCGGTCCGTCAATCAGCCGCAGCGAGAGACTCGAGCCGACCTTCAGATGTTGATCGACACGCTGTCGGCTGACGCCTTCGACCCCTCGGCCTGTCGATGACCGCGGGCCAGTACAGGCGCCCTCCTGTGAGGGCGGCCTGGTACTCGTCTGGGCGGCTGGTAAGCACGATTTTGATTCCGGCGGCGTCGCGGTCGATCGATGTCAGTGCCTCGCCCTGGATAGCGGGGGCCATCTCGTCCAGGCCGTCGAGGAACAACGCGATCCGGCTGGTGCGGATCAGTTCGGCGGTCGTGCCCGGCCCGCCGTGGGCGGGGGCGGACAGGCCGGGGTAGTCGCGGGCCAAGGTGGCCGCCGCCCTTCCAGCAACGGGCTGGCCTGCGGGTTTCACCCGCCCAGGGACAGCCACACGGGTACCGGCTGGTCGCAGTGGCGCGGCCAGTGTTTCGAGGATGTCGATCAGCAACATCAGCATCGCCGCGGTTTTGCCCGCTCCCGGCCCGCCGAGCACCACGATCCGCGTTGTGCACGTCGTTGAATGAGGATCGGCAGGTAGGTCGCCACCTTCGCCGAGGGCACGAACTCCGCCACGGCGGCATCCACTGCCGCCGACACCGGTGCCGGCGGCGTAGCCGGGAACTTGCGGGACAGTTCCCCGTTCACCAGCTTCAGCTCCCGTTCGAGCCATTCGTGATCAATGGTCTCCACGAGGCCCTCCTCTCCTCCAAGGCAGGATCAACGGACGAGTGGGGGCCTCCCCAGTGCAGAAAGTCCCTCAGGGGCAGGAGCGAGGTCGCGGCCCTACTCAGAACCCCGAGGGAACTTCGCCGGCCTCACACACCGCGCGGTGCGTGACACACCGCGCGGTGCGTGGCTGTCGGTCATGCCGGCCCCTTGCCCGGCTGCCGCACCGGTGGCCGGGGCAGTGGTGGCGAAAGCTTGCCCGAAGTCTCGTGGGTTAAAAATGGCCGACCTCAACGACGGCCGCCGCAAAGTCCTGCGGGGCTTCTTGTAGCACGTTGTGCCCGATCCCGGTAAGGATTCGGTGATCGTATTTTCCTGTGAATTTGTCGCGGTAAGATGACCCGTCTGCGGACGCGCCATCAAAGTCGCTGGCTATGGTGATCGTGGGTACGTCGATCACCGGGTTGTCGGCAAGTCTCTGTTCGAGGCCGTCGTATTGCGCGTCGCCATTCGCAAGTCCGATTCGCCAGCGGTAATTATGGATGACGATGCTGACGTGATCCGGGTTGTTGAAGGATTCGGCGGTGCGTTCGAAAGTGGCGTCGTCGAAGTTCCATCTCGGCGAGACGGTCTTCCAGATGAGTTTGTTGAAGTCGTGTCGGTTTTGGTGTAGCCGAGCACTCCTCGCTCTGTGGAAAAATAATATTGATACCACCATCCGTATTCGCTGGCTGGGGCAGTGGTTGCATCTGCGCTTTCGGGTTAGTGATCAGATAGTCGTTCGCGGAGACCAGTGCCTTGCAGCGCTCGGGCCAGAGTGCTGCAATTATGCAGGCTGTTCGTGAACCCCAGCCAAAACCGCCGAGGATCGCTTCATTGATCCTGAGTGAGTCCATTAAGGAAATGATATCGGAAGCGACTGCCGATTGTTGGCCGTTGCGGAATGTTTCGCTTGAAATAAAATGCGTGGTTCCATAGCCATGTAGATACGGGACGATCACCCTGTAGCCCGCTGATGCCAACACGGGGGAAACATCGACATAGCTGTGGATATCGTAAGGCCAGCCGTGTAGCAAAACCACCACAGGACCACTGGCGGGGCCGGCTTCGCCGTACGTGATATTCAGGACGCTGGCGTCGGTCTGCTTCAGCGACGGGAACGACGTGTTCGTTCCAGCGCCTGGCGGCGAGGGGGGTGCAGAGGCGGGTGTCGATGAGCAACGAGCAAGCGAAGCTGTCGTCAAGGCTGCTGTGCACGCCTGCGAGAACTGTCTTCTGCTAATCTTTGGACGCGCTCCTACGAACGTCATGTCCCTTGCGTCCCCCGCGATTTCCATTGTGGATTGTTCGGCGGTGTTCACGGTGCTGCTGCGCTTAGGCGTTGAGGTGTTGGCGCAGGAATTGCGCGGCTTGCGCGATCGCGGCGCGGGACGCCGGTGTGTCCGCGATCGGGTTGAGGAGCGCGAAGTCGTGGATCGTCCCGCCATAGCGCACCTGAGTCACCGGCACACCCGCCTGCGCGAGCTTGCTCGCGTATGCCTCGCCCTCGTCGCGGAGCACGTCGTCGTCGGTGACCACGAGCGCTGGCGGAAGTCCGCGCAATTGGTCGATCGACGCCTCCAGCGGGGAGACCGTCGGCTCCCAGCGCTGCTTCTCGTCGGGCAGATACGCATTCCAGAACCACCGCATCGCGGCACGCGTCAGCCAGGGGCCCTCCGCGTACTGCCAGTAGGAGCCGGTGTCCGGATTGGCGTCGGTGACCGGGTAGAACAGCACTTGTGCCGCGATCCGGGGGCCACTGCGTTGCTTGGCCATCAGGGTCAGCGCCGCCGTCATGTTGCCGCCGACGCTATCGCCGAACAGCGCGATCCGCCTCGGGTCGGCGCCGAAGTCCGCAGCGTTGGCCGCCACCCACTCAAGCGCGGTGTAGGCCTGCTCGTTCTGCACCGGATAATGCGCCTCGGATGCCGGCGTGTAATCGATGAACACAACTGCCGTCCGGACCGCGTTCGCCAACTCCCGCACGAGGCGATCGTGGGTGTCCTTGTCCCCGAGAATCCAGCCGCCGCCGTGCGAGTGGACGACCACCGGCAGCACGTCGGCCGTGTGCTGGGGTTTGACGATCCGAATGCTCACCTCGCCGGTCGGACCACCGGGATCACGCGGTCTTCGACGTCGGCGGGCAGCACCTCGACCGGGACGCTGACCTGGGCTGCCCGCAACACCTCACGCGCGTCCTGCGGCGAGAGCTCGTAGAGCGGCGGGCCTCCGGCAGCAGCCAGCTGGTCCAGCCATTCCTGCGTGCGAGGCTCGACGAGCGTAGTCCCGACGGGATTTGCGGCACGGCTCATCGTGATCTTCTCCCAAGGGTTGTCGGGCTCAACGCCCGTCACCAACGTCGATCCGGAACTGGCAAGCCCGGCACGTACCCGACAAGGCAGCCTTCGGCGGCTGGCAGTAGGTCCGCCGATCCGGCCGACGACTGACCGGAGGCCGCCCCGGCGGCCGCAGCGGCGGACGGCCAGCCGCAATCGCTGCACGCGCCCTTCCTGGCTCGGGCTTCCGCGCGCCCAGTGGACTGGAGGTGACCATGTAGGTCGCGGCACGGCGTCGAGGTCGCGGCGTTTCGAGCGTGACGTTCGTGCCGCCGGGGTGGTCGAACAGGCGTGCGCGGCTCTGGCGGCGAGTGGCGACAAGCTGTCCGGGAAGGCACGGGCGAGAAACGAGGGTCCTCCTCCAAGATCAAATGGCGATTTCATGGCGACGGGAACGCGCGGCAACGCCGGAACCTGTCGCAACGAGGAGGAACAAAGGCCGCTGACCTGCGGAGACACGCGAAATAGCCTGATCAGGCCCCGCAGCTCACTACCTTTGACACGGTAGAGGTCACTGGTCCAATCCCAGTATCGCGCACCAACTATATACCCAGGTGAGAGCCCCTTCTGATGATCTTCATTAGTTGGGGCTCCTACTGTTTTGGGAGCACGGTGGGAGCAGTTGATCTTGGCTTACTGTGTTCATGCGATCTGTGTTCATCGTTGCTGGTACAGGTGTTGTCATCATTTTGATCACAATGCGCGCCCCACTGGGCTGGCGCAGATTGGTGTGTTCCGTGTCTGGCAGTGCGCCCGGCACCTGGCCTGTGTCGGCCGTTGGCATTGCTGAGGTCGGCCCGACCGCCGGGAGACGGCCGCCCTGGTTGCGACAACGGATCTCCGGGGCGGTGCGTAGTGGCCCGACGGTGTCCTGGTTCCGTGTAGCCAGGGATGCGGAAACCGGACCCATCGTGACCGGGGCCGGTGGACTGAGGCCGCACCCATTCCGACGGGCACCAGCGACAGGCGAACGGCAGCAGGTGGATCTTGTGGATGGGGTTCAGCACTGATCGTTGACCGCTCGATCGGTGGGCTGTGTTGTCCGGTTGGCGGCTCTTCCGCCACGCCGGACACCGCCGATGGAGGCTTAGCTTGTCGCTGAGTTTCGCGGTGGGGGTCGCTCCGGCGCCTGGTCCACGCGGTCAACACGACCGAGGCAAGCGCGCTGGCGGCGATGGTGATCGCGTTGATGGACGCGGGGACCCGCCACCTGGGCGCACGCGATGAAGGTGCGATCGTTCACCAGCATCGCTGGCAAGGACTAGCCCTAACGGAAGTGGTCGATTGCTTCTTCGATGAAATCCACTCAACAAGTACGGATCACGGTGGCTTCTCGACTACTGTCGATCAACCGGTAGCCCGACAGTGGGAGATCGAGTACCTCGTGTGCTTGCTGGTTAACAAGGACGGGCAGGTGTGGTGATCGGATCGGCGGGAGCGGCGCACCGGTTATGTCAGTGACTAATGCGGACGGGCATCCTCGGATCTGGGGAAGGGTGCCGCCGCGCAACCTGAACTTCACTGGTCGTGAGGACCTGCTGCTCGCCATGCGTGAGCAGTTCACCGACTCGGAGAGCCCGGTCATGGTGGCGACGCTCAGCGGTCTGGGCGGCATCGGTAAAACTCAGTTGGCGATCGAGTATGTCTACCGGTATCTCGCCGAATACGATGCTGTGTGGTGGATCTCGGCGGACAGCGTTGAGCGTGTCTGGGAGTCTCTGGCCGAGCTGGCACACACTCTTGGTGTCGTGCTGGAAGACCGGTACGACCCGACAGCAGTCGTTAAGACTCTGGTCAGTGGCTTCCCGACGCCGCGCTGGCTCATGGTGTTCGACAACGTAAGCGGCACGAACGACGTGATGCCGTTCGTGCCCCAGGGACCAGGCCACGTCATCATCACCTCACGGCATGCGCGTTGGACACCGGCTGCGAGCCCCCTTGAAGTCGATCTACTCAGCAGAGAAGAAGGCATCGACCTTCTCCGGCGAAGCAATCCGGAGCTGACCGAGCATGACGCCGACCGGCTCGCCGAAGCTCTGTCAGACCTGCCGCTGGCGATCACACAGGCGGCAACGTGGCTATCCCAGACCGGCATGCCGGTCGACCACTATCTGGAGAAATTGGCGGCAGCTCTCAGCAGCCCGTCGCAGATGTCGTTCGAGAGTGCGCTCGGCGCGGCCTGGTCGATATCTCTGGATCGGTTGCGCGAAACGGATCCAGCGGCCTTACGGGTGCTGCAGCTTTGCGCGTTTTTCGAGGGCAGGCGGGTGCAGCGGGCGCTACTCCGGCCGGTTTCCGACACCGATGCGCCTCCTGAATTGGACAAGGTGTTACGCGATCCGCTGGCTCTGAGCCACGCCCTCCGCGCGATCAACCGGTTTGCCCTCGCACGAATCAACCATGGCGATAACACTCTGGAACTGCACGACCCGGTACGTGCCCGGATCAGGAAGCAGGTCGGCGACGACGAACGCACTGTCTTAACCCGGCTCGCAGAGGTCCTCGAGGGCCGCGTCGGCACCGACGTCGATTGGTCCACCGATGCGCCCGCCGAGGTCGACCTGCTCAAACGGGACGCGCTGGCCCAGGTACTGGCCGATCGCATCCAAGAGACCCGGCAGCGAGATCCGCGCACCTCACTACTGGTTCACCTCGACGGTGCATGGGGCACGGGCAAGAGCACGCTGCTGAACCTGCTGGGTAAGCGCCTGACCACTGCCGGATTCTTGGTGGTGTGGTTCGATGCCTGGCAACACTCCCGGTTGTCGCCGCCGTGGTGGGCATTGCTGACCACGGTGCGCCAACACATCGCCCGCGACCGGGGATGGTGGGCACGCCGGTGGCTTCACATGCGGGAAACTGCCGCCCGAGCGAGGCGTTCGGGCGCCCCGTACCTGCTTGCGGTGTTCCTGCTCGTTGTTCTGGCGGGCGGTATCTCGCTGACGGTCAGGTGGGGGATCGGGGCGGTGCAACAGCCCGTCGAGTTCCTCAAGGCCTCGGTGCCGGCGCTCGCCGCTCTGGGGGTGCTGTGGACTGGCGCGCGGATCGCCAGCCGGATGCTGCTGTGGAACTCGGCGAGGGGCGCTCGGTTGTTCGAGCAGTCCGACACCAACCCGATGGTGCGAGTCGCCGAGCACTTTGACTGGCTGCTGCGGCGCTCCCGCAAGCCGGTCGTGTTCTTTATCGACGACTTGGACCGGTGCAAAGACGAATACGTCGTCGAACTCCTGGAAGCCGCACAGACCCTGGTCCGGGACGCACCACGCGTGCATGGTGGTATCGACCGGCTACCTCCTGCCGCATATTTCGTCGTAGCCGCTGACGGCTCATGGCTGCGCCGCGCCTACGCCAGCCAGTACGGCGATACCGACACGCTGGGCTACCAATTCCTGGACAAGCTGTTCCAGCTCACCGTTCCAATGCCCACGCTGAGCACGACCTCTCAACGGCTCTTCCTTGGCAGGCTTCTTGACCTGGAGACAGATGCTGCCGTCGACCCGGGCCAGGTCGCCGAGGCGAGATCGCGGATTGAGGAAGCTAATGGAGACGAGGGACTGATCCTCGGCGCGCTGAACGAGACCGGGCCAGACGTACGCGACGCCGTCACCGCCGACGCAGCGCGCGCAGTCGCCGCGGCCGAGACCCGCGCACACACCGAGCACGCCCTGAGGAAGTTCGCGCCGCTGCTGAGCCCGAACCCACGCAGCACCAATCTCTTCTTGAATTCCTACACGATCCTCCGGGCCGTTCGTACGCTCGAGGGCATCACCGTTGACACAGACACGTTGGCTCTCTGGACGATTATCCGCATCCGATGGCCCCGTGTCGCCGACTTTCTCCAGCGCAATCCCGACGCTATCAAAGGAATCCGCGAACCGCTCTGGTGCTCGGAGCTGTTCCCCGCTGAACTCCACGAGATCGCCAATTCCGAGGAGCTCCGCTTGGTCGCCACCCACCCGCAAGGCGGCCCCCTGAGCGCCGCCGCGATCCGAGAGTGCTGTGGCACAGCCTAGAGATTCGGGGCTTGAGGAACATCGCGCTAGCCCTCGAGGCCCTGACCCTGCTCGTTGACGGCCTTGATCGTTTTGTTGAAGCTTCGCTGCGGTTCCGCCGCAGTGGGCGGATGCAGATCTGAAAGGCCAGTGAGTTGCCAGTTGAGTTCCTGTCCGATGAGCAGGCCGCGGCCTACGGCCGGCTGCCCGAGGTGTTGTCGCGGGCAGAGCTGGAGCGGTTCTTCTTCCTCGACGACGTCGACCGGGGCCTGGTGGAAGCCAAGCGGCGCGACCACAACAAGCTCGGGATCGCGCTCCAGCTCGTGACGGTGCGCAACGTCGGCGCGTGCAGCGCGAGACAGGCGTGATCTCGCAGGATCTGGCCGACGTGGTATCGCTGAAGACCTACATCGGCCCATGGATGGTGGTGGCGCCCCTCGGCATTCCGGGTGAGCGGCTCAGCTTCAACTCTGCCGAGTACAACGAGGTGGCCGGACGCTGCGACCGGATTGCGATCGCCGGTACCCGGGGGTGCATCGCCGCTGAACGCCCTGGAGTGATCATCTATCCGTCGCCGGAGTACCCGAAGGTCACCGAGGTGGCTCAGCACGTGTTCGACGCGAAGCGTGACTTGCCTGGCCGTCCTGGGGTGCCTGGGGTTGGATACCCGTTGACCTGGGCTGACCCGGAGACCCAGGAACGCAACCGTGAGGTGGACTGCCCGCCGGGTAGCGCGCCTCCGGGGTTGCAGTGCGATGAGTTCCCCATCGTCCAGTCGATGGAGGGCGCGGCCTCGGGGCTTTCCTACTCGACCCGAAACGTGGTGCCGGAGGCGAATCAATCCCAGGGCGGGCTGAACCGTAAGTATGCGGGGATGAACCGTATGCTGGTCGGCGACGACTTCTACGTGCTCGCGGTGTTGCCGGATGGACAGGACTCGTGGAACTAGGACGACGAATCCCTGCGCTCCCGCCAGGATGTCGTGTTCGAGGCGCCTGACGGCCAGTACCGGATCGAGGACCCGGGGCCTCCCATCGACGACCCGTTCCCGGATACCACCGGTGGGTTGATCACCGGCGAGGACCACTGGCTTGCGGTGATTACCGGTGTTGAGTACGGGCCTTTGGATGTCACCGTCGAAGTCAGGGACGCCGCACCGGAACACGTCGCCGGTGGCTGGGACACGGCCGCCGAGGCCAGCGTGTATGCCTCGCAGGGGGTGTTCAACGTGATGACCACTGGGTTGCGGCATCTGCACACTATCCAGATGCCCAGCCCTGGCTGGTACGTGGTACGGGCACACGCCCGCGGCCGCTACAGCAGGCTCCCGAAGCGTCATCATCCGGATGGGCAGGAAGAGCACATGCTGCAGATTTGGCCTGTACCAGGTCAGCAGCGGTCTGCTCTGCTGACCGGACCGGACGACTACGCCCGAGCCGCGTTCTCGCTGTAACCGCAATCCGGCTGTGGTGGCCTCGGCAGTCCGGGGCCACCACAGCGTTGCGCCATAACAGAACAGGTATCTGCCCGAGGGTGTGGACACCGACCAGCGGCCGAGGAAGCCCTCACCGTGCTTGGCTCGATGATCAAAGCACCGCCTCGCCGGCCACACCGCGATCAACACCCCTGCCTGGCCGGCATCGGCGTGGCCGCGCACCGCGTGATGACCTCGGTATCGCCGGTCGCCGCACCACCACCGGCACCATCACCTTCGGCGGCGCTAAGGATTCGGGTGGCAAGGTGGCCGAAGCCCTGTTGCACCCGAACAGCGCCAGCGGAAAGCAGATCCGCGGCAAGGCCACCGCAAACGACAGCTGACGACGGAAGTTTTCTCGTCTCGCACGGCGGCCGACCTTCTTGAGATCGGCCGCCCGCGCTGCGTTCGGGATTTGTGCATCCGGGCGGACATCGTGAGGTCCCCGACTGGTGAGATCGCGTATTCAACTATCGCGTGTTCGTCGTGGTTGTGACGGCGAGTGATCGCCTAACGTGTAGCGGTTTCAGGTCTCTTCCGGCTTGTCGTGACCGCGAGTAGCTGAGGTCGTCGGCGACCATGGGTATGTCGGGCGCGACGACCACTGAATCGCCCGGGGTCGAAAGATCAAGTTTTCTCGACGCCTCGGGCCCCAGCTTCTTCGGATAGTCGGCGGCTTCGAGTGGTAGGCACACGGCCGTCGATAGTCTGGCGCCGTGATCTCCCGCTACCACCTCAAGTGTCCCGGCTGCGAGGAAATGTTTGTCGCGCGGCTCGGGGTGGAGCCGACCCACGGGACTCGCTTCTATCTGCCGTGCCCCCTGTGCCGCCTGCCGATTCGAGGGTCGATGTCGGGCTCCGAGCTCTCGAACCACCGGATCGCCATCGACTGCGAGGTGCTGAGCAGCCACGACCCCGAGCCAGACGGCGTGTCGGTGATAACCGTCAACCCATTCGTGCCGTCGCTCTACGAAGCAGACTCGCTCGCTCCCACCGGGGCCTTCCCCACGATGACCCTCGTGCAGATCCTCGGTCACGACGTCTTCCTCGAGTTCGGGTCGGAGCGTCACCAGGCCCTCGAAGCCGGCCGAGCCCTGTGGCCCCAGGTCCGGATGCTGTTCCAGTACTACCTCCAGGGCAATGCCGAGATGTTCACTCGCATCGCAAAGAAGCATCTCGGGCTTGAGTGGGAGCCGAGCACGAGCCACGAGCGGACCACCATCGCGTACCAGGCGCTGGGGATAGCCACGACCATGATCACGGGGACCACGGGAAACTCCAGCGCGAGAGTGATCGACCGCTTCGCACGGAAGCACACCGCAGCGATGGACCGGCACACGGACCACCTCAGAGCCTTCCGGTGTCGGGGACAGGCATCCGCCGTGCTGGAGCGAGATCTGTTCACCGAACTCAACCGCTTCGTGGAGCAGCAGGAGTCGTGGGAGATGGGCCTGCTCGGCAGGTTCGTCGGCGCGGAGGAGAAGAGGGCCTTCGAGGAGCTGGTGCTGTTCCGGGACGAGTTCTCGACGGTGAGGGACCTCTACCAGCACGGATTCGAGCTCGCTTGTAAGTGCCTGTGGCCGTTGGTGGCAACTCAGAACACTGTGAAGCGTGGCAGCCCCGATGACTTCGGGGACGTCCACCCCCAGAGCGTGCCCGTGAACAAGCGCCCCAAGAGCCTCGAGAAATTCGACAAGCTGTCCAGCGCGTACAAGATCGCGTACGTGGCTCAGGTGCCTGGCTGGGAGTCGTTCGCGGTTCTGCTCGACAACCGTCGACGCAACACGATCGGGCACGCTACGGCGCACCACGATCTTCAGACGGGCCGGGTAGTCAGTGATGAGGACCCGGCAGGGATGACGTACCTGGAGTTCCTTAGCGAGACCCTCGGCGTCTTAGAGGCACTCTCGACGCTCGCCCAGGTCTTAAGAGCAAGTCGCGTGGCTTCATCGCCAGACTTTGACCTGCCGGAGTAAGAGTCCGAGACTCGCCCTTCAACCACGGTTGTGATCGCCTGGGGCGTAGCGGTTCCAGGTGGTTCCGGCTTGTGTGGCGATCTTGGTGGTGGTGACCGGGTGGTAGCCGAGCGCGTCGGCGACCACGGGTGTGGGCATAGCAAGCACGTGCTGCTGAATGGCCGCGGTGCGCCCGCTCGTGGTGGGGACGCCGAGCTTGGTCACCAACGCGCCGAGTGACCTGGGGTGCATCGGTTGTCCCGCGCGGCGGCCGGGGAATAGCCACCGGGAGTTCGGGTTGGTGGCGGTGTTCATGTTGTCCCGCTGCGCGATCCAGGCGAGTAGCAGCTCGGCGACCGGTGCCGGGACCGGTGAAGGTGGTTCGCCGAGACGCAGCAGGACCTGGTCGCCGTCCCGGGTGAGGTCGTCGACGGTGAGCCGGACGATCCGGCTGAGCGGTTGGGCGTAGAGCAGGACGATCACGCCTGCGACCCGGGACCGCAACGGCAGGTCGTGGCCGGCGAGCAGTCGGCCCAGCAACGCGATCCGCTCCGGCTCGGGCAGCGGAGCTTTGCGGGTGATCGTTTGAGCAGGCATCCGCAGTGGTCGGACGAGTTTGCTGGTCATGGCCCAGAGCAGGAATCCGCGCAGCCGGTTCCGTTCGTGCTCACCGCGGCCAGCGTGCCAGTCGTCGATGTCGGCCTGACGGCAGATCTCCAGGGTTCGTCCGTGGTCGGCCAGCCAGGTTAGGAACTGGGTGGCCAGCTTGACCTGGTCGGAGGCGAAATAGCGCGTGGAGGGGGTGAGTGGCTTCCGCGCGGCGTGGTTGCGCAGCCGGGGAAGGATCTCCCAGGTGGCGAACCGGCGCACGATCTGCTCGTGCTCGGGGACGCTGATGTCGTCGAGGTGCGCGCGCAGCCAGCGTTCGAACGAGCAGATCTGCTTGTCCACCGGCGGCAGGACGCCGCAGGACATGAGCAGTTCCCGCAGGTGCCCGGCGGCCCGCCAGGGCTGGAGGCGGTGGAACGACTCGTGGGTGAGTTCGATGTCGCCGTTGCCCAGGCTGCGCAGCAGCTTCACCGCCGCGCCGGTGTTCGGTGGGCGTCCGTCGAGCCAGATCAGCCCGGTGCGCGGGTTCTTCATCGCGACGAGCATCCGGTGTAGTGGAACCAGCTCGGGCCGGACCTGGCCGGTGCCGTCGTCCAGCAGCGCGGCGACGCGATCGGACAGGGTGCAGCGGGTGCAGAGGCGACCCGCGCGCAGCTGGCTTTCCTGGCCGCAGCGCGAGCAGGCGTAGGACGGGCGGAAACCGGCGCAGCCGGTGCAGATCGCGACGGCGTCGGCATGCCGGAGACCGGGAAGGATCCGGTGCTCGCCGCACTCGGGGCAGCGACCGTGGACGCGCAGGGCGCGGCACTCGCACGTGCGGCAAACCGGGCCGTCGGGCCAGACGGCGGCGAAGAAACCGAACCGGCCGCAGCGCGCGCAGGTCCGCTTGTGCCAGCGCTCGAGCTGTTCTGGCGTGCGGTAGGCGGGGCTCACTCGCCGGGCAGGATCCGGGCGGCGCGGGGCCGCAGCTTCGCGACCGCGGCCGACGGCGCGGGGCGGTCGTCGGTGGCGGTCTTGCGGACGCCGGCGTTCTCCGCGGTGGTGGCCACCAGGTCGGCCGGTGTGCAGCCGAGGATGTCGCAGAACGCGGACAGCACCTGCAGCGATAGCCGTTCGGGGGTGCCCGAGACCAGGCGGTGGACCTGGGACGCGGACAGATCGATCCCTCGCTCCTGCAGCAGCGGAACCAGCTCGGTGGCGGTGAAGACCCCGCGGGTGGCCATGATCTCCCGCAGCCGCCAGGTGTAGCCGACTTTCCGCTTCACGGCTGCGCCCCCGGGCTGGCCAGGGCCGCGGCGACCACGCTGTCGAGGTGGCGGCGCAGGGTGCGTTTGCGGAAGTCCGATCCGACGCAGGTGTAGATCGAGGTCGTGGACGCGTGCTCGTGACCGACTTGTTCCTGCACGAAGCGAGGGTCCCAGCCGTCCTCGATCAGGTGCGTGACGTAGGAGCGGCGCAGCGAGTGGAAGTCCAGCCCGTCATCCAGGCCGAGCTCGCGGCGGTAGGCGACGAACCGGGAGTCCAGCCGCTGGCAGCCCACTCGCGCCCCGCGCTCCGATGGCCAGGCCGCCGGGCTGCCCTCGGCGCCCAGCAGCGGCCGGATTTCGCCGAACCACTCGTCCAGGACATCGGGGGTCCAGTCCCAGACGGTCATCACGCTGCGCTGCTTGGGCGGTGACCCCTTCTTCGCCTTGCCGAACCGGACCCGGCACAACCCATACTCGCCGAACTCCGGCCCTGCGACGTTGCGGGCGAAGTCGGCCGCGTCCAGCATCCGGGTTTCGTTGCGCCGCAACCCGTAGGCGTAGGCGGTCTTGAACAGCGTCGCGTCCCGGAACGCCGGCAGCCAGCCCTTGCGGCCGAACGCGCGGATGCGCGCCACCTGGTCGTCGGCGTAGGCGAAGAACTCGTGCAGTTCCTTCTTCGTGAAGGCCCGCTTCTTCGGGTCGGCCTCGCTGGCCTGGACGTGCTCGGCGGTGTTCCACTCGTGCACGACCTGGATCGGGTGCGTGCCGAACCGCTCCTCGCACGTCGCGGTCCACTCGTAGGCGGGGTCGGTGACGAAGTGGCAGAACGCCCGCACTGCCTCGGAGTAGGACCGGATCGTCGAGCGCTTCAGCTCCCGCAGCGACCGCAGATCACCCAGCCACTCGTCGATCATCGCCGCCGACCACTGCCACGGGAACGCGTTGACGTAGTGGGAAAACGCCCGAACCGTGTGCTCGCGGCCCTCGACCGTCGAACGGGCCAGGTGGCGGGCGCTGGATTTGGGCACGGTCCAGGTGTGGCTGGAGTCCGAAGCGCCGCGGGTGAACTGCCGCGAGCACGGGCCCACGGTGGCGCGG
>NZ_JBWKKH010000056.1:0-42291 GCF_056431645.1 Saccharopolyspora sp. NPDC045839
TCGACAAGCCAGAAACCTAGACGCAGCAACGGCGTGCCCCCAACTCCATGGCCAAACCAGCCACTCACACCACCCACGGAAACGTCACAAGAGCCTGAAATTGCGGGAGTTGTCCACAGGCATCGGTGTGTCGTGGCCCGACACGCCGAAGGGCGCAAGTTCCATTGAAATCGAACCTTCGATTTCAATGGAACTTGCGGGTCTGGAAGGTCGGCAGGGCCGGGCAGGGTGGACAGGGCCGGGCAGGGTGGGCCGTCTGCCTGTTGTTCCGGCCTTCGAGGTCTGTGTGGGACGGGGCGACTCGGCTGCGCCGTGCGCGTCTTGCCGGACGTTTTCGTCGTTGTTGAACGGGTTTTCGTGCCCGGTATGTGAATCGGTGCTCGCCGCTGTTGTCGCGGCGAGCACCGATTTTCGTTTCAGGCTGCGGTGATCGCGGCGAGGACGCGGGCGCGATGGGTCGCCGTGGTGCCCCAGGTCGCGACAAGGGCGCGCACCTTCGTGATCCACAGACCGAGATCGTGCTCCAGCGTGTAGCCGATCGCGCCGTGCACCTGCAGCGCCGTGCGGGCAGCGAGGTAGGCCGCGTCGGAGGCGGCGATCTTGGCCGCCGACACGTCCCGCGCGGCATCGGCCGATCCCGCCGACACCGCCGCGCCGTGCAGCAGCGGCCGGGCGAAGTCGAGCGCCACGCGGACATCGGCGAGCGCGTGCTTGAGGGCCTGGAACTCGCCGATCGCCCGGCCGAACTGACGCCGGTTCTTGGCGTACTCCACGGCTTCCTCGAGCAGGCGCTCGCCGGCGCCCAGCAGCTGGGCAGAGCAGGCGAGCGCGGCAGCGTCGAGCGCGGCGGCGACCGCACCGGTCGGCAGCGCGGCGAGCCGGTCCTTCGCGGTCACCTCGAAGAGCCTGCGGGTGCTGTCCACGGAACGCCGCAGCGATCCCGCCTCCGCGAGGTGCAGCTCGTCGCCGTCGACCAGCAGGACGCGGTCGGCGACATCGGCGTCGAGCGCGAAGGGCGTGCCGGGCGGCGCGGCGAGCGTGACCACCCGGCTTCCGGCGGCCAGCTCGGCGAGCGATTCCGGGTCGGTCGCCTGCAGCAGCGCGGGCGCCACGACGACGGACTCGATGTACGGCCCGGGCACGAGGTGGCGGCCGATCTGCTCGAACGCGACGACCACGTCGATCGGCGCCGCCCCGAGCCCGCCGGCATCCTCCGGCACGCACAGGGCGTGCACGCCGAGGTCGGCCAGGCGCTGCCAGATCTTCCGCCCGGACGCCGCATCGCCCTCGCCCCACGCGCGGGCCGCGGCCGGCACTCCCGCGGTGCCGAGGAAGTCGTCCAGCGACCGGGAGAAGGCGAGCTGTTCGTCGTTCAATGCGAACCTCATCGGGCGCGGCCCTCCTTCGGCAGGCCGAGCAAGCGCTCGGCCACGATGTTGCGCTGGATCTCGTTCGTCCCCGCGTAGATGGGCCCCGACAGCGAGAACAGGTAGCCGTCCAGCCACGCGCCGTCGGCCGCCGCGTCCGGGCCGCGCAGCTCGGACTCCGGGCCGAGGAGATCCAGCGCGGTCTCGTGCAGCGCGACGTCGAGTTGGGACCAGAACAGCTTGTTCACGCTGCCGTGCGCGCCGATGTCGCCGCCGCCGGAAAGCCGCGTGACCGTGCCCCACGTGTAGAGCCGGTAGGCCTGCGCCGCGATCCACGAGTCGACCACGCGGTCTCGCAGGTGCGGCTGGTCCGCGCCGCGCTCGCGCCACAGCGCCACCAACCGGTCCGCCGCCGCGCAGAACCGGCCCGGCGAGCGCAACGACAGGCCGCGCTCGTTGCCCGCGGTGCTCATGGCCACCCGCCAGCCGTCGCCCGGCGCGCCGAGCACGTCGGCGTCGGGCACGAACACGTCGTCGAAGAAGATCTCCGCGAAGCCGGGGTGCCCGTCCAGCTGGGGGATCGGCCGG
Organism: Saccharopolyspora sp. NPDC045839; assembly: GCF_056431645.1. Taxonomy (NCBI): domain Bacteria; kingdom Bacillati; phylum Actinomycetota; class Actinomycetes; order Pseudonocardiales; family Pseudonocardiaceae; genus Saccharopolyspora; species Saccharopolyspora sp. NPDC045839. The sequence goes on from NZ_JBWKKH010000056.1 coordinate 1,956, forward strand.
ATGGTGATGCCATCGGCGTTCAACGGGAACAGGAAGTAGGTCAGCCCGCGGTGCCTTTCGGCGTCCGGGTCCGAGCGGAACAGGCCGAACCCGCGGTCGGCGAAGGGCGCCCGCGAGCTCCACGTCTTCTGCCCGTTGAGCACCCAGCCGCCGCGTGCGTCGTCGCGCGTGGCCGTGCTGCGGATCGACGCGAGGTCGCTGCCGGCCTCGGGCTCCGACCACGCCTGGGCCCAGATCTCGCTGCCGTCCGCCATCGACGGCAGGTACCGGTCCCGCTGTTCCCGGGTGCCGTGCCCGAAGATGATCGGGGCGAGCAACGAGATCCCGTTCTGCGCGACGCGCACCGGCGCGCCGCTGCGGTAGTACTCCTCTTCGAACAGGACCCACTCGATCATCGAGGCATCCCGGCCGCGGTACTCCGCCGGCCACGAGACGACCGACCAGCGGGCCTCGGCGAGGGTGGCCTCCCACTCCCGGCGAGCCGCGAACCCCTCGGCGGAATCCAGCGGCGGCAGCGGCTTCGCCGGGACGTGGTCGTGCAGCCAGGCCCGGGCTTCGTCGCGGAAGGCCAGTTCCTGCGCGGTGAAGTCGATGTTCATGCGTCCTTGTCTTTCCGCTCGGCCGCGTCGCGCATCTTGCGCGCGTCCATCCCGGCCAGGGAGTCGCCGCCGACCTCCGCGTTGTGCGCGTGCGCGGCGTGGTGCAGGCCGAACACCGAGTCCATGCCGGCCCGCATGCCCTGCAGGTCCTCCGCCTGGTTGATCGCCTTCTTGGTCAGGGCGAGACCGAAGCCCGGCATCGCGCCGATGCGGCCGGCGAGGTCGAGGGTGAAGGATTCCAGCTCGGCTCGTTCCACGACGTGGTTGACCATGCCCAGCTCGTGCGCGCGCTGCGCGGGCATGCGGTCGCCGGTGTAGAGGAACTCCTTGGCGGCGCGCGGGTTCATGACCCACGGGTGGGCGAAGTACTCGACGCCCGGGATGCCCATCTTCACCACCGGGTCGGCGAAGAACGCGTCGTCGGAGGCGACGATGAAGTCGCACGACCAAGCGAGCATCAGCCCGCCGGCCACGCACGCGCCGTGCACCATCGCGATCATCGGCTTCGGGATCTCCCGCCACCGGCGGCACATACCGAGGTAGACCTCCGACTCGCGCGCGAAGCGGCGGTCCACGCCCTCCCGGCCGGTGTGGTCCCACCAGATCACGGCCTTGCGGTCGAAGCTCTGGTCGGCGTCGCGCTCCGGCGAGCCGATGTCGTGCCCGGCGCAGAAGTGCTTGCCGTTGCCAGCGAGCACGATCACCTTGACCTCGTCGTCGTCCACGGCGCGGCTGAAGGCGGCATCGAGCGCGTAGGTCATCTTCGAGTTCTGCGCGTTGCGGTACTCGGGCCGGTTCAGGGTCACGAGCGCGACCGCGCCTCGGCGTTCGTAGGTGACCACCGAGTCGTCGCTGGTACTGGGCATGCTCCTTCACGTCCTTTCCCAAACAAGTGCTTGGTTTGCTACCCTACGGGAGATCGCCGGTCCTTGGCCAGGACCCGCGGTCATCCGCTCACAGCGATCGGTTCGGGAGCCGCAGTGACGTCGTCGAAGAAGGAACAGCCCACGCCGGAATGCCCGCCGGCCCACCGCCTGCTCGAAGGCAGGACCGTCGTGGTCACCGCCGCCGCGGGGGCCGGGATCGGGGCCGCCGCCGCCCGCCGGTGCCTCGAAGAGGGCGCCAAGGCCGTCGTCATCGGCGACACGCACGAGCGGCGCCTCGCCGAGGCGGAGAAGGCGCTGGCCGGCGAGTTCGGTGGCGACCGGGTCGCCGCGGTCGTGTGCGACGTGACCGACGAGGCGCAGATCGACGCGTTGTTCGACGCGACCGAGGCGTTCGGCGGCGCGGACGTGGTGATCAACAATGCCGGTCTCGGCGGCACTGCATCCGTGCTGGAGATGACCGACGAGCAGTGGCACAAGGTCCTCGACGTGACGCTGACCGGTACGTTCCGCTGCGTCCGGGCGGCCGGCAAGCGCATGGTCGAAGCGGGCAAGAAGGGCGTCATCGTCAACAACGCCTCGGTGGTCGGCTGGCGCGCGCAGGAGGGGCAGGCCCACTACGCGGCGGCGAAGGCCGGCGTGATGGCGCTGACCCGATGCGCCGCGATGGACCTGGCTCCGCACGGCATCCGGGTCAACGCGGTCTCGCCCAGCCTGGCCATGCACCCGTTCCTGGCGAAGGTCACCAGCGACGAGCTGCTCGCCGAGCTCAAGGGCCGGGAGGCGTTCGGCCGCGCGGCCGAACCGTGGGAGATCGCCAACGTGATGGTCTTCCTCGCCAGCGACTACGCGTCGTACCTCACCGGCGAGGTCCTGTCCGCCAGCAGCCAGCACGCCTGAGCGCCGCCGAACGCCTTTCGGCCATTGGTGGCGGGTGTTGCGCGGGTGAGCGCCGCTTCGAGGACCAAGGGCCGTGTCGGCAGGGGACGCGAGCTCGTGCGAGGCCCGACCGCCTGGAGCGCTGGGCGTCGTTTTCGCGCGAAACCGGCATTCCGCGTGAGGGCGGGGCGCCGGTTTCGCGCGAAAACGCCACCTGGGCACCTTCGGGTGAGCCTGGCCCGAGCTCTTCTGGAACGACCGCCATGACCGGGGCCGGGTTCGAGAACCGGCGCCAAGACACTTCGATCCGAGGAGAACTCCGTGACCGAGGCCTACATCGTCGACGCCGTCCGCACTCCCGTCGGGCGGCGCGGGGGCGCTCTCGCCGGGATGCACTCGGCGGACCTCGGCGCGCACGCCATCCGCACGCTGGTGGATCGCACCGGGGTGGATCCCGGCGCGGTCGACGACGTCATCTTCGGCTGCTGCGACACGATCGGTTCCCAGGCCGGGGACGTCGCGCGGACCGCGTGGCTGGTGGCCGGCCTGCCCGACCACGTGCCGGGCGTGACCGTCGACCGGCAGTGCGGGTCGAGCCAGCAGGCCGTCCACTTCGCGGCGCAGGGCGTGCTCTCCGGCACCGCCGACCTCATCGTGGCGGGTGGGGTGCAGAACATGTCCGCCATCCCGATCTCGGCCGCGATGATCGTCGGCCGGCAGTACGGCTTCAGCACGCCCTTCGCCGAGTCGCCCGGCTGGCTCAAGCGCTACGGCGACCAGGAGGTGTCGCAGTTCCGCTCGGCCGAAATGATCGCCGAGCACTGGAACATCTCGCGGGCCGACATGGAGGCCTACGCCTACGAGAGCCACCAGCGGGCCATCGCCGCGATCGACGGGGGCCGGTTCGCCGCGGAGATCGCACCGGTCGACGACTTCGACACCGACGAGGGGCCCCGGCGCGACACCAGTCTGGAGAAGATGGCGGGCCTGCAGCCCGTCGCGGGCGGTGAGCGGATCACGGCGGCCGTCGCGTCGCAGATCAGCGACGCCTCGGCCGCGGTCCTGATCGCCTCGCCGCGCGCGGTCGAAGAGCACGGCCTGACCCCGCGTGCGCGCATCCACCACATCTCGGTGCGCGGCGCCGACCCGGTCTGGATGCTGACCGGCCCCATCCCGGCGACCAGGCACGCGCTGGAGCGGACCGGGATGGCGATCGACGACTTCGACCTGTTCGAGGTCAACGAGGCGTTCGCGTCCGTCGTGCTGGCGTGGGCGAAGGAGACCGGCGCGGACCTGGCCAGGACGAACGTCAACGGCGGCGGGATCGCGCTCGGCCATCCGATCGGGGCGACGGGCGCCCGGTTGATGACGACCATGCTGCACGAGCTGGAGCGCCGCGGCGGGCGGTTCGCGTTGCAGACGATGTGCGAGGGCGGCGGCCAAGCCAACGTCACGATCATCGAACGCCTCTAGCGCCTGTTCGGGAACTCGTTCTGCACATCGGCACAGGTGCCGTCGTCGTCCCGCGGGTGATCGCCTGGTCCAGGGGGTTCCGGGCTAGTGCGCTCCCGGCGGCACACGTCGCCGGGCCGTCCGCGCTCGCCGGTCCGGCGGCCGATGACCTGTTCTCCGCAATTTCAATGGAAATTGCGGACCATCGGCGTGTCGCGCCCCCGACACGCCGATGGATGTGGACAACCTCGGGTGCCTGTGGGCACCTTCCGCAATTTCAATGGAAATCGGAGGTTCGATTTCCATTGAAATTGCGGACCACCCCGGTGGGGGTGCCGGCGGTCCGGACTCGCCGGTCCGGGGGTTGAACCAAGCGCTTGCTTGTTATCGGGATCGTGTGGTTATCTGGGCGCATGACGGAGCACGACGGGCCGACGGCCGGCATCTGCGCGGGACGGGTCGCCATCATCACCGGTGCCGGGCAGGGCCTCGGCCGGGCGCACGCCCTCGAATTCGCGCGCCACGGCGCCAAGGTCGTCCTCAACGACATGTCCCCGTCCGTCGAAGACGTCGCCGCGGAGGTGCGGGCCGCGGGAGGCGAGGCGGTCGCGGTCGTGGCCGACATCGCCGACTGGGCGGCCGCCGAGAGCGTGATCGATCTCGCCGTGAGCACGTTCGGCAGGCTCGACACCCTCGTCAACAACGCGGGCATCAACCGGGACCGGATGCTGGTCAACATGAGCGAGTCCGAGTGGGACCAGGTCATGACCGTCAACCTCAAGGGGCATTTCGCCCCGCTGCGCCACGCGGTCGCGTGGTGGCGGGACCAGGCCAAGGCGGGCAACCGGATCGCCGCCCGGGTGGTCAACACGTCGTCCGGGGCCGGGCTGATGGGCAGCGTCGGCCAGGGGAACTACGGCGCGAGCAAGGCGGGCATCGCCGCGCTGACCCAGGTCGCAGCGGTCGAGTTCGCCCGCTACGGCGTGGTCGTCAACGCCATCGCCCCGTCGGCGCGGACCCCGATGACGGAGGCGGTCTTCGCGAAGAAGATGGCCAAGCCCGCCGACGGCTTCGACGCGATGGATCCGGCGAACGTTTCCAGCCTCGTGGTGTGGCTGGGCAGCGACGAGGCCACCACGACCGGTCGGGTCTTCGAGATCGAAGGCGGCGAGGTCTCCCTCGCCGACGGGTGGCGGCACGGCCCGCCCGCGGTGAAGGACGGCAGGTGGGAGCCGCGGGAGCTGACGGCCGTCGTCGCCGACCTGGTGGCGAAGGCCGAACCGCCGACACCCGTGTACGGGGCCTGACGATGACCACCGGTGATGAGGAATTCCGCGCCGAGGTGCGCGGCTGGCTGGCCGAAGAGCTGACCGGCGAGTTCGCCGACGTCGTCGGCCTCGGCGGTTCGGGCCGGGAGGACGAGGCGCTCGACCGCAGGCTGGCGTGGGAACGCCGGCTCGGTTCGGGCGGCTGGATCGGCCTCGGCTGGCCCGTCGAGCACGGCGGCCGCGGTGCTTCCCTGGCGCAGCAGGTGATCTTCCACGAGGAGTACGCGAGGGCGGGCGGGCCGGGGCGTTTGCTGCACATGAGCGAGCAGCTCGTCGGCCCGACGATCCTCGCGTTCGGCTCCGACGAGCAGAAGCGGCGCTTCCTGCCCGGAATCCTGTCGGGGGAGGCGCTCTGGTGCCAGGGCTACTCCGAGCCGGGTGCGGGATCCGACCTCGCGGGCGTCCGCACGCGCGCGGTGCGCGAGGGGGACGAGTACGTCCTGAACGGGCAGAAGGTGTGGACCTCGCTCGCGCACGTCGCCGACTGGTGCTTCGTGCTCGCGCGCACCGACCCGGGGTCGAGCCGCCACGCGGGCCTGTCCTACCTGCTGGTCCCGATGGACCAGCCCGGCGTCGAGGTCCGGCCGATCCGGCAGATCACCGGCACCAGCGAGTTCAACGAGGTGTTCTTCGACGACGCCCGGACGCCGGTGGCCAACCGGGTCGGCGACGAGGGCGACGGCTGGCGGGTCGCGATGGGCACGCTCGGCTTCGAGCGCGGCGTCGCCACGCTCGGCCAGCAGATCGGTTTCCAGCGCGAGCTCGACCACGTCGTCGAACTCGCCAGGGCTGGCGGCGCGCTGGCCGACCCGGAGCTGCGCCAGCGCATCGTGCAATCGTGGATCGACCTGCGGGTGATGCGCTACACCGCGGTGTCGACGCTGCGGTCGGCCGGCAGTTCGGTGTCCGGGTTCGAGGCGTCGCTGTCCAAGCTGCAGTGGGCCACGTGGCACCGGGACCTCGGGGAGCTGGCCGTCGATGTCGTCGGGTCGGCGGCGCTCACCGTCGACGAGCCCTACGACCTCTCGCCCGAGCAGACGTCATTCCTGTTCAGCCGGTCGGACACGATCTACGGCGGCTCGAACGAGATCCAGCGCAACATCATCGCCGAGCGCGTTCTCGGGTTGCCTCGCGGATGAAACGGAGTACCCGGTGAGCGAGAACGAAGACCTGCGCGACGAGATGCGCAAGGCGGTCGCCGACTTCCTCCGCGCCGAGTCGGACCGGCGGGCGGCGATGGACGGCGACCACGGCTACGACCAGGCGCTCTTCAGACGAGGCGTAGCGGACCTGGGGCTCGGTGGGCTCCCGGTGCCGGAGCGGTTCGGCGGGCTGGGGCTCGGGTTCGCCGAGGCCGCTGTGGTGATCGAGGAATTCGGGCGCGCCATCGCGCCATCACCTGTGCCGGACACGCTGATCGCCGGGACGCTGCTGGGCGAGTCGGCCAACGCGGGATCGCTCGGTGAACCCGGCGAGGCCTTGCTCGAGAGGCTCGCCGAGGAGCCGGTCTCGGTCGCCGTGGCCGGCCTCACCGAGACCCCCGGTCGGGGCCCGGTCGTGGCCGACGGCGGAGGGCTGTCGGGCGTGGTCGGTGCGGTCCCGCACGGGGCGACGGCGGACGTGTTGCTGGTGATCAGCGGCGAAGGGGACGACGCCGCTGTCCATCTCGTGTCCCCGGAGCAGCCAGGAGTGACCCGCACGCCGCGCCGGGCGCTGGACCACACGCGCCGGCTCGCGGACGTCGAACTCGCCGGTGCTCGCGCGGATCGCCTGTCGCCCGAGGGTGATGACGGGGCCCTCGCACGCCGGCTGGTCGCCCTCGCCCGGATAGCGCTGGCCGCCGAGTCCGCCGCCGCGGCGCAGGCGTGCCTCGACGAGACCGTCGGATACCTCAAGGTGCGGGAGCAGTTCGGGCGGGCGATCGGCTCGTTCCAGGCGCTCAAGCACCGGTGCGCCGATCTCGCGGTCGCGGTCCACGGCGCCGTCGCCACCGCGCAGTACGCGGTGCGGTTCGCCGCCACCGGCGAGGCGACCGACGAGCTGGGCGACGATCTGGCGACCGTCGCCGCGGTGGCGAAGGTGGTCGGCGCGGACACCCTGATGCGGGTGGCCGCGGATTGCCTGCAACTGCACGGCGGCGTCGGGTTCACCTTCGAGCACGATCTGCACCTGTACTTCAAGCGGGGCAAGGCGAATCAACTGCTCGCCGGGTCCGGCCCGGCGCTGCGGCGGCAGCTGGCCGCACGTCTGTGAACGGGATCCCGGACAGCGGGACCGGTGCTGGGCCTGCGCGGCGAATCGCGCAAACGTAGCGGTGTGCTTGCATCGATGGCCAATTCCGGGAATTCCAACGATCTTTCGATCGCCGATGCGGTCGACCGCCTCAGCAGGGCCGAGCGGACGGGAATCCCCGCCGAGCCCGTGCGGGACGTTCTCGGCGACACGGACATCGCGCTCGCCTACGCCGTGCAGCAGGAGCTCGCGCGGCGGCGTGAAGCCAGGGGAGCGGTGGCGGTGGGCAGGAAGATCGGGCTGACCTCGCCCGCCGTCCAGCGGCAGATGGGCGTCGAACAGCCCGACTTCGGAGTGCTCTTCGCCGACATGGACGTCTCGGGCCGGGCCGTGATCCCGTTCCACCGGCTGCTGCAGCCGAGGGTCGAGGCGGAGATCGCCTTCGTGCTGAAGGCGGACCTGGCCGGCGGCGAGCTCGACGAGGCGCAGGTCCGCGCCGCGGTCGACTACGCCGTGCCGGCGCTGGAGATCGTCGACAGCCGGATCGCCGGATGGGACATCGCGATCACCGACACGATCGCGGACAACGCCTCCAGCGGGCTGTTCGTGCTGGCCGACCACCGGCTCGCGCTCGACGAGTTCGAGCCGCGGGAGGCGGCCATGCGGATGTACGCCGACGACGAGCTGGTCTCGGAGGGCGACGGGGCCGCGTGCCTCGGTGATCCGCTCGCCGCGCTCGCCTGGCTGGCCCGGACGGCGTTGTCCTTCGGCGATCCGCTGCGCGCCGGGCAGATCGTGCTCTCGGGAGCGCTGGGCCCGCTGGTCCCGGTCGCACCGGGCATGCGGTTCCGCGCCGTCATCGACCCGCTCGGCGAGGTCACCACGACGTTCTCCGCGAAATGAGACGCCGTTTCGAGGCGTGGCCGTCTGGAACGGCGGGCGCTGATTTCGCGCGAAATCGGCGCTTCAGGTGAGGGCAGGATGGCGATTTCGCGCGAAATCGCCGCCGGTGTCAGGCGCCGGGCGCCTTCGGGACGAGCCGTGCGGAGCCATTCCGCAAACCACGCTCAAGGCGCGTGAGGCCAGGCGGACATGGCGGCGCTCGTAGGGGCTTGTTGTGCTTCCGCTTGTGCAGGCGGACTCTTGGTGGCCGTCGGTGATCCGCCGGATTTCCCTTGTCCCGGGGAAACGTCCAAGCGTCGGCTACGCCAGGTAGCGCGCGAGGAGCAGCCGGGCCGCCAGCCGCATGTCGGCCTCCGCCTGCTTGATCGTCGTCTTGCGGCTGAGGCTGGAGATGAGCACCCCCCACCAGCTGAACACGAGCAGGCGGACGGTGCTGCGGTCTTCCTCGCTGGGGTAGGACTTCCCGAGGGTGCGGAGGATGGCGTGGGAGAGCGCCGAGTCGTTGTCCGGGTACCCGCTCGGGTCCGTGGTGTAGCTGGCGGCGGTGCTCTGGACCATCGCCGCGCACAGCAGGGGCCGGCGGAGCAGCTCGCGGCTCAGCGCCACCAGGACCTCGCCGATGTCGGTGACGACGTCTTCGCCACCGATCGGCCAGAGTTGTTCGACGAACTTGCCGAGCTGCGCCTCGAACACCGCGGTGAACAAGTGCGTCTTGGACGGGAAGTAGCGGTAGACCGTCCCGATCGCGACACCGGCGTCCTTGGCGACCTCGTGCATCTGCACGCGGTCGAAGTCCGCCGTGGCGCCGAGTTCCGCGGCGGCGTCGAGGATGCGATCGCGGCGCGCGACCTGGCCCTTCGACACCGGCGATGCGGGAGGCCGCACATCGGCGATTCTGGCCACTGTTCCCCCTGTTCTGGCCGCACGTCCGGATGCTCCGGTTTCAGGATAGAGGCGCGTGGTCCGCGCGCCGGACGTCGCTAGAGCCAGTCGCCGCCGTCTCCGACGGTGAGGAAGCGGGTCATCGCCTCGCTCGACCACGTCTGCTGGGGAGCCGCCAGGTCGGGCCGCGGCAGGGCGGGGACGGCGAAGAACTCGTTCGACACGGCGTGCGCCGCCTGCACGAGGAGGGGCGCGACCCGTTCCATGGGCGTTTGCACGTCGCCCACCACGGAGATCGCCGCCGCGGGACCCTCCTGGCCGCGCAGCGCGATGCCGACGCAGCTGACGTGGGCGAAGCACTCGCCGCGTTCGAAGGCCAGCCCGCGACGGCGCCGGATGCGATCCAGCTCCTGGTGCAGGATGCCCAGATCGCCGATGCTGCGCGGGGTCCGGCGGACCGCGTCGGCGTATTCGGTGTCGATCCGTTCCGGGGGCAGCCAGGCGAGCATCGCCTTGCCCAGCGCCGTGCAGTGCGCCGGGGCCCGGCCGCCGACGCGCGAGGGCACGTCGACCGCGGACCGCCCGCCCACCTTGTCGAGGTAGTACACCTCGGTGCCGGAGAGGACCGCCAGGTGCACGACCAGCTTGGTGCGGATCGCCAGGTCGTGGAGCACCGGTGCCGCCGCGCTGCGCAGGGCGTTCTGCCCGATCTCGCGGCCACCGAGCCCGAGCGCTCGTTTGCCGAGCCGGTATCCGGACGTCGTGTGGTCGAGCCAGCGCAACCGGACCAGCTGGTCGAGGATGCGGTGGGCCGTCGAGCGGGGCAGACGGGTCCGCCGGGTCACCTCCTCCAGGTTCCGACGGGTGTGCGGGTGTTCGAACAGGTCCAGGATCAGCGTCATCCGCTCCACCATGGACGGCGGTACCGGCTCCTCGACTGCCGACTCGGCATTCATCCTCAACGTTGAGGTCATGCCACACCTCCCGCGACCGGCAAAATGGAATTGATTCTAAAACAAGCTAGCAGCGACTCGGGCCGGCGAAAAGTGCCTGAACGATGACTGCGGCGGCCATCCCGCCCGAATGCTCCCGTTGTCCGGGCTGGATGGCCGCCCGCTGTCAGCCCGCGGCTCGGGTCTCGGCCGGAGCGTGTCGCGATGCGAATGCGTGGATGCTGGCGACGACGTGGTCCAGCTCCTCCTGGGTCGTGCCGTGGCTCATGCCCAGGGACATGCCCCGTTCGAAGACCTCGTCGGCGACCGGCAGCCCGTCGCGCGGCTGCCGGAACTCGACTCCCCGCATCATCGGATGCCGGGTGACGTTGCCGCTCCAGACCGTTCGGGTGTCGATGCCCGCGGCCTCCAGGGACTCCTGCAGGTCGCTGCGGGTGAACCCGGCGTCGGGCTTGACGAGCACCGGGTAGCACAGCCACGCGGTGTGGAAGTCCGCCAGCTGGCGGGGGAGGGAGAACAGGGTCGGGTAGCTGCCGAAGGCGGCGCTGAAGGCCTCGAAGATCTCGGCGCGGCGGGCGAAGTTGCGGTCCAGCTTCGCCAGCTGCTGCAGGCCGAAGGCCGCGCCCAGTTCGGAGGGCTCGAAGTTCCACGGCAGGACGTCGAAGATGAAGTCGTTGTCGTAGGCGACGCCGTCGAGGTCTTCGCGGAACACCCGCCCGCTGCCCGCCGAACCGAACAGGTGCGGCTCGGAACGACGGCCCCAGCGCCGCAGCATGAGCCCCCGGTCGCGCAGCCGTTCGTCGTCGAGCGTGACCATCCCGCCGTTGCCCGCGCAGGTGATGATGTGCGCCATGGCGAAGCTGGTGACCGTGATGTCGCTGCGCAGGCCGGTGGGCGTGCCGCGCAGCGTGGTGCCGATGGCGTCGCAGGAATCCTCGATCACCTTGAGGTCGTGCCGGTCGGCGATGTCGCGGATGGCATCCCAGTCCGGGGCGTTGCCCGCGAGGTTCGGGATCAGCAGCGCCCTGGTCTTCTCGCTGATCATCTCCTCGATCTTGCTCACGTCGACGTTGTAGGTGTCCGGTTCGACGTCGACGAAGACCGGCACGAGGCCGGCGCGCACGAGGGGCGAGACGTCGGTGGAGAAGGTGAGCGGCGAGGTGATCACCTCCGCTCCGGCGGGCAGGCCGAGGAGCTCGACGGCGAGGTAGATCGCCGAGGAGCCCGAGTTGCACATCAGCCCGAGCCGCTTGCCGTACAGCTCGGCGACCCGGCGCTCCATCTCGGCGACGTTCTTGCCGATCTTCAGCGCGAGCGGGCCACCGTGCAGCACCTCCAGCACGGCGTTGATCTCCGCCTCGTCGTGCACGCTCCGCGCGTAGGTGACACGTGTGACCATGGAAACCTCCGGTTGTCGTGATGGGCGGCGGTGGGCCTGGGGACGCGCGGATCGCCGGACATCGGCCGCGACCCCGTCGGCGCCGCTCGGCGTTGTGGCCGTGGCGACCGCCCGGGATCGCCTCGAACTCCTCGGCCGCGGCGGGCGGAGCTCAGGGATTCCACCAAGCGCTTGATTGGGATGTCCCGCTCAACAGGACCACATACTGGTGTGGAACCGCCCGGTTGTCTACCGTCGCGAAGGGGCGGTGGCGATTTCCGCGGAGGAACCGGGCGTCCTGGCTCCGACCGTGATCGCTGCCGCGGCGGCCCGCGTCCATCGTGGACGAAATCGCGGCCGGTGCTGTTCCAGCGGCGACCACATCCAGTGGTGCCGTGTACTTCCGGGGCGCGCCCGGCGGGCGCGACGACCCGAACGATGCCGTTGGAGGGAGTTCCGTGCCCACTCAGCAGGAGGTGTTCGGCGGGGGTCTCGCCGTGGTGACCGGTGCCGGTTCCGGGCTCGGTGCCGGATTGGCCCGGCACCTCGCCGGGAACCTCGGCATGACGGTGATCGCGGCGGACGTCGACGAGCCGGCCGTGCGCGGGATCGCCGACGAGGAGCACGGCAGTGGCGGCCGCGTGGTCGCGCACGTCGTCGACGTCCGGGATCCCGACGCGATGCTGCGGCTGGCCCGCCAGGTGCGCGACGAGTTCGGCCCGGTCCGGCTGCTGATCAACAACGCCGGGGTCGAGCAGGTCGGCTACCTGTGGGACGTCCCGCCGGAGAGCTGGCGGCGCGTCGTGGACATCAACATCAGCGGGGTCTTCCACGGGATCCGGGCATTCCTGCCCGCCATGATCGAAGACGAGTGGCGCAGCCACGTGCTCACGATCGCGTCGGTCGGTGCCGTCACGACGTTGCCCCTGCAGGCCCCGTACGTCATGAGCAAGCACGCCGTGCTGGGCATGGTCGAGTGCCTGCACCAGGAGATCGCCCAGGTCGGCGCCGATGTCTCCGTCGCGGCCGTGCTGCCGGGGCCGGTGGCGTCCAACATCTTCAGCGCCGCGCGCGGCGTCGAATCCGGTGACGTCGCGGCCGCGGAGGAACACCGGCAGGCCATGATGGCCATGCTCGAGCAGGCCATCAGCGCCGACGAAGCGGCGGCGACGATCATGGAGCAGGCGGCGCAAGGCGAGTTCTACATCGTCACCCACCCCGAGACCGTGCACGCGGCCATGGCGGCGCGTGCCGACCGGCTCACGCACCGTCGCGCCCCTGAGCCCCACCGGAGCCGGTTCGGCCGGCGCGATTGATCGGCGGATCGAGCGCATCCCGTTGAGCGGGAGCAGCTCTTCACCGCCGGTGCGCAGCGGTGGTGGGCTGCGACATCGCAGTACCGCACCAGGACGAGGAGACTCCGATGCCCACGAGCACACCGCCCGCTCCCGCGGCCGCCCACGACACGATCGTCGACCTCGTCGTGGCCGGCTCCGGCACCGGGATGGCCGCGGCGCTCGCGGCGCGAGAACTGGGGCTCGACGTGCTCATCGTCGAGAAGACGGACTACGTCGGCGGGTCGACGGCCCTTTCCGGCGGTGCGTTCTGGATCCCGGCGAGCTCCCTGCTGGCGGCGGAGGGGGCGGTCGACTCGCCCGAGCGCGCCGAGCGCTACCTGCGCTCCGTCGTCGACGGCAGCTCGCCGGACCAGCGGTGGGAGAGCTTCCTGCGCCACGGCGAGGAGACCGTCCGGATGCTGCAGCGGACCACGCCGATGCGCTTCATGTGGAGCAAGGGCTACTCCGACTACCACCCGGAACTGCCCGGTGGCACCGCGGCCGGCCGCAGCTGCGAGTGCAAGCCGTTCGACCTCGCGGTCCTGGGCGCCGAGCGGGCCAGGCTGCGCCCCACGGGCCTGAAGTCCCCGGTGCCGATGCCGATCACCGGTTTCGACTACAAGTGGATGAACCTCATGACCCGGGTTCCGCGACGCGCGGTTCCGCGCGTGGTGCGGCGGGTTTCCCAGGGCATCGGCGGAAAGCTGCTCGGCCGGGAGTACGTCGCGGGCGGTCAGGCGCTCGCGGCCGGCTTGTACGCGGGCGTCCTGCGGGCCGGGATTCCGGTGTGGACCCGGACCTCGGTGCAGCGGTTGACCACGGAGGGCGACCGGGTGACCGGCGTGGTGCTGGAGCAGGACGGGCGCGAGGTGACGGTGCGGGCACGGCGCGGTGTCGTGCTCGCGGCCGGCGGTTTCGACCATAACATCGCGCTGCGCCACGAGTTCCAGTCGGCGGCGCTCGAACCCGGCTGGAGCCTGGGGAACGAGGGGAACACCGGAGATGCCATCCGGATCGGGCGGGAGGCGGGGGCCGACATCGACCTGATGGACCAGGCGTGGTGGTTCCCCGCCGTCGCGCCGTTGCCCGGGGCGGCGCCCCTGGTCCTGCTCGCCGAGCGGTCGCTGCCGGGGTCGCTCATCGTCGACCGGCACGGCCGCCGGTTCGTCAACGAGGCGACCGACTACATGAGCTTCGGCCAGCAGGTCCTGGCGCGGGAGCGGGCCGGCGACGCCGTCGGATCGATGTGGATGGTGTTCGACCAGCGCTACCGCAACAGCTACGTGTACGCGGCCGGGCTGTTCCCGCGGATGCCGCTGCCGGAGAGCTGGTACGCCGCCGGCATCGCGCACCGGGCGGACGACCCCGCCGATCTGGCCCGCCGGACCGGGCTGCCGGTCGAGGGCCTCGTCGCATCCCTGCGCCGGTTCAACGAACTCGCGGCCGCCGGCGTGGACGAGGACTTCGGCCGCGGCGCCAGCGCCTACGACCGCTACTACGGCGATCCGACCGTCGCGCCGAACCCGAATCTGCGCCCCCTGCAGGGACAGCTGTACGCGGTGCGGATCGTCCTCGGCGACCTCGGCACCTGCGGCGGGCTGCGAGCGGACGGACACGGGCGGGTGCTGCGGTCGGACCGTTCCCCGATCGACGGGCTCTACGCGATCGGCAACACCGCGGCGAACGCGTTCGGCACCACGTATCCGGGAGCCGGGGCGACCATCGGTCAGGGGCTCGTCTACGGCACCGTGGTCGCGCGCCACGCCGCCGGCAAGGAAGCTCCGGTTGCACCTGCTTCCTCGAGCTGACGACGATGCCGACTTCGCGCGGCGGGGTTCTTCCGTGCTCGGCGAAGCATCCGCCGCCCGGGAGAGCGGCGGACTCCTCCGAAAGCGGTGGAGTGAACGGCCTGTTCGCCTCGTCTATCGGGACGAACGGTCCGTTCACTCCACTTCCAGCGGTGCCCGCCGATGCTGGGCGGATGGAGCGAACGGACCGTTCACTTCGCCTATCGAGGTGAACAGGCCGTTCACTGCTCACCGGCTAGCGAGGATGCACCGCTGCGCGAAACGGGGTCCCGCTCGCCGTCCCGCTCGCGATCCGTCCGGCGCGCCGGGCAGCGTCGGGTAGTACGTTCCGGCCGACCAGCCGTCATCGACCGCGATCTCCGCCCCGGACAGGTAGCTCGCCGCGTCGCTGGCCGCGAACAGCGTCACCTGGGCGATCTCGTCCGGCTCGCCGATGCGCTGCGACGGCACGTCGACGTAGTGCTGCTGCAGCGCCTCGCCGGACTCACCGGCGGGATTTGGATTTCCCATCGCGGTGTTCATCCCGCCGGGATGGATGGTGCACACGCGGATTCCGGACGGCCCCAGCTCGTACGCCAGCGAGCGGGACAACCCGCGCACCGCCCACTTGCTGGCCGAGTACGCGGCCAGGCCGCTGACGCCGCGGAGCCCGTCCACCGACGAGGTGTTGACGATCACGCCGCGCCCCGCCGCCTTCATCGTCGGCACCACGGCCTTGACGCCGAGCAGGACGCCGAGCACGTTGATGTCGAGCACCTGCTGGGCGTCCGCGACCGAAAGTTCTTCGATCTCCGCCCAATGCAGGATTCCCGCGTTGTTGACGAGGATGTCGATGCCGCCGAACCGGTCGGCGGACGCGGCGATCAACGCGCGCCAGTCCGCCTCGTCCCGGACATCGATCTGCTGGAACATCGCGCGCGAACCGATCTCGTCCGCGACCTGCTTCCCCGCGTCGACGAGCACGTCACCGAGCACCACGGCCGCACCTTCGGCGGCGAACAGCCGCGCGGTGGCGGCGCCCAAGCCCTGCGCGGCGCCGGTGATGATGGCCACCTTGCCATCGAGTCGTCCCATCGGCTTCCCTCTCAATGAGGTCTTCCAACCTCGTTTTGCGTGGCGGTGCGGGTAGCGGCCCCTGCGGGAGTTGCAGCGCCCGCCTGGACTCGGGGTACGGCCAATGCCTGCGGCGCCTGCGACACCCCCATCGACGTGCGGCTTCGCGACCCGCGGCTGCGGGCCGACCAGGATGGACAACGCTCACTGGCGGAATGGCCCGAATTGGGCGGGATCGCCGGCGCCCGCGCCACCCGAAAGCACCAGGCTTCCAGCCTTGCCCGCCGAACGCCCGCAGGCCTCCCGCTCATCGGGAATCCGCACCGCACCGGGCCCGCAGCGGGCCCCGGACGCTCCCACCCGAGCGCTTGCTCAGCTTCGCGAGCGGGAAATGTCCGTCTTGGTCAGTGGGATCGAATCGGCACGGCGGAGCCGCCCGGGAGCATCGTGACCCCATGGCGACGGACGAGACTTCGAACCGCTGGGACGACGAGTGCGACGTGCTGGTGATCGGTTCCGGCGGCGGAGCGCTGACCGGGGCCTACACCGCGGCCCGGGAGGGGCTCTCGGTGATCGTGGCCGAGGCGACCGACAAGTTCGGCGGCACCACGGCGTATTCCGGCGGCGGCCTGTGGTTCCCGGGCAACGCGGTGCTCCGGCGGGCCGGTGACCAGGACACCCTGGCGGACGCCAAGACCTACTTCCGCGCCGTGGTGGGGGATCGCACGCCCCGGGAGCTGCAGGACGCGTTCCTGGACAACGGCGGACGGCTGGTCGACTACCTGGAAGCCGACGACGACTTCGAGTTCCTGGTCTACCCGTGGCCGGACTACTTCGGGTCCGCCCCGAAGGCGAGCGCGACCGGCCGGCACATCATGCCGACGCCGCTGGAGTCCGAGCGGCTCGGCGCGTTGCGGAACTCCCTCCGGCCGCCGCTGGACGTCGACCGGGCGGGCAATCCACTGGCCGACCTGCTCATCGGTGGGCAGGCGTTGATCGGCAGGCTGCTCCTCGCGCTGTCCAAGCAGGACGGCGTTCGGATGCGCCGCGGCGCCGTGTGCGACGAGCTGGTGCGCGAGGGCGACGTCGTGGTCGGTGCCGTGGTCGACGAGGGTGGCCGGCGGCACCGGATCCGCGCCCGCAGGGGCGTGCTGATCGCCTCCGGCGGGTTCGAGCGGAACCAGCAGATGCGGACCGAGCACCAGGTTCCGGGGGCGGCGCGCGATGCCATGGGGCCGTCGGGCAACCTGGGCCAGGCGATCCAGGCCGGCATCGACGCCGGCGCGGACACCGACCTGATGTCGGAGGCGTGGTGGTCGCCCGGCATCACCCACCCCGATAGGACGTCGACGTTCTCGCTGTGGTTCACCGGCGGGATCTTCGTCGACGACAACGCGGAGCGCTTCGTCAACGAGTCCTGGCCGTACGACCGGATCGGCCGCGTCGTCATCGACCGCATCGGCGACGGCAGCGTGACGCTGCCGTTCTGGATGATCTACGACGACCGCGAGGGTGCGCGGCCGCCGGTGCGCTCGACCAGCGTCCCGATGGGGGAGACCGAGGACTACGTCGACGCCGGCCTGTGGTTCAGCGCCGACACCCTGGGCGAGCTCGCCGAGCAGATCGGTGTCCCGGCCGGGAACCTGGTGCGGACGGTGGCGCGGTTCAACGCGTTCGCGGCCGCCGGAACCGATGACGACTTCCACCGCGGTGCCGAGCCGTACGACCGGGCGTTCGCCGGGGACGGCTCGCCGCTGGTCCCCATCGAGAAGGGGCCGTTCCACGCCGCGGCGTTCGGGATCTCCGATCTCGGCACCAAGGGCGGCCTGCGCACCGACGCGCGGGCCCGGGTGCTCGACACGTCGGGAAGCACGATTCCGGGCCTCTACGCCGCGGGCAATTCGATGGCGGCGGTCAGCGGGACCGCGTATCCGGGTGGGGGCAATCCGATCGGATCGTGCATGGTGTTCAGCCACCTCGCCGCGCTGGACATGTTCGCCCGATGACCACGGCGCCCGGCGGGTCGTGCTGACCGCCGCGTTGCGCGAACGGGGCCGCCCCGACGCATGGAGCGCCGGGGAGAACCCCGCTCGAAGGTTTCGAATTCGATGATCGCCGCGAGCTGCGGGCCGGTTTCCGGAGAACCGGTTCCGGCCCCTCCTCGCGGCGCCCGCCGCGACCTCGCTCGACGGAAACGCGGCCTGCGCCTTGACGCCTCCCCGGCGCGTGGTTAACCTTCCCGCCATCAAGCAAGCGCTTGGGCAATTCGCGGAAAAACGAAGCGGGCTGAACGCTGAACGCCCGCCGGGTCCGCGCGCCGCCCGGTGCACTTCGGGCGGAGGTCGTCGCCACCGCGACTGCCGGTCACCGTCAATGACGACGCAGGAGGAAAGGCATGTCGAGCGTTCCCGTGGATGCGACGCCGTCGGCGGCCGAGGAGCTGCTGGCGATCTCGGAGATCCAGTCCCTGTTCGCCAGGCGCCTTCGCGTGATGGACACCAAGCAGTGGGACCGCTACGCGGAGTGCCACACCGACGACGTGGTCAGCGAGTCCTACGCCGACGTTCCGGACGAGAACCGGCCGCAGGCGGACGGCCAGGGGAACAAGGTGGTCGGCGCCGAGGCGCTGACCAAGGCGATCTCCGGGCTCCTCGACGGCGACACGAAGGTCACCACGGTGCACCACGGGCACATGCCAGAGATCGAGCTCACCTCCCCGACCACCGCGCGCGGGATCTGGGCGATGGAGGACGAGCTCTGGTGGCAGCACGGTGATGTCACCGAGCACATGCACGGCTACGGCCACTACCACGAGGAATACCGGAAGGTGGAGGGCCGGTGGCGGATCAGCTACCGCAAGCTCACCCGCCTCCGCGTCACCAAGACGCCCGGGTTCTTCGGGTACCTCCGCGGCCGGCTGTAGCGGGCGCTCTGCCGTACGACACGCGGCGTTCCTCCTCGATCGCCGCGCGGTGCGACCGGTGAACGGTCCACATAGGAAATTCCCCATTGGTCGGGTATCGGCTGGAGGCCCCCGATGAACTCGCAGGAACCAACCCCGACGGGTGCCGGCCCGTCTTCCGTCGGGTCAGCACAATTGCGCAAGGTGGCGCTTTCCAGCCTGCTGGGCACCGTCATCGAGTACTACGACTTCCTGCTCTACAGCACGATGGCGGCCTTGGTGTTCGGGAAGCTCTACTTCCCGGCGCTCACCCCGGGCGTCTCGACCGTCGCCGCCTTCGGGACGCTGGCGGCCGGCTACGTGGCACGCCCCCTGGGCGGGCTCCTGTTCGGGCATTTCGGCGACCGGCTCGGGCGCAAGTCGATGCTCGTGGTGACCATGATGCTGATGGGCGGCGCCAGCTTCCTCATCGGCGTCCTGCCCACCTACGACAAGATCGGCTTCGCCGCCCCGGTGTTGCTCGTCCTGCTGCGCATCGTGCAGGGCGTGGCGGTCGGCGGGGAGTACGGCGGGGCGGCGCTGATGGTCATCGAGCACGCCGACTCCCGGCGCCGAGGGGCGTGGGTCGGGATCATGCAGCTGGGCTCGCCGTTCGGCTTCCTGCTCTCCACCGCCGCGGTCACGGTGGTGACCCTCCTGCCGAGCGAGGCCTTCCTCTCCTGGGGCTGGCGGGTGCCCTTCCTGCTGAGCGCGGTGCTGCTGATGATCGGGCTGTACGTCCGGCTGAGCGTCGTCGAAAGCCCGGTGTTCCGCGAGGCCGCTGCCGCCGCGGAATCCCAGGCGCAGCCCAAGGTGCCCGCGCTGCAGCTGCTGCGGCAGCCGCGCGCGCTCGTCCTGGCGTGCGCGGCCGGTATCGGGCCCTTCGCGCTCACGGCCCTGACCAGCTCGCACATCATCGCCTACGCCACGGGGCTCGGGTACCAGATGTCCGATGTCATGCGGGCGCTGCTGTTCACGGTGTCCGTCTCGATCGTCTGCATCCCCTTGTTCTCCGCCTTGTCCGACCGGTTCGGGCGGCGCCGCGTGGTCATGGTGGGCGCGGTCGGCACGGTGCTCTTCGCGTTGCCGCTCTACGTCATGGTCGACAGCGGGTCCGTGGTGGTCATGACGGTCGGGCTGATGATCGCCCAGGTGCTGCAGAACCTGATGTACTCGCCGCTGGCACCGATGCTCTCGGAGATGTTCGGCACCCGCGTCCGGTACACGGGTGTCTCGCTCGGCTACCAGCTCGCCAGCCTGCTCGGCGCCGGCTTCACCCCGCTGATCGCCACCAGCCTCGTCGCCGCCACCGGGGGTTCGAGCCTGCCGCTGACCGCCATCGCGGCCCTGTCGGCGGCGATCACGATCGTGTCGATCTGGCTCATCGCCGAGACCAGGGGCCGCGACCTCACCGACGACGGCCCGGCCGTCGCGGGCCGATCGGATTCCGGTGCGACCATGGAGGAAACGCGATGAGTGCCAGGACATCTCCGAAGACGCCGGTGCTGGTCACCGGCGCGGCATCCGGGATCGGCGCGGCCTGCGCCCGCACCCTGGCGGCCGCCGGTCGACCGGTGGTGCTGTGGGATCGCGACGAGCAGGGCGCGACCGCCGTCGCGAAGCAGATCGAGCACGACCACGAGACGCCGGTCGCCGTGGCCGGGATCGATGTCGCCGACGTGGCCCGGTACGACGACGTCCTCGGCGAAGCCCGACGGGTCGTCGGCAGGATCGGCGGTTTCGTCCACGCCGCAGGTGTTGTCGACTCGACGCCGGTGACGAAGTTGTCGCGCGAGGCGTGGCAGCGCGTCCTCGACGTCAACCTCACGGCGTACGCCTACGCGGCCGCGGCGCTCGCCGAGGACCTCGAGGCGCAGCCGGGCTCGGCCATCGTCGCGATCTCGTCCATCAACGCGACCCTCGGGCAGGCGAACATCCCGTCCTACAGCGCTTCCAAAGCGGGAGTCCTCGGGCTGACCCGGTCACTGGCCGCGCAGTTCGGCCCGGCCGGGGTCCGGGTCAACGCGGTCTGCCCCGGGTACATCGAAACGCCGATGCTGGAGCGCAGCCTCGCCGACACCCGGCGCACGGCCCGGATGCGCGGCGATGCGATGCTCGGGCGCGTCGGGCAACCGGAAGAGGTCGCGTCCGTCGTCCGCTTCCTGCTCAGCGACGAAGCCAGCTTCGTCACCGGCAGCACGATGTTCGTCGACGGCGGCGTCACGGCGAGCGACCGCCTCGGCTCACTCGCCGACTGACGCCGAAAGGGCTGAGCCGATGGCCGCCCGTAGTCCCTGCTGATCAGGCTGGGACAACGGGCGGCCAGCACGCTGTTCGGGCCGCGATCGCCGCGGCGTTCGCAGCATCGTGCAGCGGACCGTCCAGTTCCCGGGAGCCGGTGAGGACGCCGGGATCGCGTCGATCCCGGCGTCCTCACCGCGTCTCGACAGGTCGTTTCAGACTGGCCCCGCCCCGTCTCATCCGGAAGCGCCCGGTGCCTGACGCCGGTGGCGTTTTCGCGCGAAACCGGCGCCCCGCCCTCACGCGGAACGCCGGTTTCGCGCGAAAACGGCGTTCTGGGTCGCCGGCGGGCACGTCCCGCGCGCGATTCGGGAACGAGCCGCAAGGCGGCCCGATCGCTCAGCGGATCGTGTTGCCCGCGTCCACCGGGAAGTTCGCGCCGGTCACGTACCGGGCTTCGTCGGAGGCCAGGTACACCAGCGCGTTGCTGATGTCGATCGACTGAACGCGCTCCACCGGAAGGGTGTTCATGAACAGCGGCCCCAGATCCGGCCGCTTCTCCAGGAGCGTCGGCAGGACGGGCGAGTGCCCCTGCGGCGTGTCGACGCCGGTGGGGTGGATCGTGTTCACCCTGATGCCCCGGTCGGCGAACTCCAGCGCGAGCGATCGCGCGATGCCGACCACCGCGTGCTTCGCCGCCACGTAGGGCAGGAAGAAGGGAAGTCCCTTGAGGGACGCGGTGGAGCCGGTGATCACGATGCTGCCGCCGCCCGAGGCGAGCAGGTGCGGGATGGCGGCCGCGCAGGTGTTCCACACCCCGGTGAGGTTGATGTCCAGCGTGGTCTGCCAGATCTCGGGGGTCAGGTCCTCGGACGGCTGCGTGGTGCAGATCGACGCGTTCGCCGCCACGATGTCGAGGCGGCCCAGCTCGGCAACGCCCGCGTCGACGACGGCCGCGAGTTCGCCCTCATCCCGCACGTCCGCGACTGCCGAGTGGATGCGCCGGCCGAGCTTCTCGACCAGGCGGACGGTCTCGGTCAGCCCTTCCTCGGTGCCCATCGGGTACTTGACGATGTCGAGTTGCCGGCAGAGGTCCACGGCGATGATGTCCGCGCCCTCCTCGGCCAGCCGCACGGCATGGCTGCGGCCCTGGCTCTGCGCGGCGCCGGTGATGAAAGCGACTTTCCCGGACAGTCTCATGGGTTTCCTCCTGAACGGTTCCGTCATCGGCGGCACGGTGGCCCAGCCGCCCGGCGCGCGCTGTAACGACCAAGCGCTTGCTACGTTATCAGCGGGGTGGCCCGTCGGACGAGAGCTGACGCTGCGATGACCGGCCGAGTGCCGGTTCATCTTCGGTTGCGGTCCATGGCGACCACCGGAACCCGCGGGCGGGCCCGCGCCGGCCGAGATCGGTCTCGGTGAGCGGGAGGTCGACTGTTTTCGCCCCGCCCGGACTTCCCACCATTGATGAGCTTTGGCAAGACGGAGGCAAAGGAGTCCTCATGACGTCACTGCAGGCGGCGGGCGAGAACGAGGTGCGGGTGATCGAGGCGGCGGCGCCGCCGGTTCGCTACGCACGCGGCTGGCACTGCCTCGGCCTTGCCGACCACTACCGGGACGGAAAACCGCACGCGATCGAGGCGTTCGGCACCAAGCTGGTCGTGTTCGCCGACAGCAGCGGGAAGTTGAACGTGCTCAACTCGTACTGCCCGCACATGGGCGGCGACCTGAGCCAGGGCGAGGTGAAGGGCGACGAGGTCGCCTGCCCGTTCCACGACTGGCGCTGGTCGGGCAGCGGGCGCTGCGCGAGCATCCCGTACGCGCGACGGGTGCCGCCGCGGGCCCGCACGAAGGCGTGGACCGTGCTGGAGCGCAACGGGCAGCTGTTCGTGTGGAACGACCCGCAGGGGCAGCAGCCTCCGCCGGACGTGACGATCCCGGAGATCCCCGGCACGGATTCGGACGAGTGGACGTCGTGGACGTGGAACTCGCTGCGGATCGACGGATCGAACTGCCGGGAGATCGTCGACAACGTCGTGGACATGGCGCACTTCTTCTACATCCACTACTCGTTCCCGACGTACTTCAAGAACGTGTTCGAGGGCCACGTCGCCACCCAGACGATGCACAGCAAGGCCCGGCCGGACGTGAAGATCGGCACGAACTACTCCGACGACAGCAGCCTCCGTTCGAGCGCCTCCTACTACGGACCCTCCTACATGATCGACTACCTGTGGAGCGACGTGGGGGACCAGACGATCGAGACCGTGCTGATCAACTGCCACTACCCGGTGTCGCCCACGAGTTTCGTGCTGCAGTGGGGCGCGATGGTCAAGAAGCCGGACGGCATGTCCGACGAGGAGGCCGAGCAGATGGCCCAGGCGTTCGCCGTGGGAGTGGAGAAGGGCTTCCTGCAGGACGTCGAGATCTGGCAGAACAAGGCGAAGATCGACAACCCGCTGCTGTGCGAGGAGGACGGGCCGGTCTACCAGCTCCGGCGCTGGTACGAGCAGTTCTACGTCGATGTCGAGGACGTCCAGCCGGAGATGACCCAGCGGTTCGAGTTCGAGATCGACACCGAGCGGGCGATCCAGTTCTGGCAGGCCGAGGTCGATGACAACCTGGCCAACGGCCGGATCATCGTCGACGACAGCGCCCCCACCGCCTGATCGGCGCGATCCATGACCGACGAGGAGATTCCGCTCCAGCCCGTGTCCTGCCACAGCTGCGGGACGTGCGTGCTGGTCAAGAAGAACAGCCTGGCCCACACGCTCGTGCAGTGGACGTCCGACACCGAGCAGTGCGTCGAGCTCGCGCAGAGCCCGACCGCCGACCGCGCAACGGTGCTGACCTGCCTGAAGTTGCGCGACAGCATCGAAACAGCGGTGCGCGATGGACGGATCCGCGTTCCGCAGCCGTGATCCCGGGAAGGCCGACTCCTCGCAGCCGGTGCGAGGAGTCGGCCGATCCGGATCACCGCCACCGGCCCGCAGCCGCGCGGGCCGACCACGAGGAGAGGACATCGGACATGCCGGAGCCATCCGTCATCCGCGACGTCGTCGCGCGCTATGTGAAGGCCATCGGGACCGGGGGAGCGGCGGAGATCGCGGCGCTGTACGCGGAGGACGCCACGCTCGAAGATCCGGTGGGCAGTGAGCCGTTGCGCGGCCGGGGAGCGATCGCCGAGTTCTACTCGGCCATCGAGAACCTGCGCCGGGAGAGCGAGCTGATCGCGGTGCGGGTGGCCGGCGACAACGCCGCGTTCCACTTCCGCGTGCGCACCGAGACGCCGGACGGGGCGGTCGAGATCGAGCCGATCGACGTCATGACCTTCGACGAGGCCGGGCGGATCACGAGCATGCGGGCGTTCTGGAGCCCCGAGGACGTGTGGTCCGCCTCGTGACGGCACGCGCGGACTGTCCGTCGTGAGTGCAAAATCGTGTTAGAGCCGGGTTTTGCACTCACGACCGGGTTTCCGGGTCAGGCGAGCCAGCGGTTGAGCGTCTCGACGACGCACGCCGGCTTGGCCTGGCCCTCGACCTCCGCGGTGATCCGGATCGTCGCCTGGACCCCGCCGGGCACGTCGACGCAGGCGAGGACCTCGCCGCGGCCGCGGATGCGGGATCCGGCAGGCACCGGCGCCGGGAAGCGGACGCGGTCGGCGCCGTAGTTGACCCCCATGCTGACGCCGCGCACCGACAGCAGCTGGGGCAGGAAGTAGTTGCACAGCGACAGCGTGAGGTAGCCGTGCGCGATCGTCGACCCGAACGCGGACTCGCGCGCCCGCACCGGGTCGACGTGGATCCACTGGTGATCGCCGGTGACGTCGGCGAAGCCGTCGATCCGCGCCTGGTCGATCGGGAGCCACGCGGTGGGGCCCAGGGTCGTGCCGACGGACGCGCGGAGTTCGTCGAGCCCGTCGACGGTGAACGGGGCCATGCCCCCGGATTCCTCGGCCACCTTGTCCTGCCCTCCCGCCGTGCCCGCGGCACCGGCCAGCTCCATCTCGGCGCCGAGAGCATATCTGGCCAAGCGTTTGCTTGGGAAGCTGTGCGGCCGCGGACCCGCATCACAGCCGCGGAAGTCCGGGCGCACAGGTCGGTCTCGGTCAGCGGGAGCAGCGGTGGGAGCGGCCCGGAAGCCGAACCTAGCGTCTAGCACGCCCTGGCACATCGGTGGCGGGTGCGGCCGTCTTGTCCATTTCCGGAGGTGCCTGCATGGCGCACGATGTGGTTCGCAGAGTGGAGGAGGTCGCTGCCCGGCTCGCAGCGACCGCGGAAGAGACCGAGCGCCTCGGCAAGCTGGCGGATGAGAGCGTCAAGCTGGTGCGCGAAGCCGGGGTCATGCGGCTGCTGCAGCCGACCGACTTCGGCGGGCACGCAGCCCACCCGCGCGATTTCGCGGAAGCCGTGATGGCGGTGGCGAAGGCGTGCGGATCGACGGGATGGGTGTGCGGGGTTGGCGGCGTCCACCCGTGGGAGATGGCGTTCATGGACCGGCGGCTCCAGGAGGAGGTCTGGGGAGAGAACCAGGACACCTGGATCGCCTCCCCGTACATGCCCAGCGGCGTGGCCACCCCGACCGACGGCGGCTACGTCCTCCGGGGCCGGTGGCAGTTCTCCTCCGGAACCGACCACTGCGACTGGATCTTCCTCGGTGCACTGCTCGGCGACGCCGACGGCAAGCCGGCCCAGCCGGTGAAGACGATGCACGTGGTCCTGCCGAGGAAGGACTACACGATCATCGAGGACTCCTGGGACGTCATCGGGTTGTGCGGCACGGGGAGCAAGGACGTCGTCGTCGACGGCGCGTTCATCCCGGCGTACCGGACCATCGACGCCGATGAGGTCGCCCAGGGCGAGCTGGCCGCCGAGCGCGCCGGCCGGACCGACACGGTGTACCGGCTGCCGTTCTGGACGATGTTCCCGCTGGGCATCACGGCGGCGGTCATCGGCATCGCGGAAGGCGCGCTCGCCTGCCACCTCGACTACCAGCGGGACCGGGTCATGGCGGCCGGGACCCGGGTCCGCGACGACCCGCACACCATGTACGCGATCTCGGAAGCGGCCGCGGAGATCGCCGGATCGCGCACGCAGCTGCTCGACGGCGTCAGCCGGCTCTACGACATGGCCGACGCGGGCCGGCCGATCAGCTTCGAGGACCGGTCGGTGGTGCGCCGGAACCAGGTGCGCTGCGCGTGGCGCGCGGTGTCCGCGGTCGACGAGATCTTCGCCCGGTCCGGCGGGAATGCGGTGCGCCGCAACAACGCGATGCAGCGCTTCTGGCGCGACGCGCACGTCGGCCTGCAGCACGCCATCCACATCCCCGGTTCGATCTACCACTCGAACGCCTTGACGTCGTTGGGCATCGAACCGGACGGGCCGCTGCGGGCGCTGATCTGAACCTGGCCGCGCCGACCACGTCCGGCGCCTATTGCACGGAGAGAGGAAGGGCATGACCGACATCAGCTCACTGGGCTACGTCCGGATCCGCGCCACGGATATGGACGCCTGGCGGAAGTTCGCCTTCGAGACCATCGGTTTCGCCGAGGGCAGCGGGCCGGAAGAGGACGCGCTGTACCTGCGCGTGGACGAGCGGATCGGCCGGATCGTCGTCCTGCCCGGCGACGTGGACCGGGTGGAGGCCGTGGGCTGGGAGGTCCGCGACCACCTGGGCCTCCAGCGGGTCCAGGCCGCGGTCGAGGCGGCCGGGCTCGCCCCGAAACCGCTGACCCTGGAGGAGGCCGATACCCGCCGGGTGGAGGCGGGAATCACCTTCGAAGCACCGGGCGGCACCCCGCTGGAGATCTTCCACGGCCCGGCGCTGGACCACAGCCCGGTCGCGACGCGGTTCGGCAACCGCTTCGTCACCGGGGCGCTGGGGCTGGGGCACGTCGTGGTGCCGGTGAGCGACCTGGACGAGGCGTACCGCTTCTACGCCGAGACGCTCGGTTTCCTGCCGCGAGGGGCGTTCCGGCTGCCGGCACCCCCGGAGTACGGCCCGGTCCGGCTCCGGTTCATGGGTGTGAACGCGCGGCACCACAGCCTCGCGCTGCTGCCGTCGCCGGATCTCAAGTCCCCGGCCCTGGTCCACATCATGGTCGAGTGCGAGACCCTCGACGAGGTCGGCCGGGCACTGGACCGGGTCATGGAGGGCGGCTACCACGTGTCGTCCACGCTGGGGCGTCACACGAACGACAAGATGGTGTCGTTCTACGTCCGGACCCCGGGCGGCTGGGACCTCGAAGTCGGTTGCGCTGGCATGCTGGTCGATGAATCCGCCTACTCGGCGGAGGAGATCACGGCCGACAGCTACTGGGGCCACAAGTGGGACTTCAGTAGCTGACCTGACCCGACAACGAAGCGCGGCGCGGAGAAACACCGCGCCGCGCTTCGCTGTTGTGCCCGCTGCCGCTCAACGGTGTTCCTAGTCCTGGAGAGTGAGACCGGACGTGGACTGCGGTGGCGGATGGGTTTCGCGCTCGTTGCGGGGTAGGCAGAAGCGGCCGCCATCCGTTCGGACGGCTGGTTTCGCGTTGGTGTTGAGCGGGACTGGCCTGGCTTTTCGGGCCGGGTCGGTCCCGCATCCAGGTCTGTAGACCTGCCCGAATCGCCGCACGCGTCTTGCAGGCAAGCATTCCGTGTCGGTCTCCGCGCATATCAGCCGATGCCGCGTGCTCGTGCGCAATGAGATGCGGAGAGCGCTGTGGAAGAAGGCAGATCTTCCCCGTCCTCAGTGGATCTCTCGGACATGGGCGCTTCTCGGGCCGACGGTCGGCGCGTCGCGCCGGTGAACACCGGGCTCCGCGCGTGGGTACCCGAACTCCGGCCGCGCGGAACATCTCCGGCCGCGCCGTCGTCGTCGCGGTTGCGAGGCCTGTTCGAGTGCGGGCAGATCGACTTGTGGGCGTTGCGGCCGCCGCCGTAGCTTGGACGGATCGCGCAGCACCTCCGCGTCGTTGCGGCTCCGGTCCGGTCATCGGGTCTGTGGGGACGACGGTGACAACCGGATCAATATCAGGACTGCCGTGGGGCAACCGTTGATCAGCGGGAAGCGCACGATCCTGCTTCTGCACGGCAGCAGCCAAGCTGGGGGCAGAAACCGATGCGCTTCGTACCGAAGGACAGCCGACCCGGGCCCGTTGAACCCGGCACGGGGTTCGCGCGGGCTCAAGCGGTTGCCGACGCGGTGCTCTACGAGGGCTACCTGCTCTACCCGTATCGGCGTTCGTCGGGGAAGAACCGCGTGCGATGGCAGTTCGGCATCCTCGCGCCGCGCCGGTGGGTAGAGGCGGATGGCCCGGTGCCGCCGGTGGTGGCGGGTTCGGTGGAATCGTGGCAGCAGCAGACGGAATGCCTGTTCCAGGTTCGAGGCGAGCTCGAAGAGGCCGAGGCCGGCATCCGGCTCCGCTTCCTGCGGGTCGTGGCGCGAACCGCCGAACGCGCTGTCGACGGCGAATTCGTCCCGGTGGATTCGTTGGACGTCGACGGCACGCGGCACCTGTCGACGGAGGAAGCCGCGCCCCAGCAGTTCGATCTGCACGCGAAGCTGCCAGAGCTCCTCGATGGTGGACTTACCCGCGAAATCGAACTTCCCGATGCCATGGAGGCCGAGCCGCTCGGCGACAGCGAGCGGATTGTGCGGCGCTCGGAGGGCCTCACCGCGTCGCTGTCAGCCGTCGCCGAGAGGGTAGGAGACGGGGCCTACCGCCTGCGCGTGCGAGTCGAGAATCGCGATCGCGATGTGGATGCCGATGCGTCCCGTCCGGCGGCGCTGCGGCGTTCGTTGGTGGCCACCCACTTGCTGATCAGCGGACGCGGACTGGAGTTCTGCTCCATGATGGAACCGTCCGGCGAGCTCTCGGCAGCAGTGGCCGCCAGTCGCAACATCCACGCGTTCCCGGTCCTCATCGGCGATGACGCCGACCTGGTGCTGTCCTCGCCCATCCTGCTGCCCGATCACCCCGAGGTCGCCCCGGAAAGCCCGGGTGATCTGCACGACGCGACCGAGATCGACGAGATGTTGTCCCTGCTGACACTCGCGCTGACCGATGCGGAGAAGCGCGAAGCGCGCGCCACCGATCCTCGTGCCGCCGAGATCCTCGACCGTGTGGACGGCATGCCGCCGGAGGTCCTGGCGCGGCTGCACGGCACGATGCGCTCGCTGCACGACGCCACCGGGGAACGAGGGGACGGCGCCTGATGCAGCAGCAGGGCCTGATCGCACACGACCACCGCATGGTCGAGCAGCTGTGCGGGGACCACGACTCGCTCGACAGGTTGTGCGAAGGGGACGAGCGGGCCGGCACGTTGCTGGACGAACTCCGCCAGAAGGAACTGCTCGGGTACGACCGGATACGGGATCGGTTGCAGGGGAGGCCCGCGACATGACTGCCGACGACGAGCTGGAGACGCGGAAGCAGGAGATGAGCCGCGCCGCGCGACGAAGTGGGTTCGAGGAGATCGACATCCTGTGGATCTCCGAGGGGATGAGCTGCGACGGCGACACCGTGTCGGTGACGGCGTCGGGACAACCCGCGATCGAGGACGTGGTGCTCGGCCTCATTCCGGGGCTGCCGAAGGTCAATCTGCACAACAAGGTCCTCTCGCCCACGCCCGGTGGGGAGGACTTCCTCCAGCCGTTCCGCGCCGCGGCGCGCGGGGAGCTGAAGCCGTTCGTCCTGGTGATCGAGGGCTCCATCCCGAACCAGAACATCATCGAAGGCGACGGGTACTGGACGTCGTTCGGTAACGATCCGGAGACCGGTGAGCCGCTGCCGCTGAACTGGTGGCTCGACCGCCTCGCGCCGAAGGCGTGGGCAGTGGTCGCGGCCGGCACCTGCGCGACCTACGGCGGGATCCACGCGATGGCAGGCAATCCCACCGGGTGCATGGGGCTCGCCGACTACCTGGGCTGGGAGTTCAAGTCCCGCGGCGGCCTCCCGATCATCAACATCCCGGGGTGCCCGGTGCAACCGGAGAACTTCATGGAGACCTTGACGTGGTTGCTGTACCACGCCGCGGGAGCCGCGCCGGCGCCGCCGCTGGACGAGAAGCTGCGGCCGCAGTGGCTGTTCGGCAAGACGGTGCACGAGGGCTGCGATCGGGCGGGCTACTACGAGCAAGCCGACTTCGCCAAGGACTACAACTCGCCGAAGTGCCAGGTGAAGGTCGGCTGCTGGGGTCCGGTGGTCAACTGCAACGTGCCCAAGCGCGGCTGGATTTCCGGGGTCGGCGGTTGTCCGAACGTGGGCGGCATCTGCATCGGCTGCACCATGCCGGGATTCCCGGACATGTTCATGCCGTTCATGGACGAACCGACGGGGGCGAGCCTGTCCAGCATCCTCGCCAAGCCCTACGGATCGTTCATCCGGCGGATGCGCGGCATCACCAACAGGGTCGCGAACAAGGAACCGAAGTGGCATCACAAGCAGCCGGTGCTGACGAGTGGGTACGACCCCCGTTGGCGTCCGTAGGCAGTGGCTGACGACGAGAGCAGGAGAACCGGACCATGGCCGATCGCGGAACCAGCGCTGAACCGAAGCAGGGCAAGCTCGTCGAGATGAACTGGGATCCGATCACCCGGATCATCGGCAACCTCGGCGTGTACACCAAGATCGACTTCGCCAACGGCGAGGTCGCCGAATGCCACAGCACGTCATCGTTGTTCCGCGGCTACTCGGTGTTCATGAAGGGCAAGGACCCGCGCGACGCGGGGTTCATCACCAGCCGGATCTGCGGCATCTGCGGGGACAACCACACGGCGTGCTCCAACTACGCCCAGCAGATGGCCTACGGGATCAAACCGCCGCCGCTGGCGGAGACGATCGTCAACCTCGGCGAAGCGGCCGAGTATATGTTCGACCACACGATCTTCCAGGACAACATGGTCTTCGTGGACTTCTGCGAGGCGATCGTCAAGGAGACCAACCCGGCGCTGCTGCGGCGCGCGGAGTCCGCCGAGGCCAGGCACCGGGATGTGCACGGCTACCGCACGATCGCCGACATCATGCGGGGGTTCAACCCCTTCGAGGGCGAGATCTACAAGGAGGCCCTGCAGATCAGCCGGGTGACCCGGGAGATGTTCTGCCTGATGGAAGGCAGGCACGTGCACCCGTCCACGATGTACCCGGGCGGGGTGGGGACGATGCCCGAGCCGACGACCTTCACCGACTACCTGTCCCGGTTGGTGCGGGTCCTGGACTTCGTGAAGAAGTCCGTCGCGCTCAACGACGACGTCTTCGACTTCTTCTACGAGGCGCTGCCGGGGTACGAGGAGGTCGGCAGGCGCCGGGTGCTGCTCGGGTGCTGGGGGGCGTGGCAGAACACCGACGTCTGCGACTACCGGTACGAGACGATGAGCGAGTGGGGCAAGGCGATGTTCGTGACGCCCGGCGTCATCGTGGACGGGGAACTCGTCACGAACGACCTCGTCGACATCAACCTGGGCATCCGCATCCTGCTCGGGAGCTCGTTCTACGAGGACTGGGCGAACGAGGAACCGTTCGTGACCCGCGATCCCCTAGGGAACCCGGTGGACATGCGCCACCCGTGGAACCAGACGACCGTGCCCGTTCCGCAGAAGCGCGACTTCGACGGGAACTACAGCTGGGTGATGAGCCCGCGGTGGTTCGACGGGCAGAACCACCTGGCGCTGGACACCGGCGGCGGGCCGCTGGCGCGGCTGTGGTCCACCGCGCTGAACGGTCTCGTCGACACGCCCTACGTCCGGGCGACCGGGTCGAGCGTGCAGATCTCCCTCCCGCGCAGCGACAAGCTGCCCGAGACGACGCTCGAATGGAGCATTCCGCACGACAAGGCGGGAAAGCCGCTGTCGAACGCGATCGAGCGGGACCGGGCCCGGGTGTACTTCGTGGCCTATGCCGCGGCCATGGCGCTGCACTTCACCGAGCAGGCATTGGAGCAGGTGCGAGCCGGCGACAGCCGGATCTTCACGGATTTCGAGGTGCCCGACGAGGCCATCGGATGCGGGTTCCACGAGGCGGTCCGCGGAGTGCTCTCGCACCACCTGGTGATCAAGGACAAGAAGATCGCGAACTACCACCCGTACCCGCCGACCCCGTGGAACGCCAGTCCGCGGGACAGCTTCGGCGTGCCCGGCCCGTACGAGGACGCGGTGGGCGGAACACCGATCTTCGAGGAGAACGGAGCCGACGACTTCAAGGGCATCGACATCATGCGCACGGTGCGCAGCTTCGACCCGTGCTTGCCGTGCGGCGTGCACATGTACCTGGGAGGCGGCCGAGAGCTCCGGAAAGTGCATTCGCCCACCTTCGGAGGAGCACATGCCTGACCGGAGCAGGCTCGACGACGCGGCGGTCCAGGAGCGGCTCGCCCGGGTCGATGACCTGCTCGCGACCGTCGAGCAGGCGCCGGGGCCGACCGCCGACGCGGCGATGGAATCGGTGCAGATCCTGATCGAGGTCTACGGCGAGGCGTTGGGCAGGGTCGTGGACCTCGGCGGGCCGCTCGCCCGAACGCTCGCCAGGGACGAGTTGCTGAAGCACCTGATGGTCCTGCACGAGATCCATCCGGATCCGGTGGCCGAGCGCGTGCGGCAGGCCATCGACGATGTCCGCCCGCACGTTGAGTCGCGCGGCGGACAGGTGGAGCTGACCGAGGTGGCGGGGAACGTCGCACGGGTGCGGCTGACCGGAGTGCACGGGAGTTGTTCGTCGACGCCCGCCGACGTGGCGCAAGCGATCACCGAAACGGTGTTGGCCCTGGTGCCCGAGGTGGCCGAGGTCGACGTGGCGCAGCCGGCCTCGCCATCGATGATCCCGGTGGATGCCGTGCTGAGCCGTGCCCGGGGCAGCGCGCGGAGGCAGACGTGAGGTCCGCGGCATTGGAGCGCTTGGCTCGGCAAGCCCGCCGGCGTGCGGAAGGGCAGCCTTGCGATGTCTGCGGTGCTCCGGTGCCCGACGAGCACCGCCACGTGCTGGACCTGGGGCGGCGTGAGCTCATGTGCGCCTGCCGGGCATGTTCAGTGCTGTTCGACCGGGATGCCGCCGGCGGCGATCACTACCGGCTCGTGCCGCAGCGGCGGCAGCGACTGGGGCCCGTTCCCACGGCGGACCTGGGCGTCCCGGTCGGCTTGGCCTTCTTCACGATTCAGTCGGACGGCACGGTGGTCGCCCATTACCCCAGCCCGGTGGGAGCCACGGAGTGGGAGGTCGATCCGCAAGTCTGGCTGGAGGTCGTGGACCGGCACGCTCGGCTCGGGACGATGGCCCGGGAGGTCGAGGCGCTGCTGGTGAACACCGCACGCGGGCAGCGGGAGCACTGGATCGTTCCCATCGAGGACTGCTTCCGGCTGGTCGCCGTGGTGCGCCAGGAGTGGAGCGGGCTGTCCGGCGGTTCGACCGTGTGGCCGGCGATCGAGCGGTTCTTCGCGGCGCTGGCCGAAGACCGGAGGAGTTGCGATGGGTGAGATCAAGGTAGGCAAGCAGGACGTGAAGGTGGATACGCCCAGTCACGTCCCGGGGCTGCATCAGGGGAACCGGGGCCCGTCCCGGCGGCAGGCGGGGCACCACGCCGATGGCACGGCCGACGCCCGCCGTTCGACCGGGATCCAGTCGAAGCACCACAACGCGATTCTCGAGATCATGCCGAACGTCTCGCCGGGTTGATCGGGAGGGAGGCTCGAATGGCGAGGAAAGTCCTCATATTGCAGGCAGTCTTGATCGGCGCCGGATTGACGGCCCTGTTGCTGAGAGAACTGCCCGGTTTGGTGCGAGAAATCAGGATGTGGCGGATGGCCATCAGCGTCCGTGGAGATGCGCGTCGGAAGAGCGCGGCTTAGCGGCAATCGGTCCGGTAGAAGGAACCCGAGACCGAAGGTGGTTCGCGGACACTCCGATGCGATGTCCTCGACGGACGGGATGATTCATGGCCATGGGGAAGGCGCGTGTGGTGCCGGATGCCGTGCTGCGCGAAGGACGTTCTCCCGGACTGGCGGGGTCGCGGATCCTGGTCGCAGGCGTGGGAAATGTCTTCCTGGGTGACGACGGGTTCGGTGTCGCGGTCGCCGCCCGGTTGGCGGAAGATCCGCCGGCGAGCGCGACGGTCGCGGACTTCGGCATCCGGGGCATGCACCTGGCGTGCGAGCTGATGAACGGCTACGACGTGCTCGTCCTGGTCGACGCGGTGGCGCGTGGGGAGGTGCCGGGAACCGTCTCGGTGCTCGAACCCGACCTGGCGACGATCGAACCTGCCGCCGGCGTGGACGGCCACGGCATGAACCCGGACTCGGTGCTCGGCTGCTGCGCGGGTTTCGGCGTGCCGCTGCGCAGGGCCCTGGTAGTCGGCTGCGAACCCGCGGACTGCTCCTACCGGTGGGGGCTCACCGAGCCGGTGGCGGAGTCGGTCGATGCGGCCGCGGCCGTCGTTCGCGAGCTCGTCGCCGATCTGGACACCGCGCGGGGGACGCCGTGACCTCCGGCGCCGGACCACTTCCGGCCGTCGGGATGCGGGTCCGGCTGCGGCCTTCCCGGCGCGCCGACATCGTGGACATCGCGCTGGCGGGGAGGCTCGCCGAAGTGGACGGCGTCGAACGCGGGGCGGACGGCCGGGTCTACGTGCTCGTGTCGTTGGTCGGCGACACCGCGGCGGACCTCGGTCGCATGAGTCAACTGGGCCACCGGTTCTTCTTCGACCCGGACGAGCTCGAACCGGTTTCCGACGCGGGTGAGCACCGGGTCCTCGTCGCAGGCCTCGGCGACGACGCCGGCAAGCCGGGCGAACGCGCGGTGCGCAGGGTTGTCGAGCACCTGCGTGGGTGCGACTTCCCGCCCGGGGTGCGCGTCGCTGATTTCGGTGTTCGAGGACAGGACCTGGCGCGGGCGCTCGAGGAGTTCGATGCCGCTGTCGTGCTGCGCGCCGGGCCGATCGGGGAAGTCCGCACCACCGGGCCCGCGGATCTGCCGTTGCCCCCGGCTCACCGGTGCGGGCAGGTCATCGTGGTCGGCTGCGGCGACGCGGAACGCGGTGAACCGGACGGTGGAGCGCGCATCGCCGGTGTGGTCCTGTCCGTTGTGGACGATGTGCTGGCCGGTCGCCCGATCCGGGGGTCAGGCGCGGGAGAAGGATGGGAGCCGCGTGTCACGCGGTCCGGCGATGCCCGCCGCGGGAGCGGGTCTCGTGGTTCGGCCGCGGGCGGCCCGCACGACATGTGAAAGCGACTCGAACGTCGTTGAGGGCAAAGCAGATCGAGTTGTCCCGGCGGAGCACCGCCTTTAGCGTCTCAGGCGCGGCGCGGGAGTTGAACTCGCTCCGCCGCGCAAGTCGTTACGGGGGGCGCCGCATGATCGCGAGTGAGGATGTGACCTGATGCCGTGGTCCGAGGAGGCCGCCGGGCGAGCCGTCGACGAGATCTTCGAACGACGGGTGGCACCGCTGCAGGCGTTGGTGGGGGACGCCGAGCAGGTCGCACGCGCGTGCCATGCGATGGCCACCCGGTTCCACGAGGGCGGCAAGCTCATCGTGTTCGGGAACGGCGGGCCGAGCACGGACGCCCAGCACGTGGCCGTCGAGTTCGTGCACCCCGTGATCGTGGGCAAGCGGGCGCTGCCGGCGATCTCGTTGACCGCGGACGTGGCAACGGTGACCGGCGTCGCCACCGGAGCGGGCCTGGATGAGATCTTCGCCCACCAGATCCGCCACCTCGCCGACCCCGGCGACATCGCGCTGGGCATCTCCACCGACGGCGGCTGCGGGAACGTGCTGCGCGGCCTGGCCGAAGCGCGCGGGCAAGGCCTGCTGACCGTCGGCCTGCTGGGTGGCGACGGCGGACGCATCGCCCGCGCCGGGCTCGACCACGTGCTGATCGCCGCCGCGCAGGACCCGCGGGTGGTCAAGGAAGTGCACGTGACGACCTACCACATCCTCTGGGAACTGGTTCACGTGTTCTTCGAACACCCGGGCGCGTTGCGGCGGGAGGCGATCGCATGACGGCCGGGGAACCCGCGGAGACCTGCCGCGGGGATTCGTGCGTGACCTGCTCGGACGAGGTCGTCGCGGTCGAGGTCCTGCGGCTGCTGGACGACGGGCTCGCGGCCGTGGCCACCGAAGCGGGTGAGGAAGTCGTCAGCGTCGCGCTGGTGCCGGCTCGTCCCGGGGACACGGTGCTGGTCCACGCGGGTGAGTCGATCGGGATCGTGAAGGGGTGACCGCTCGTGGATACCGGTACTGATGCCGTGGACTCGCTGTACCCGTTCTTGTCGAGGGCGGCGGGCGATGTCGATGCGGTGCTCGACGAAGTCCGGGTGTCCACACAGGACAAGGCGCGGGAGATCGTGCATCTGCGCGGCGAGGTCCTGGACCGGTACCGCGGCGAGATCATCGCGTGCGCAACGGCGATGGCGGACCGCTTCGCGCGCGGCGGCCGGTTGCTCACCTTCGGCAACGGCGGCAGCTCCACCGACGCCCAAGACCTCGCCAGCCTGTTCCTGAGCCCGGGCGGAGCGGGGCGCGCCCTCCCGGCGATCGGGTTGACCAGCGACATCGCGGTGGTCACGGCGCTGTCCAACGACATCGGGTTCGACGTGGTGTTCGCCCGCCAGATCGGTGCCTTCGGCCGCCGCCAGGACATCGCGGTAGGCCTGTCCACCAGCGGGAACTCCGAGAACCTGCTGCGGGCCTTCGAGGAAGCCGCGCGGCGCGGGCTGCTCACCGTGGGCATCGCGGGCGACAAGGGCGGCCGGATGGCCGAATCCGAGCACATCGACCACCTCTTCGTGGTGCCGTCCGCCTCGGTGCACCGCATCCAGGAGGCGCAGACCACGCTCTACCACGCGCTTTGGGAGATGACCGTGCTGGCGTTGGACGAAGCGGGAGGAGCAGCCGATGTGCCTGGCGATCCCCGGTGAGGTCCTGGCGATCCTCCCGGACCGGCCGGACCTCGCCAAGGTCGAGGTGAGCGGAGTCCGCCGCAACATCAACATCGGGCTCCTCGGGGAACCACCGGAACCGGGGCAGTGGATCCTGATCCACGTCGGCTTCGCGCTGTCCACAATAGACGAGGCGGAGGCCCGCGCGGTGCTGGAGTTCTTGGAGGGCCTGGGGCAGACCTACACCGACGAGATCGACGCGCTGCAGGATTCGCGCATCGAGTGAGTGGGGGGACCGATGCGATTCGTCGACGAGTACCGGGACGCGGACAAGGCGAGAGCGCTGGCCGCCGAGATCGCCGCGCTGTGCGAGCCGGGACGGCAGTACAAGTTCATGGAGGTCTGCGGCGGGCACACCCACACCATCTACAAGCACGGCATCGAGGACTACCTGCCGGAGAACGTGCAGCTGGTGCACGGACCCGGGTGTCCGGTGTGCGTGATCCCGATGGGCCGGGTCGACGACGCCATCCACATCGCGCGCCGGCCCGGGGTGCTCATGACCTCCTTCGGCGACATGATGCGCGTGCCCGGCGGCAACGGGAACTTCTTCGACTCCAACGCCGAGGACACCAACATCCGGATGGTGTACTCGCCGCTGGATTCGTTGAAGCTCGCCCGGCAGGACCCCGACCGGCACGTGGTGTTCATGGCCATCGGGTTCGAGACAACCGCCCCGTCGACGGCGATGACCCTGCTGCGGGCCGAGCAGGAAGGGCTGGAGAACTTCTCCGTCTTCGGCAACCACGTGACGATCATCCCGGCGATCAAGGCGATCCTGGACTCCCCGGACCTGCGGCTGGACGGATTCCTCGGCCCGGGGCACGTGTCGACGGTGATCGGCTGCCGGCCGTACGAGTTCATCGCCCGGGACTACGGCAAGCCGCTGGTGGTCTCCGGCTTCGAGCCGCTGGACATCATGCAGTCGATCTACCTGCTGCTCAAGCAACTGGCCGAGGGCCGTTGCGAGGTGGAGAACCAGTACAAGCGCGTGGTGCCGTGGGACGGCAACACGACCGCCCTGGAAGCGATCGCCAAGACGATGGAGCTGCGCCCGTACTTCGAGTGGCGCGGCCTCGGCTTCATCTCGCACTCGGCGCTGCGGCTCCGCGACGCCTATGCGCGGTTCGACGCCGAACGGCGCTTCGAGCTGCCGGGCGTGCGGGTGGCCGACCCCAAGGCATGCCAGTGCGGCGAGGTGCTCAAGGGCGTCCTCAAGCCGTGGGAGTGCAAGGTGTTCGGCACCGCTTGCACGCCGGAAACACCGATCGGCACCTGCATGGTCTCGCCGGAGGGCGCGTGCGCCGCGTACTACAACTTCGGGCGGTTCAGCCGGGACCGGGTCAAGGAGGCGAGCCGGACGTGAGCACTGGGAGCCGGGGCGACGGCGAGCAGCAGGTGCTCGACCGGATCGAGAAGGCCCGCCGCCGCAAGCCGAAGGTGAAGGAGGAGCGGATCACGCTCGCGCACGGATCCGGCGGGAAGGCGACTCAGACGCTCGTCGAGGCCGTGTTCCTGGAGGCGTTCCGCAACGAAGTGCTGGAGCAGCTGGAAGACGGCGCGGAACTCGCGGTCGACGGGGGGCGGCTGGCGTTCACCACCGACTCGTTCGTGGTGTCACCGCTGTTCTTCCCCGGTGGCAACATCGGCGACCTGGCGGTCAACGGCACGGTCAACGACCTCGCGGTCTCCGGTGCGACGCCGCGGTACCTCTCGGCGGGCTTCCTGATCGAGGAGGGGTTTCCGGTCGCCGACCTGCTCCGCATCGTCGAGTCGATGGCGACCGCGGCGCGGGCGGCCGGCGTCGAGGTGGTCACCGGCGACACCAAGGTCGTGGAGAAGGGCAAGGCCGACGGCTGCTACATCAACACTTCGGGGGTCGGCGTTCTGCACACCGATCACCGGCTCGGTGTCCGCACCGCGCGTCCCGGCGATGCCGTGCTGGTCTCGGGACCGATCGGTGATCACGGCGTGACGGTGATGCTCGCCCGGGGCGAGCTGGACATCGACTCCGACGTGGTCTCCGACACCGCGCCGGTGCACGGGCTCGTCGCGGACCTGCTCGCCGCGGTGCCGGAGGTCCGAGCGCTGCGTGACGCCACGCGCGGCGGCGTCGCGACGATCCTCAACGAGATCGCCCAGGCCGCTCAGGTGGCCGTCGTCGTCGACGAGGCGGCGATACCGGTGCGCACCGAGGTCCGGGGCGCCTCGGAACTGCTGGGCATCGACCCGCTCTACGTGGCCTGCGAGGGACGCATCGTCGCGGTCGTCCCGGGCGGGCAGGCCGAGACGGCGCTGGAGGCGATGCGCGCGCATCCGCTGGGGGAGCAGGCCGCCTTGATCGGGCGCATCGCTGACGATCCACCCGGGCTGGTGCTGTTGAACACGACCTTCGGCGGCACCCGGATCGTCGATCTGCTGGTCGGCGATCCACTACCGCGGATCTGCTGAGCCTTGCACGAGCTAGGCATCACCCAGAGCATCGTGGACGCCGTCCTGGAGGCGGTGGACGAGCCGGTCATCGAGCGCGTGCACCTGGAGATCGGGCGGCTTTCCGGCGTGGTGCCGGATGCGATCCGGTTCTGCTTCGAGCTCGTCGCGGACGGCACCCGGCTGTCGGCGGCCGACCTGGACATCGCAGAACCGGCCGGGCGCGGTGAATGCCGCTCGTGCGGACAGGAGATCGCGATGGACGAGCTGTTCGCGCGCTGCCCGTGCGGCGGCGTCGACATCGCGATCCTCGCCGGACAAGAACTTCGGATCAAGGCCGTGGAGGTGGGGTAGATGTGCGGCACGTGCGGCTGTGACGAGGAATCGCCGCGGACGGTGGTCCTGGAGCAGCAGGTGTTGGCCAAGAACGACGGGCTCGCCGCCGAGAACCGGGACCGCGCGCAGTCCAGGGGGATCGCCTTGATCAACCTGATGAGCTCGCCCGGTTCCGGCAAGACCAGCCTGCTGGCCCGCACCGTGCGGGAATTCGACGGCGCCCCGCTATCGGTCGTCGAAGGCGATCAGGAAACGGGCCTGGACGCGGCACGATTGCGGGAGAGCGGATGCCCGGTGGTGCAGATCAACACCGGCACGGGATGCCACCTGGACGCGGCCATGCTGTCCGACGCCCTGCGCGCCCTGCAACCGCCGGACCGTTCGGTGGTGTTCGTCGAGAACGTCGGGAACCTGGTGTGCCCGGCGCTGTTCGACCTCGGTGAGCGCGCCAGGGTGGTCCTCGCCTCGGTGACCGAGGGGGCGGACAAGCCCCTGAAGTACCCGCACATGTTCCGCTCGGCGGACCTGGTGCTGCTCAACAAGATAGACCTGCTGCCCCACGTCGATTTCGACGTGGACCGCTTCACCGACGCCGCGTCCACCGCCAATCCCGGCGCCCGGGTGCAGCCCCTGTCGGTCTCGACGGGGGAAGGCCTCGATGCTTGGTACGCCTGGCTGGACAAGCAGGTGCTTGCCTGAGCTTGTTGTTTAACCTGTCGGTTTTCGGCTTGCGGTGAGACTGAGTGCTCTTTTGGTGCTCTTGCCGACGTTGTGGCGTTGCGCGGGCCTGTGG
>NZ_JBWKKH010000057.1:0-42154 GCF_056431645.1 Saccharopolyspora sp. NPDC045839
CCCCCCCCCCCCCCCCCCCCCCCCCCCCCCCCCCCCCCCCCCCCCCCCCCCCCCCCCCCCCCCCCCCCCCCCCCCCCCCCCCCCCCCCCCCCCCCGCCGGTCAGCGGCCTGCTGGGCCTGCGCCGTTGCGGAGTTCAGCGTTCCGTTGCAGGCGCCGCACTGCTCGGCGTTTTCTTCGCGGCGCCGATGGCGAGTGCCAGCAGTGCCAGTGCGCTCAGTCCGAGGACTGCCGCGACGGCCGGCAGCAGTCCGGCCCCCAGGTTGCTCAGGGTCAACCCTCCGATGGCTCCGCCCAACGAGACTCCGAGGTACGTGCCCGACGTGTTGAGCGCCAATGCCTGCGGTGCGGCCGGTCCGGCGAGCAGGTGGAGGCGCGCTTGGATCGCCGGGGAATTCCAGAAGGCCATGCCGCCCCAGATCGTCCCCACCACGAGGAGGACGGAAAACGGTACGGGGCGGGCGAACCAGAGCACGCCCAGGATCACCATGATGCCGGTGAAGGTGCTGATCCCGGCGACCAGCGTGCGGTCCGAGCCCCACCGGTCGGTGGCCTTCCCGCCTGCCCAGATGCAGACGATGCCGGCCAATCCGGACGAGCTGAAGGAGAGCGCGCGCTGATCGACGCCGGCGTTGCTCACCGCGTCGAGGTAGGGGGCCGTGTAGGTGAGCATCATCATCGATCCGGTCATGAGCGCGCAGTTCGCCATGAGCCCGAGCGATACCGGCGCGCTGGTGAGAGCGCGCAACTGCTCGGGGATGCTCGGCACGTCGCCGGCCTCGCCGCGCTCGCGAGGCAGGGTTGCGAGCAAGAAGGCCAGCGCCGCGGCTCCGGCGACCGCCATCGAGACGAATGTCGTTCGCCAGCCCCAATGGCCGCCGATCCAGGTGCCGATCGGGACGCCTGCCGCGATCGAGCCCGTGACGCCGAGCGCCACGACTGCGACGTACCTGCCGATGTGGCTTTCCGGAGCTCGCTCGGCGGCGTAGGCGAACACCGCCGGGGTGGACGCCGCCGCCGCGATCGCCGCCACGACCCGCAGGGCGACCAAGAAGCCGAAGCCGGTTGTCGTGGCCGCCAAGATGTTCGCCACGACGAAGATCACGAACGAGGCGGTGAACAGGTACCGGCGGGACACCCGGGCCAGGGTGACTCCGGCGACCGGCGCGGCGAGAGCGACGGTGAGGGAGAAGACGGTCACCAGCTGTCCGGCGTGCGCCTCGCTGACACCTAGATCTCGCGCGATCTCCGGCAGAACACCCGCGATCACGTAGTCATCGGTGTAGAAGACGAAAGCCGCTGCGAGCAGTGCGAACAGCCACGCGGGCACAACTGATCTCCCTTTGCAGTACAACAATGCCTGACAGTGCGCCGCACACTATCACAGGTGTGATAGTTTGCGGCGCCGCTGTCGGCCGGGAGGCTCGCCGGTCAGTGGCCTGCCGGGTAGAGGTACTGGTCAGGCGGGATCGTCGTGCTGTGTGCCCAGGCTTCGAAGAAGCCGTCGAGGTCCTTTCCGGACACTTCCGCCGCCAGCTCCTCGAACTGCGGCCAGGAGGCGTTGCCGCCCGCGTACCTGGTCTGCCACTGCCGGAGGGTGCCGAAGAATGCCTCGTCGCCGATGCTCCGGCGCAGCGCGTGCACCATCAGCGAGCCCTTGTCGTACAGGGCTTGGTGCAGGGGGTTCTCCGAGCCGGGGTCGTACAGCTTCACCGACCAGAACTCCGGGTCGTTCCGTTCATCCTCCACAGTGGATTTATAGAACGACTTGTCGATGTCGACGCCGTTGTGCTCCTGCCACAGCTGGACGGAGTACTGGGCGACGCACTCGGCTATGCAGCCGTCGCGCCAGTCGGTGAACGACACGTTGTCGCCGAACCACTGGTGGGCGTTCTCGTGCAGCAGCGAGAAGTCGAAAACGGCGCCGAAGTACGTCGGCCGGGTCTGGGTTTCCAGTGCGCCCGGGTTCTCCCCGGAGCTCTGGCCGAGCACGATGCTGCCCGCCGAGGAGAACGGGTACTTCCCGAATTTCTCGGCCAGCACGTCCATGATCTCGACGTATTGCTCCTCGGTGGCCGGGTCGATCTGCGTGCCGGGGGAGTAGGCGTTGATGACCGGCGTGCCGTCGGAGAGCTCGGACCTGTGCACGGTGAACTCGTCGATCGCGACCGTCGTGAGGTAGGTCGCGATCGGCTGGTCTTCGTGCCACCGGAAGGTCGCCTTGCCGCCGGCGGTGGTGGTCTCGCCAGGCAGTCCGTTGCCGATCACCGTCCAGCCCTCGGGAACGGTGGCCGTCAGGTGGAACGCGGCCTTGTCGGACGGGTGGTCGTTGGCCGGGTACCACGACGTGGCCGAATGCGGCTCGCCCAACGCGTTGGCGCCGCCGTTGGGGAACGTGTGCCAGCCGCCACCGCCCGGCTGCCCGGAGTACCGGACGCGCACGGCGAACGAAGCACCCGCGGCGATGGGGCTGGCGGGGGTGATCACCAGCTCGTGCTCGCCCGCGCGGCCGAACGACTTCGCGGCGACGCCGTCGACGGACACCTCGGTGACCTGAAATCCGGACAGGTCGAGGTGAAAGCCGTCCAGCTCCGCGCTCGCAGTCGCGGTCACCGTGGTGTCGCCTTCGAGGTAGCCCGGCCTGGCCGGGTCGTAGCTGATGCCGACGTCGTAGCGGGTCACGTCGTAGCCGGAGTTCCCGTCGTCCGGGAAGTACGGGTCGCCCAGACCACCGCTGCCGGGCTGGGCCGACGCGGTCGCGATGCCCAGCACCATGACGCCGGCGACGGCGCCCGGCACGAGGAGTCGGTTACGCACCGGCCACGCTCCAGACCGCCTGGATGATGGCGTTCGTGCTGATGACCTCGGCTTCCGGATCGACGTTGTCGATCGTGTCGCAGGCGTCGTGGATGCACGCGCCGATGCCGTTGGTGAACCCGGACACCGGCACCCCGGCCGCGTCGAAGGATTCGTGGTCCGAGCCGCCTACGCCGATGTCGAACGTCGGGATGCCCTGGTCGGCGAAGTGGCGTTCGAACACGTCGGTCGCGGGCGCGCCCGCGTGGATCACCAGCCACTGCCGGTCGCCCTTGGAGCCGGTCATGTCGAAGTTGAGGTACACCGCGATCTTCGCCAGCTCCTCGGGAGTGCGGGCCGCCACGTACTTCGCGGAGCCGATCAGCCCGGG
Source organism: Saccharopolyspora sp. NPDC045839 (assembly GCF_056431645.1). NCBI lineage: Bacteria > Bacillati > Actinomycetota > Actinomycetes > Pseudonocardiales > Pseudonocardiaceae > Saccharopolyspora > Saccharopolyspora sp. NPDC045839. Next base: position 3,186 of record NZ_JBWKKH010000057.1, read on the forward strand.
TTCCTCCGCGCCCCACCAGGCGAACCGGAGGTGCTTGGCCGGGGCCAGGTGCGCCTCGCTCACGGCCAGCGCGGTGGCCAGGATCGCGGCCGAACCCGTGGCGTTGTCGCTGATCCCCGGGCCGGCGGGCACGCTGTCGAGGTGGGCGCCCAGGAGCACCACTTGGTCCTCGTCGCCGCCGGGCCAGTCCGCGATCAGGTTGTAGCCCTTGGCCCCGTCGTGCTCGAACTCCTCGACGGAGGTCCGGAAACCCGCTGCGTCGAGCCGTTCCTTCACGTAGTCCAGGGATTCCTGGTACCCGCGGGTGCCGTGCGCCCGGTTGCCGCCGTTGCGGTCCGCGATCCGCTGGAACTCCTGCAGGTGCGGCAGGACATCGGCGGTGGACACGACGGGGGTTCCGGCGGCTTGCGCGGTGGGAGCCCAGGTCAGTGCGGCACTTGCGACGAGCAGGGCCGCCAGGGCGTGTGATCTCATGTGCCGGAACGGTAGGGATGAGCTGTCAAGAACCTGTTGTGATCGAATGAGATTCCCTTCTGGGGAACCCTTCCAAAGCGGATCAGGCCAAAAGACGTCGATCAGATCGGGATCAAGCTCTGTAGGGGACCGGCCGTCGTGGTCGGGCCAAGGCCCGCGTCCCTGGCCCGACCGCGACACTCAACTCCGCGGAAGCTGTGGCGATCCTCACCGCGTGTTACGCCATCCGGTCCATATCCTGTAGTCCGAGACCGACGCGCCGAGTGGGGAGAGGACCGCGTTGACCGAGGCACCCGAGAGCACGCCCAGCTACTTCGAGCGGCTCGACGCGCACCGCTTCAAGCCGACCACCCACGCCAGCGGCGCGTGGCGCAACGACGAGCAGCACTTCAGCCCGGTGGGCGGGATCCTCGTCCACGCGATCGAACGCGCGCGGGCCGGCCGCCCCGAGCTGCTGCTCAGCCGCGTCAGCTTCGACATCCTGGGCAAGATCGCGCTCGACGAGTTCGAGATCCACGTGGAGACGACCCGGCCGGGCCGCACCATCGAGCTGGTGGAGGCCACCGCGATCATCGCCGGGCGCCCCGTGGTCCGGGCCCGCGCGTGGTTCCTGGCGGAGCTGGACACCAGCGGGGTCGCCGGGGGCGAACCCGATCCGCTGCCGGACCCCGAGTCGCTGGTGCCCTGGCCGATGAACTCCCTGTGGCCGGGTGGCTTCATCGCGTCGCTGGACACCCGGCCCGTCGGCACGCCCCGGCCCGGGCGCAACACGGCGTGGGTGTCCACCCGGACCGACCTCGTGGCCGGCGAGCCGGTCAGCCCGGTGGCGTCCTACGTGGCGCTCGTCGACACGGCCAACGGCATCGCCGTGCGGCAGGAGCCGACCAAGTGGATGTTCCCCAACGTCGACCTGTCGATCCACCTCTACCGCCAGCCGGCAGGCCGCTGGACCGGGCTGGACACCACCGTCGTCTTCGGCGGCCGTGGCCAGGGCCTCACCAGCACCGTCCTGCACGACGTCCGGGGCCCGATCGGGACCGCGCAGCAGAGCCTCACCGTCCGCCCGCTGGAGCAGTAGCCCGCGCTCACTTGCGCCCGAAGAACTCGAGCTCGCCCAGTGCGATGTGCTTGCCCTCGGCCAGGCCGGTCACCGTCTTGATGTGCACCCGGACCTTGACCACGTCGCTGGCCTTGATGCGGACCTCGTACGGGGTCGGGCTGTCGGGCACGTCGACGGTCTCGGTGCGGGTCCGGCCGCCGGAGCGGGTGGCGGTGATCTCCAGCCGGGCGGGCCGGGCCTGGCTGCGGAACTCCTCGTCCTTCCGCGACGGCCCGGTGCTCACCAGCACGCCCACCAGCCGGAACGGGTGATCGAAGTTGAACTCGGCCCATTCCCCGGGCCGCTCGGTTCCCCAGTACACGTCCCTGAGCCCGTCCACGGCCTTGCCGCGCGGGTGGTCGGGCATCTCGGCGCTGGCGCTGGAGCTCACCGGTCCGATCGGCGCCGCCCCGAAGGTCTTGTCGAGCACGTCCTCGACGATCTCCCGGCCGGTCGGGTAGAACAGGACGCCGCCGATCACCAGGACGATCACCACGGCGAGGATGACGAGCCGCCGCCACACCTTGCCGCGATCGATCCGGCGCCGCCGGCGGCGCGCGCGATTCGATTGCGGCGCTTCGGAATCCGGGATGAGCGGCGCGGCGCAGCGGATGCAGAACCGCCGTTCGGGCGGGTTGGGGGCGCCGCACGCGCCGCACGGCGGGCCCTCGGACACGGGCTCCGCGACCGGCGCGTTCGGCTCGGGCCGTGGCGCGACGGGCTTCGCCGGTTGCACGGCGGCCGGTTGCTCCGGCTCGGCGACCGGTTCCGCAGGGGGTTCGGGTGCCGCCGGGATGGGGGCGGGCGGGACCGGGATGCGGGCCGTCGGCGCTGACGGGTCTGGCGCTGACGGGTCTGGGGCGGACGGGGCCGGGGCGGGTGGTTCGGGTCCGGTGCCCTTGTCCCAGCCCAGGTAGGCGCCGCAGGTGGTGCAGAAGTCCTCGCCGCGGGCGACTTGGGCGCCGCACGTCGAACAGGAGCGCATCGGGTCATCCCCCTTCCCGTTGTGGCGGCCCTGGCAGGACCTCGACGGTGCAGGTGAGGTGGATCGGGCAGGCCGCCTCGACCACCGCGTCGACCTGCTCGCGGTCCACCGCCGAGCGGCCCGGCCAGACCTGGACCACGGCCCGGGTGATCGCGTTGCCGGGCAGCGCGGTGCCCGGCCGGGTCGACCAGACCGCGCCCGGGCCGTCGAGCACTCGCGCGTGCACCCCGGCGCACAGCCAAAGCCGGTCCACGAGCCCCCGCACGGTGCCGTTGCGGCGGTGCAGCTCGACGGCGCGCATCACCACCGCCCGCCGCAGCGGCGGCGGCCACGCCGGGTCGAGCTCCACCGCGACCCAGCCGGCCAGCCAGGACACGAAGTCCTCCGGCGCCACGCGCGGGTCGAAGTAGCCCGCGATGTTGTCCATAGTGGACAAGATCGGGGCGAGGACCGAGTCCAGGCCGGCGGTGAACCGCTGGGCGAAGTCGTCCCCGGCGTACAGCGCGGGCAGCAGGTCGCCGAGCGGGTAGCGGCTGGGCAGGTCGGGTACCGCGCGGCGGCTCATCGCGGGCCTTCCGCCGGATCCCCGGAGCCCACCAGCACCTGGTGCTGGTGGGAGAAGACCAGCGCGTGATCGGCCAGCTCTACGCGATCCACCGGCGTGCCCCGCTGCCCGGTGATCGGATCGGCCGGGAACAGCCGGATCTCGTCGATCAGCTCGACGCCCTCGACCTGCTGGAGCACGGCGAAGACCTCGCCGACCTGGACCGGTCGCCCGAACGGCCAGCCGGTGCCGTCGGCGCCACCGCGCAGCGGGTTGAGGTACCGGTAGAGCGCGGCGACGGCGTCCCGGTTCACCCGGTTCACGTCGGCTTCCGCGGAACGCATCCGCGCCACGACGGTGATGCCCTGGTAGAACGGCGGCTCCACGACCAGGCGGGTGCCCAGCAGCCGGTGCTCGTCGAGCCGGGCGGCGATCGCGGCGAGCAGCTGCGGCGAGGGGATCAGCTGCTCGAAGCGCAGCTGGTCACCCGCGTCGGCCACGGCGTTCGGCACGACCAGCACGCGGGCCGCGCCCGGCTCGTGCTCCGCGCCCGCGGGCAGGCAGCGGATCCGGGCCGCGGCCGGCGCCGCCTGCCACGCGATCTGCTCGTAATCCGCGGCGGTGACGGCCCGCTCCTGCACCCGGAGTTGGTGCGGCGCGCGCACTTTCGCCTCCGACACGGTCTCCCCGTCGACGCCGCCGCCGGCGGCCTCGCGGTTCTCGACATCGGCCACGTAGGGCACCGAGCTGCGCAGCACCGAGATCGCGCCGCGCGCCACGTTGCCCGATCGGCCGCCGCCGGTGCGGTACTTCGGCACCCTGATGTGCGCGCCCTTGGGCGGCACCGCCCCGAACCGGCGCAAGGTGCCGTCCGGCGCGCGCACTGCGGGCGGGAAGAGGAACTCGCCGTTCGTCGCGTCGAGCGTGACGTGCCGGTCGGCGGGGCCGGAGTTGCCGAAGTGCTCCACGACGTGCCAGTCCTGCCAGCCGTCGTCCGCGGCGACCTGCACCACGATCGGCTCCGCGTCGGTGAGCACCGGCGCCCGGTCGAGCCGGAACCGTTGGCCCGGCACGCCTTCCGACAGGCCCAACGCGACGTCGGTGACGGTCTCGGCGTGCTCGACGGTCGTGCTGCCGCCGATGGTGAACGCCTCCGCCACCCGGACGGTCGGCGACTCGGAGTAGAACGGCTGATTCCGTTCCGGGGCCACGACGCGGCAGCGCAACCAGCCCGCCCGGACGCCCGCCACCGACGACAGGGCGTGCCCGGCGGGCACCTGCAGCACCACCTCGCCGGGCCGGTTGAGGCCGCCGGTGGTGTCGTCGAAGACCGCGCACTCCGTCCAGCGCACCCCGTCCCACGACTCCCACACCAGCGGCGGCTGCCGGGGATCGACGCCGATGCCTTCGACCTGGCTGTCCAGCCGCACCGCGACCACGCAGCGCGGGACGGCGTTGCTGAGGCCGAACAGCATGGCGTCGTCGACGGCCGGTTCCGCCTGGAAGCACGGCACGTCCTTGCCCGCGTCGAGGTCGCCGGTGCGGTTCTGCTGCGCCCCGGTGGCCGAGATCGTCACGAGCGTCGTCAGCTCGCAGGGCACGATGGGCAGTTCGTCGGTGGTGGCGAAGACGACCGCCTCCTCGGTCTCCGAACGCGCGGTGGCGACCTCGGTGCCCAGCGGGAGGAGCACCGTCTCCGGCTGCGCGGCCGACAGCCAGAAGGTCACGTCGGCCCGCGCCGCCGCCGGCGGGAACAGGCGGACGCCGAGCAGGTCGAGGAACGCCAGGTAGTTCTTCTCCGGCACCCGGTTCAGCCGGTAGATGAGCTGGTCCACCATGTGTGCGAACGTCTCGATGAGGGTCACGCCCGGATCGGAGACGTTGTGGTCGGTCCACTCCGGGGCGCGCTGCTGCACGTAGCGCTTGGCCTCGTCGACGAGTTCCTGGAAGCGGCGGTCGTCCAGGTTCGGCAGGGGCAGGGCCATCAGTCCGCGTCCTCCTCCGCCGCGCTGTGCGGGATCGTGTAGAAGGGGAAGACGAGGTTCCTGCGGTCGTTGGTGGCGCGCAGCGTGTAGTGCACGTCGATGTACAGCACGCCTTCCTCGACGGTGTCGAACGCGACGACCACGTCGGTCACGTCGATCCGGGGTTCCCAGCGCCGCAGCGCGCTGCGCACCTCCTGTGCGATGCGTCCGGCGGTGGCGCCGTCGCTCGGGGCGAACACGTACTCGTGGATGCCGCAGCCGAATTCCGGGCGCATCGGGCGCTCGCCCGGCGCGGTGCCCAGCACGAGGCGGATCGCCTCCGCGATCTCCTGCTCCCGCTCGACCATCGCGATGCCGCCGGTCGCCCCGACCCGCATCGGGAAGGCCCAGCCGCGGCCGATGAAGCGCTCGCTCACAGCGGGCCTCCGATCAGCACGTTCGGCGCCCCGACGACCACGGTCGCGCCGCAGGTGGTCTTGTCGTTCATCCGCGCGGCGGGCAGACCGCCGATGAGCACCACGCCGGAGCGAGGCGGGCTCGGCATGAGCACGTTCCCCGCGCTCAGCACGGTGTGCGGCAGCAGCGGGCACACGTGCTGACTTCCCGTCACCGCGGCGGGTTTGCCGCCGATGAGCACGGTGGCCACCTTGAGGGCGGCGGCCGCGGGAGGCTGGCCGATGGTGCCTCCGTGGGAGGTGGGATCGCCCATCCGGGCTGCGGGTGGCATCGCGGGAACTCCTTGTCAGCTCGCGGAATCGGTCTGATCAGTTGATGTGGACCATGCGGCCGCGCAACGTCGCCATCGCGCCGCCGTCGATTCCCACGTTGGTCCGGCCGTTGATCGAGACCGACGTCTTCGCGTCGATCGACACCGATCTGCCGGTCAGGGTGATGTCGCCGGTGCCGGCGTCGAGCGTGATCCCGCGGTCGGTCAGCGACACCGTGCTCAGCGCCCGCCGGCCGCCGACGGCGGACACCGTGATGTCGATCGTCCGCTGCTTCTCGTCCATCCGGATGTCCAGCCGCTTGTCGCCGCTGGTGAGCCGGATCCCCGGGGTTTTGGTGGTGGAGTCGATGAGTTCGAGCCGATGTCCCTTGCGGGACACCAGGGAACGCCGGTTGACCTTGCCGGTGGTGCGGTCGACCAGCGGCAGGTCGTGCGGCGACGGGTTGTCCCGGCCGTTGTAGAGCCCGCCGAGCACGTAGGGCTTGTCGAGGCAGCCCTGCTCGAAGCCGACCAGCACCTCGTCGTTGACGTCGGGACTGAACACGCCGCCCCCGCCCTGCCCGCCGAGCTGCACGGTGCGGACCCAGTCGGTCACGTAGGCGTCGTCGAGCCACGGGAACTTCAGCTTCACCCAGCCCCGCTGGGCCCCGCCCGCCTCCTTGATGTCGGTGACGATCCCGGTGGCCAGGCCCGGGATGCGCGGGCCCCGGTCCGGCGCGTTGGCGCCGGTGACCAGCCCGGTCAGCGACCGGTCGAGGGAGGTGCTGACCAGCACCGTGGTGCGGTAGCCGTTCCCGGGCTCCAGCACGTGGTGCACCGCCGTCGCGGTGAACCGCCCGGAGAACTTGGGCCCGACGTTGCCGAGTGCGACCGGCACCCCCGCGCGCAGTTCCGGGTTGCCCTCCGCGACCGCTTCGATCTCGCCGAGCCCCGCGCTCATCGACGCCGCCAGCGCGCGTGCCGCCGCCGTGGCCTCGGCCTGCGTGCCGTAGGGCGTGTCGGCGACGCGCAGCCGGGCACCCTTGCCGAACTTGCCGGTCGCCTCCGCCGCGGTGAGCCCCGGCCGCACGGTCTTGCTCCTGGTCGCGTTCTCCTCGGCTATCAAGGGACGTTTGGTGGCCACGTTCCAGCCGCGCACCTCGACCTTGTCGACCTGGTCCACGGCCGTGAGCACCGCGCGCAGCGCCATCAGGTTCCGGCCGTACTCCAGGACGAACGGGCTCTTGGTCGCCGGGGTGTCGGGCGAGGGAGCGCTCGCGGCGGGTTTGAGCGCGGCGAAGTCCAGCCGCCCCCGCTCGTCGACCCGCACGGTGACGCCGTGTTCCTGCGCCAGGTACTGGAGGAACTCCCAGTCCGACACGTTCGCCTGGGAGAGCTGGGTGTAGGTGATCGGCTTGGCGTCGATGCGGCCGGCCCGCAGGCCCGCGCCCGTCGCGACCTTCCGCACGATCGCGGCGGCGGTCATGTTGCGGAACGCCGTGACCTTCCGGCCGCGCATCAGCCGGTGCGCCTTGCTCATCGCCCGCACCACGGTGAACGAGCCGGTGCCGTCGGTGTCCAGCTCCAGGCCGGTGACCTCGCCGGTGAACAGGCGCTTCGGCGCCTGGCTGGAGGTGGTGGCGACGGACACCGTCAGCGGCGAGCCGATGGTGATGCCGGTCGCGGTCAGCAGCTCGTGGTCGGGATCCCGGAAGGTCAGCAGGGCCGCGTCGGGCAGGCCGACGTTCTCGTCGACCACGCAGCTGGTGAGCTGTTCCTGCCAGGCCGCGGGCAGTGGGCCGGGCGTGGCCACGATCGGATCGGCGGCGACGGAGCGCCCGCCCTCTTGCGCGCCCATCACGCACCGTCCTGTCCGTCGTCGAAGGCGGGTACCAGCAGTTCGGTGCCGGGCACCAGGATCATGGGGTCGTCGATCTCGTTGGCCTCGGCGATGATCCGCCACGCCGTCGCGTCGCCGTACTCGTGCCAGGCGAGCTGCGGCAGGCTGTCGCCGGCGACGACCCGGTGCGTGCGGCGGGTGTTCTCGGAGCCCGAGGTCGGGTTCTGGCCCGGGGTGTCGACGCTGGCCTCTTCGATGCCCAGCGAACAGGTCGCCCGCAGCGGCTTCCCGTCGACGTCGAACAGCGAGTAGTCGACCGAGAAGTTCGACAGCACGCCGTTGAACGAGGTCGTCCTGGCGGTGCCCCACTCGAACCGGACCCACGGGCTGGCGGGCTTCTTCCCGGCCAGGCTCTTCGGGGTCGGCACGCAGGCCACCATCAGGTCCTCGATCTTCTTCTCCACCGAGCCGTCGTGCTTGTCGGTGGCATCCAGGAACACTTCGAGGGAGAGGGAACGCGGGCCGCTGCCGACGAATTCGGGCAACGCCGCGTCGGGCGCCATCCGGGACGGCTTGCGCCGCCACTCGGTGCTCTTGGTCAGCGCGAGCTTGTTCGGGTTGAACTGGAACCGGACCCGCTTGATCGTCGCGCCCGGTTTCGCGCCGACCTTCGCGGGCGGCTCCATGATCAGCAGCTGGGCGCGGGCGAGGTTGTTGCCCGGTGCGGCGGCCATCCGGCCCCTCCTCTCACGACGGTTGCAGGCCCAGGTGGGCGATTTCCAGCGTCTCCACCGCGGCCTGCGCGGTGGACGGGTCGAAGGACGGGCCCTGCCAGCTGACCGGGATGATGCCGAGCACCTGCCACCGGGCGATGGGCGTGAGATCCGGCTTCAGCGCGACGATCTCGCCGTTCTTGCGCTCGGCGCGCCGGATGATCTGCGCGAGCCACCGCGAGATCTTGGCGGTGTCGCTGGTGACCGGCCGGGTCAGCGTGATGTTGGTCCAGGTGATCCGGGTGGGCAGCTGCCAGGTGAAGCCGTTGTTGCCGCCCTCGGCGAACTGCTCCACCTCGACCTGGGCGCCGAGCCCGGAGCAGGTGTTGAACCTGCCCAGGTCGTTGCCCCCGATGACCAGCCGGAAGAACACGCTGGACGCGAAGATCTCCTGAGGCACCGGCAACACTCCTTCCGAACGTGCTAGCGGCGGCGGTCGTGCAGCCGCCCGATTCGTTCCCTGCCGTGGCGGAACTCGGCGCGCAGCAGCCGCCCCACCGGCTCGATCAGGCGACGAGCGAGCTCGTCGATGTCCTGCCCGCCGCCGCCCGCCCCGGCCGGGGCGGCGTCCTGCTCGGGCTTGCGCTGGACCACCGTGACCGGAACTCCCGCCGGGACACCGGGAATCGGGCTCGACGCGGCGACCGGTTTCGGGGCAGCGGCCTGCTGCCGGTGCTCTACCGGGGCTGTGCTCGAACGCTGCACGGTCGGAGCCGCCGAACGGGACACCGGGAGTACTTCGTGTGCGCCCGGGCCGATGTCGTGCGGAGTTTCAGCTGCTCGGTGTCTCACCGCAGCACTCGGCAAGGCTTCACCACCGGGGCGGTGCGGTGGCGTCGGGAGCGGGGTGAGCTGCACCGGAGTGCCGGATGCCGGGGGAGCAGCCGAGATCCGGGCCCGCTGCACTGGCGTGCTCGGCGCGGGATTCGGCGGCGTGATCCCGGACGGCGGTGCCGGGTCGGCGTGGCTCCAGCCCACCGGTGCCACCGGTCGTGCGGGTTGCTGAGGGCTGCGCGCCGCGCCGACGCCCGGGTCCTGCCCGATTCGTGCGGTCGGCGGCCGCGCCGACAAAAGCGGCAGGATGCGCTGGACGGGTTCGTGGGTGCTCGGGCGAGCCCTGGTCTGCGTCGTCGCGCGACTCGGGGTCGAGGGTTCGGTTGTCCGAACCCGGCGTTGGACGACAGCGGCCGCATCGGGGCCTCGAGCGGGGGAAGCCCCGGTCAACGGGAGTGTGGTCGGCGCATCGCTTTCCGGTGAGTGAAGACGCGCCGTCAGATCCTCGGGCGTGGCCGTGGAAGCCCCCCGGCGCTGGCTCAGGGGCGAGCGCCGGACCACCGGCACCAGGCCAGGCCCGGGTTCTGCCTCGCCAACCCCGACCGGAAGGCCCGGGTTCGGAGCCGTCCAATTTTGCCTAAAATTGGAAACCTCCAGATCCCGCCCGGAATCGGGGGATTCCCGATTTTGCCTAAAATTGGGAGCCTCCTCGTGCGGGGCCGCGTTGGTGACGTCCTGGTCGGATGTCGATACGCCATGGGCCGCCGGAAGAGGATGGCCGGGCGGCGCGCTCAGCGGGTTCTCGATCCGTTGCACGGCAGCAGCGTCATGGATCAGGGGTGCTACGGGAGGGGCCTCGTCGTGTCCTCGTTCGGGGTTGGCCGGGATCGCGTCCCGGATCGAGCGCGGGACGATGGGGTCGGTCGGCGCCGAGTGCGCGCCGACGGGTTCGGGCCCTTCTGGCGCTTCGCCAGGGGAATCGTCGTGCGCAAGTCGCTGCACCACCATGGGTTCCGCGGAATCGTGGATCAGCGGCGCAACCGGGGCGTCTGCCGACGCACTTCGCGGTGGGGCACCGGCTGGTCCGTGCGAGGTCTCGCCTGGGTTATCTGGCTCGGCAAGGCCGGGCGGTGGCAGGGCTTCGGCACCGCTCGCCGGCGAGTGCGCGTCGCGGGCTTCGAGCTCCGGCGTCGCGGCGAGCCGCTGAACCAAGGGATCCGCTTCCCCTGACGCATTGCGCGGCTGCGATGCAGGCGAGATTCGTTGCGGCTCGACCAGGTCTGCGGAGTCAGGGCGAACGGTCGCGGGAGAACCGCTCTCCGGGCTTGCGAGAGCCTCCACGCCGGTTGCTCCGGCGGCCGGTTTCCGCTGCACAACGGGAGAGTCAACGGACGGTGGGGCCGACTCGGCGGGCGTCGGACGGTCTTCGGCGCCCGCCGATCCGGCAGGTGTCGCGGACGGCGGGATCTGGGCGATCGGCGCTCCGATGCCCAACCGGGGGCGAACCCGGGGCGAGTCCTGGCTTCTCGGAGCGGCACGCGCGGAGGTCTTCGTGACCCGCTGGACCGCGCGGTGCTCGCCGGTGCCGGACGGCGCCGGATCGGTGCTCGCCGGCGGCAACGCCGACCCGGCCTCCGGAACTTGATCGGCCGAGCGGCCTGCGTCGGGGAAGACCACGGCACTGGGCGGAAGGGTGCGCAACGGGTCGCCGGGGCCTGACCGCACGGCGGCGTCGGCCTTGGCCGGGCGGGAAACCTGGCGCTGCACGACCGGCTCCGGCGCATCAGCCCTCCCGTCATCCGGAATTAGATCGTCTACTATGGATGATGATCCGGGCGCGAGCGTCGTCACCGCGCGCAAGGGCCGTGGCGCGAGCGGCGTCGCCGGCCGGGCCGCGGTCAGCGGCGGAGAGAGCCGCCGTGGCCGCACCGGAGCAGCAGTCCCTTCGGCGACAGGGGATTCCGCCGGGGCAACGGGTGCCGGGGAGCGGTCCAGCGGCACCGGATCGCCGTCGTATGCGGGGACGACCACGGGCAGCGCCTCGGCTGCCGAGCGCTGCACGGGAACGCCGATTGCCGGGCGGAGCAGTCCGTGCACGAGTCCGGACGGCGCGCCGGCATCGAGGCCGTGCCCCAGCTCGGTCATGACGCCGTGGTCCTGGAACGAGGTCACGGAGTCCCGGAACCGCATGGCCGCGGTCACGCCGATCCCGGCGCGCTGGATCACGCCGGGATCGGCGGCGGTCCGCCGCCACCCGCCGTCCCAGCCGGGCGTTGCGGTGGCAGGTCGCGCCGAGCCGTCCTCGCGCCGCGCGCCGCCGCGGCGACGGCGGAAGAGGTCCCACAGGCTCACCCGGTCACCCGCCTTCGTTCATCCTGGTGTTGATGCGCGCGATCTCGCGGACCCAACGCCGTCGTTCGTGGTGGTCGAGTTCGAGGATCTCCTGGCGCGGCCAGTGGAAGTGGTAGGCGACGTACGCGACCTCCTCGTGCAGCCGGTCGACCGCGTACGTCACGATTCCCCCAGGCGCCCACCGGCGAGGTCGACCTCGAACGCCGTGCCGCAGGACGGGCAGGTGACCCCCGCCCTGGTGTGCCCCTCGCTGTTGATCCGCCGGTAGAAGTCCTGCAGGAACGCGATGTCGGTGGCGTACATGTTCTCCACCAGGCCCGTGTGCACCTCGGTGAGGCCGCCGAGCCGGGTGATCACCTGGCTGAGCAGCACCACGCTGAGGTAGGCCGGGTTCTCCTTGACCCGCACGTCGATCAGCGGCCGGAGCTCGTCCTTCGCGGTGGCCAGCCGCATCCGGCCGTGCTTGTGCACGGTGCCGTCGGAGTGCACGTAGCCGCGGGGGAGTTCGAACTCGAACTCGTCGTGCTGCGTCGCCTGCTCGGCCGGGGCCGGGCGGGTGCCCGCCGCCTGGCCCTTGCCCGCGACCTCGTCGAGCTCGCCGAGCGACGCGATGCGTCGCCTCATTCGACCTCGATCCGCTCGAACGTGATGGTGGCCTTCTCCGTCGCCGCCTGGGATTCGCCCGCGGTGAGCGACGGGCCCTCCCACTTGCTGACCCAGGCGTCGAAGAGCTGCATCCGCCGCACCGTGTCGCCCTTGGAGTCCTGGATCTCGATCGTCAGGTTCTCCCGCGCGACCTCGACGTTGCCGTCCAGCAGCGTCTTCTTGATCCAGTCGGTGAACTCGGCGCTCTGGTCCATGCCGCGGGTGATCGTCACCTCGCCGCCCTTCTGACCACCGGGCTGCTTCTTGTTGATCCGCTCGCCGGTCGGCGTGACCTGCTGGGTCTCGATGACGTCCTGCTCGACGGTCAGGCCGCTGATCTCCTTGACCGATTCCACCGTGATGCCACCGAGCTGCACACCGAACCGGTGCGTGGCGAGACTGTCGCCCTGTGCCATGGCTTATCCGCCGCCTTCCGTGCTGTTGGGGCTATTCGCTGAGCAGGCTGGTGCTGTCCGAGAACTGGGAGAGCCGGAAGATCACGAACTCGGCGGGCTTGACCGGGGCGACGCCGATGTCGCACACGACCTGCCCCAGGTCGATCGACTCCTGCGGGTTGTTCTCCCGGTCGCACTTGACGAAGAACGCCTCCTCGGCGGTGCGGCCGAACAGCGCGCCGTCGCGCCAGGCCTCGTGCAGGAACGCGGAGATGTTGCGCCGGATGCTCGACCACAGCCGGTCGTCGTTCGGCTCGAAGACCACCCACTGGGTGCCGATCAGGATCGACTCCTCCAGGTAGTTGAACAGCCGGCGGACGTTGAGGTAGCGCCAGGCGGGATCCGAGGACAGCGTCCGGGCGCCCCAGATCCGGATGCCGCGCCCGGCGAACGCGCGGACGCAGTTCACGCCGATCGGGTTGAGCAGGTCCTGCTCGCCCTTGCTCAGGTTGATCTCCAGGTCCACCGCGCCGCGGATGACCTCGTTCGCCGGGGCCTTGTGCACGCCGCGCTCGGCGTCGCTGCGCGCCCACACGCCGGCGATGTGGCCGCTCGGCGGGACCAGTGTGTTGCGCCCGCTGGCGGGGTCGAAGACCTTGATCCACGGGTAGTACAGCGTCGCGTACCGCGAGTCGTAGCCCGCCTGGTCCATCCGCCAGTTCCGCACCTGCTGGGCGTTGAGGCCCGGGGGAGCGTCGAGCACCGCGACGCGGTCGCCCATCTGCTCGCAGTGCGAGATCGCCGCGAGCTGCACGGTCTTCACGCCTTCGGCGTCGATGAGGCCGCGCTGGTGGGCGCTCATCAGGTCGGGGACGGCGACCATGGTGATCTCGTCGATGGTCTCCAGGCCGCCGAAGCCGGTGCGGGCGGCGAGGTCCCCGACGTACTCCTGGGCGTCCACAGTGGCCGGTTTGGATTCGCGCGGCGGCGTCGCGGCGATCGTGACCGACTGGTTCTCCGGCCTGGTCAGGGCCGCGCTGGACCGCTCGGTGACCTCGATGAGCTTGGACCGCTCGCGGACCTGGGTGACCACGTAGCTCTTGACGTTCTTCTTGGTCGAGACGTCATAGGTCTCCGCGACCTTGCCGCCCTGGCCGACCAGCAGCCGGAACCGGTCCTCCGGCGGGTTCTCGCCCTCGGCGTCGGCGACCTCGACGGTGATGTCGGCGCCGGCGCCGGGCAGCGCCGAGATCCGCAGGCCGCCGAGTTCCACGGGCGTCGCCGGGGTTGCGTCGGGCGCCGCAGCGGGCCCGCCGATGCGGACGACGTAGGCGGTGCCGCCGCCGTTGGCGAAGTAGCCGTAGACGGCGTGTGCGAGGTAGCCGTCGTCGAAGCCGCCGAAGGTCTGCACGTACTGGCTCCAGTTCGTCACCAGCGTCGGCTGGTGGAACGGCCCCTGAGGTGCGAAGCCTACGAAAGCGGCGACGGCCGTCCCGACCCCTTCGATCGGTCTGGCCCCGTTCTGGACCTCCTCGACGTACACGCCAGGGGACAGGTACGACGGCATGTGCGCTCCTTCGTCTGAGGTGTGGCGTGCCCAGAGCCTCGCGCCCGGCGGCGCGAGCGAACAGGTCCGCCCGACCCCCACCGAGGGCAACACGACTGCCTTCCCGGGCAACCAGGCCCTGCCTTCCCGGTCTCGTCGGCCGGGAAACCGGGTTTCTGCCCCAAGGTGTGCCCTTCTGGACATTTCCCGACAGCGCTGGTCGCGGTACCAGTGCTGATCAGGTACGTCGTGAGGAGGTCTCATGCGCAAGCGACACGGCGACGATGAGACGGAATCGCGGGTGCGGACATCGCAGACTCGGTCGGCAGGTTCTGACGTCCCCGCACTGCAGGCGAGCGTTGTTCCACAGCCCGCTGCGGACATCCTGCATCTGCAACGAACCGTGGGAAATGCCGCAGTTGGACGGATGATCGCCGACGCTCGGCATGCACGTGGTGCGTCGGAGGAGGCGCAGAGGTCAGACGGGGGCTTCGGGGCAACCCAGGTACTTCCCCCTGCCCGTGCGTTGGAAAGTTCGGTGGGTAAGCGCAAACGTGCGGAGCCGACGGAACCGGCCAGGCGTTCGAGTCGGCTGAAGGTCGAGCAGGACTACGACATCAACAAGCCAATCCTGGAATTTACCTCTTTCTACAATGGTCCGCGGGAGCAAAGGCTTGAAGAGAAGCAGGGTTTCAGCTTTTATCAGGTGGCCAAACTGCGCAAGCCGGCTGGTGCGCCGCGGTCGGCCGATCATTATTACGACTTCCGGCAGCAGGTGCGGGACGAGTATGTGAGGAAGCCTCGGGGGCGAAGAAGCTGGACGCTTCCTTCGTGCAGGATGGTCCTTACCGGCCGAACTACGGCAAGGGTAAAAATCCGATGATCGATAACAACCCTGATGGGATCACCTTTCGCGACGAGCCCGGCTTTTCCGGGGATCGGAAGATCGACGGCGGTTCTTGGTTGAGCTCGTATCGGGTGTTCTTTCGTTGGAGCGTCAAGCGCAAGGATACCGGTAGCGAATGGATCAGCCCCGAGGTCGAGCACTCTTTGGAAGCGCCGTACGACGAGGGCAAGGACGTCACTGTTCTGCACAGCGGCCCGCACGACGAAAGGTGGGAGGTGGACCTTTCTGGGCCGGCGGAATCTTGACGATGGGTGGTCTTTGGGGATTGGCTTCCCGTCGCCTAGTTTCCGAATTCCGATTCCAGCACCAGCCTTCCCAGCTTGCCGTACTCCTGGCGCACCGCCGTGATCAGCTCCGCCATGCCCACCGGCCGGTCGGCTTCCGCCGCCAGGTAGGCCGCCGTGATGGCGCAGGAGCGGATCGAGCCCCCCGTGAGCTCGAAGCGCTCCGCGCAGAAGGCCAGGTCCAGGTCTTCGGCTCGGGGGATCGCGGCTCCGAGGCAGCGGTCCCAGAGGGCTTGGCGCTCGTCCGGGCCCGGCATGGGGAAGTCGGCGATCACGTCCAGGCGCCGGGTGAACGCTTCGTCCAGGTTCGCCCGGAGATTCGTCGTGAGGATCGCGATGCCGTCGAAGGTTTCCATGCGCTGCAACAGGAATGCCGACTCGACGTTGGCGTAGCGGTCGTGGGCGTCCTTGACCTGGGAGCGCTTGCCGAAGATGGCGTCCGCCTCGTCGAACAGCAGCACCCCGTTCACGCCGACCGCCTCGGCGAAGATCCGCTCCAGGTTCTTCTCCGTCTCGCCGACGTACTTGTCGACCACTGTGGACAGATCCACCACGTAGAGGTCCATCCCGAGGCCGGCCGCGACCACTTCCGCCGACATCGTCTTGCCGGTGCCGGATTCGCCCGCGAACAACGCGATCACGCCGCGCCCGCGGCCGCCACCGGGTCGCATCCGCCAGTCGCCGAGGACGAGGTCCCGGTGCCGGGCGCGCATCGACAGCTCGGCCAGGTGGCGGTGGGTCGGCTCGGGCAGCACCAGGTCGTCCCAGTCGACCGCCGGCGTGATGCGCCGGGCGAGGCGTTCCAGGCCCGCGCCGTTCTGGGCGCGCACGCCCGCCCGCAGATCCTCAAGACCCACCGGGCGGGCGTCGAGCGCGGCGAGCTGGGTCGCCACCGATGCCGCCCGGCCGACCTGGTCGGCGTCCAACCGGTAGCCGGCGAGGGCATCGACCAGCGCGCTTTCGGGCACCGCTGCGGCGTCACCGGCCGCCGCGAGGGCCTGCCGCCAGGTCCGCGCCCGTTGCTCCGGTTTCGGTGCCGCAACGTGGATCGACACCGGAGCCTGCCGCGACCAGGCCGGGTCCCAGTTGCGGGAACCGTGCAGGAACAGCGGAACTCCCGCCGCCGACGCGACGATCGCCCGCAGCAATCGGACCTGCTCGCGTTCCAACGCTTCCAGCGGCCCGAACACGATCCCGGCGCGGTGCAGCCGCGCTTCCCGCACCAGCGCGGGCAGGACGGGCTCCGGTTCACCGGCCAGCTCCCCGGCGTCCAGGACGAGCGCGCGACGACCGCTGACGGCCAGGGCGTCCGTCGCGACCTGCAGCGCGCCCTCCGCCCCGGTGAGGTGGACGAGCCGGATCCCGCTGTCCAGCGCTGCGCCGATCCGCTTGGCCAGCACGTCGGGCGAGCGCGGACCGGCATGGGCGAAGTGGGCAAGGCGCGCGACGTGGGGGTCGATGTCGTCGTTGCCGAGCAGGTGCGCCACGACCCGGTCGGGAACCCGGAGCGTCCGCGACAGCGCCGGACGCTCCGGCTCCTGCACCTCCAGCAGGCCGCCGGCGACCAGCGGCGCGCCCAGGGCGAACCGGAACCGCCCGTCGCCCGCCGCGGGCACCCCGCACAGTTCCAGCGCCAGCCCGGTCGTCGGCCGCCGCCGGGTCACGTCGTCGTTGAGGTAGCCGTAGAGCGGTTCGAAGCGGACGTCGACATCGGGCGCGATCGCCACCAGCAGCAGCTCCAGATCCAGTGGCGCGAGGCCGAAATCCGCGGCGAGGCGCAGCAACCTCGGCCCGGGGTCGGGCACGGCCGCCGCGAGCGAGTCGAGCTCGGCGGCCGCGGGATCGTCGTCGCGGGTCGCGGCCCAGGACTTCGCCGGAGAGGCGAGGATGCGATCGACGTCGTCCGGGGTGACGTAGAGCCCGCGGTAGGGATCGTCCGGTTGCGGGTCGGCGGCCCGCCGCGCCGCCACGACCTCGCGGACGCGCCGCTCGATCAGCCCGAGGCGGGCCCAGAGGTAGTTCAGGTCCGGCCCGGTCACGAGATCATGCCCCGCCGCCGCCGCTTCGGCTCCGGGCGCGGCCGGGTCGGGGCGAAGCCGGCGCCTTCCGCCGTGGTCGGCCCGTCGTAGCGCAACCGCCGGGCGGACTCGTTCACCGGATCACCCGAGCGTTCCGCGTGCAGGACAACGCCTTCGGTGACCGGCGGCCCGGCCGGGATCCGCTCGCCGGCCAGCGGCGCCGTCACCCGCAGGTTGATCGACGGCTTGAGCTGCCCGCCGAGCGCCGACCACACGTCGGAGGCCGACCGGCCCTCCGCCATCGTCCCGCCGGCCTCGAACGGCACGGTCAGCCCGAGCTCGGCCAGCGTCCCGGTCAGCCACTGCGGCGCCAGCGCGTCGTGGCGCACCAGGCAGCGCAGCACGTCGGAGAGCAGCCGGTGCTCGTCCTGCGGGCGGTTCGTCCACGCCGTCACCAGGTAGGAGAGCTGGAACCAGTGCGGCGGGCTCTGCCAGCCGATCGTCTTCCCGTCGTCGTCGTACTGCTCGAACGCGCCCGCGCGCCGGAGGTCCGGTTCCTCCCTGATGTCGTAGAGGAAGACGCTGACCGTGGGCGAGTTGCGCTTCGCCGCCCAGTCCGTCGTGGGCGGCTCGAAGGCGAGCTCCACGCCCGAGCCCGGCACGCCCCCATCGGCCAGCAGCAGGCGCAGGCCCTCGTCCACCTCGTGGATCACCCGATCACCTCCGCCCGACCATGTCCGGCGGCGCGATCGTGGGATCCACCACCAGGAACCGCGTCGTGACGGGGCCGAATCCCGGGCCCGACGCGGTGATGGTGCGCGGCCCGGTCCGGTCCTTGGGCAGGATCAGCAGCTGCGCGGCGAACCTGCCGTCCGGGCCGGGCAGCGTCGGTGCCGCGGCGGCGGTGATGCCGGGCGTCCACAGCAGCCGCACCGGGGCTCCCGGCGGGAAGTCGATGCCCCGGACGGAGGTCACGAAGCCGGGTTCGCCGATGTTCGGCACCGCCACGATCCGGGGCTGCAGCACGCGGTACGGGGTGGTCGCGGCGTTGTCGGCCGGGTTGGCGTCCGTCCCGGTGGTCCGCAGCGTTGCGCCGATCACCGCCTCCAGCGCCGCGTTCGGCGCCAGCACCACCTGCTTGGTGACGACTCCCCCGGGAGGCAGATCCGGCAGGGCGCACCGCACGGCCGAGCAATCCGGCGGCAGGCTGATCACCGGGACACCGGGCGGCAACGCGATGTCCAGGGCCAGGCCCGTCGCCGTGCCGGCAGCGGTGTTGCGCGCGGTGTAGGTCACCTCGGTCCGACCGCCCACATAGGACGGATTCGGCCGGGCTTCCACCGCCACGGCGGGATTGGCGTCCGGCGGTGGCGGGGGATCCGGCAGCACCGGTACCACCGGCACGACCGTCGTCGCGGTGTTGTCGTCGGGCCGGGAGTCCTGCATCGAGCTGCCCGCCGTCCAGCGGAGCCGGTGGTTCCCGGCGGTCACGCCGACGAGTTCCGCGGTGACCTGGATGGACGTCCCCGGCTGCACCACGTCGAGATCGCATCGCGCCTGCTCGGCGTCGCAGCTGCCCGCTTGCGCCCGGAGCCGTTGCAGCCGCAGCCCGTCCGGCACGTCGAGGGTCACCGTCGTGCCCGGTGAGGAGGCCGGGCCGTTGTTGCGCACGGTGGCCGTGACCGGCACCGACGACCCGGCCTCGACGGTCGCCGACGACGGGGGAGCGGTCAGCGCCAGGTCGATGGTCGCCTGCCAGGTCGGTTCCTTCTGCCGCCCGGGGAGGCGGCCGGTGATCGGGGTCAGCCGGCCCTTCGTCGCGTCCAGGACCGCCAGGTGTTCCGGCGGGTTGAAGTCCTTGACCGGGCGCTCGGACACCACGATCTGCTCGCCGTCGGGCGCCAGGCTGGCGTCCCGGGGCTGGAACGGACCGGTGTCCCCGCCGTCGGGCCGGTCCGCGCAGCTCGGCAGCCCCTTCGGCAGCAGCACCTCGCAGCGGTCGTCGGCCAGGTATATCCGGTACAACCCGTCGGGCTCGCGGTTGAACACGATGCTGCGCCCGTCCGGTGCGAACGCCGGGCTGTCGTCGACCACGTCGCACAGGCAGACGAGCTCGCTCAGGTCGCGTTGCCGGTCGAGGCCTTCGGCGCGGGCGATCCAGATGTGGTTCTTCCGCTTGTCCGTGTCGGCGACCCTGCCCCGGCTGAACGCGAACTGCTTGCCGTCCGGCGAGAACGCGGGCTGGGTGTCGTCCTCCTCCGCGTTCGCGCCCTGCAGGCGCCCGGTGACCTCGCCGGTGGCGACGTTCACGACGACGATCCGGCTCCGGCCGCGGCCTTCCTCCATCGCCCCGGGCGACCTGCGGGCCACGGCGATCTTCGTGCCGTCCGGCGACCACGCGGCGTCGGTCTCCCAGTCGCCGGACTTGCGGTCGGCGATGGGCAGCAGCCGCGGATCGGAACCGTCGGCGCCGACGATCCAGATCCGCTGGACGCGCTGCCCGCCGACGGTCTCGAACCGGCTGACCGCGATCTTGCTGCCGTCCGGGGAATAGCTCTGCCGCTGCGTCCACGGGTCGAAGCCCGGGTCCGGTTCGAAGAGCTTCCGGGAGTCGACGAGCGCCTGGGGGTCCTCGGTGAGCACGTCGACCCCCAGGCTTCGCGGATCCGACCCGTCCTGCCGGATGTCCTGCAGCATCGCGGTGTTCCGGAGCTCCGCGGTCGTGCGGGCCACCACGAGGCGCCCGGTGACCCCGTCGGAGAGCCAGGTGGGGGAGTCGACCAGCCGGTCCTCCTCCAGCATCTGCCGGGGCGCGGGCGCGGGCAGCGTCGCGGTGTCGGCCCGGTAGACCCGGTCGATGCCGTCGGCCGCGGTGGCGTAGCCGCCCCCGACCTGCTGCGGGTTGGGGCTGACGAACAGCAACCCGTCGCCGTTCGGCAGCCAGCTGGGCTCCCGGCTCTGCCAGCCGTCTTGGAGCAGCGGCGTGCCGGTACCGGTGCCCCGGAGCACGCGCACGCTCTGATCGGAGGCGTCGCCGATGTTGCCGTCCCGGTCGAAGGTGTAGCCGATCCGGTCCCGGTGCCCGGCGTCGTCGACCGGGTTCCACGAGGGCTGGAACGCGCTGCCGGACGGCTCGTCGGTCAGCCGCCGCAGGGAACCCCCGCCGGAGGCCTGGTCGTAGATCTGCCACCGGCCGCCGGCATCGCAGGCGTAGGCGATGCGGGAACCGTCCGGCGAGAAGGTGGGATGCGTGTCGTTGTCGGCGGTCTCGGCGAGCCGGTGGGCATCGGTGCCGTCGACGCGCACCAGCCAGATGTCGCGCTGCGTCTGCTGCCCCGACGTCTCGGCCGAGTCGAACGCCACCCACTGCAGATCCGGCGAGAGCCGCGGATTCGCGGCGTCGCGGCCCCGGGTGAGCCGCCGCACCTCGCCATCGGCGCCCCGCAGGTACACCTGCGGCTTGGACTCGTCGCGCAGGCTGGTGAACACCAGCAGCCCGCCGCGCGAGGACACGTCCCGGTCGAAGTGCTGCGGGGATTCGGCCAGCAGCGGCTGCGTCGACGTCTGCCCGGGCAGCCCGGTGGTGGTGACGCCCAGGCTGCGGTGCTCGGTGCCCGAGTAGGCGATGCGGGCCGGCGGCTGCTCGGCGGCCGGCCGGGGCGGCGCCTGCGCCGCGGTGGTCGGAACGCTGATCAGCCCGTCCAGCAACAGCACGACGCCGACCAGGGCGATCCCGAAACGCGTTGAGCCGCGCCGGAATCCTGGCACGCTGGCGATCACGGTTGACCTCCACCACAGGCGACCGGTACCCCGGCATCCTGTCCCGGCACCCGGCCCGGCTCCCAGATCCCGACAGGCAGGCGAGCGGGCAGGGCTCCGGCACTTTCGGGCAACGCCCGGCGGGCGGCGGGTCAGATCAGGCCGTGCCGCATGACGTAGCCGACGGCGTGCGCCCGGTTGCGCAGCTGCAGGCGCGTGGTGACCTCCTGGAGGATGTTCTTCACGGTGCGCTCGGAGTAGGACATCTTGACGGCGATCTCCCTGGTGTCGAAGCCGTCGGCGATCAGGCGGAGAACCTCCACCTCGCGCGTGTTCAGCGTCGACAGGATCGGCCGGACCGCGGCGGCGGCGCTGCGCTGGAGCTGCCCGACGTGGTCGAGCAGCCGGCCGAGCATGTCGCCGGGCAGCATGCCCTCGCCGCGGACCAGCGCCGTGATCAGCCCGACCATGCGGTCCTGGTCCGCTTCGCGGCGCCGCAGGACGGCCGCCACCCCGCATTCGATGGTGGTTTGCAGCGCGTCCTGCTCGAACTCGCTGACGATGAGGCCGGTGCGCACCGACGACGTCCGCTGCAGCCGGCGGAGCAGCTGCCCGGCCGCGTCGTCCAGCCGGTCGATCACGACCAGCGACACCTCGGCCCGGGCTTCTTCGCTCGGTCTCAGCACTTCCACCTCGGGGCGCGGGCGCAACTGCTGGGTGACGCCGAACTCCAGAATGGGATCCCCTGCGTAGACCGCCACCGGGACTCTCGTCATCGTGTCCTCTCCCTAGAACCGGGTCCTGTCGCTGCGTGTTCTCGGTGAGTCCTGCTCGATGCGCCCACGGCACCGCCGCCGGGCGGACTTCGGATGGTGCCGGATCAGGCCTGCGGCGCGGGACCGCCGCTCGTGAGGGCAGCGCGGCGCCGTTGCCGCGGGCAGCCGCCTTGCCCCCGCACTGCCCTCACCGCCCTGCTCGAAACCGCACGGGCCGCCTAGCTTTTCTGAGGTGAGCCCTTTTGCCGAACTCGAAAGCGCCACGGTGGTGGTGAATCCGGGCGGGGAGGCGACCACGACCCTCACCGTGCGCAACGACACCGAGATCGTCGAGGCGTACGAGTTCGAGGTGGTCGGCGAATGCGCGGCCTGGACGACGGTGGAACCGACGCGGCTGTCGCTCTACCCGGGAACCCAGGACGTGGTGACCCTGCACCTGCGCCCACCCCGGTCGCCGGAGGTGCGGGCCGGCGAGGTGCCGCTGGCCGTGCGGGTCGTGCCCGTGGAGCGGCCCGACCTGGTGACCGTGCCCGAGACGACGGTGATCATCACCCCGTTCCACCGGCTCAAGGCCGCGCTCGTCCCGCAGCGGCGCCGCGCCTGGCGGACCGGCCGGTACGAGGTGGAACTGCACAACCGGGGCAACACGGCCGCGGCGATACCGCTGTCGGCGACCGATCCGGCCGAGCAGCTGAACTTCCGGTTCGAGTCGGATCGCCCCGCGCTCGAACCCGGTGAGCGGGCCGAGGTCCGGCTGCGCGCGCGGTCGAGGAGACTCATCTGGTTCGGCAAGCCGGCCGGCCACCGGTTCCTGATCACGGCCGCGACCGAGGCGGCGGTGCTGGAGGGGGAGCCGCCGCAGCCGGAGGAGCTGGACGGCGAGCTGGTCCAGCTCCCGCTGCTGCCGCGGTGGCTGCTCACCCTGCTGGCGTTGCTGCTGGCCCTGCTGCTGGCCTGGCTCTTCATGGTGGGCCCGGCGCTGCGGAGCGCGGCGCGGGAGGCAGCCAGGGAGGAGGCGAAGCAGATGGCGCAGAACGGCGAACTCGTGCCGCCGCCACCCGCCGAACCGCCCAAACCCCCGGACGCCGGGCAACAACCGCCGCCCCCGCCGCCCCCGCCGCCGCCACCGGACGTTCCGGGAGTTCCGCCGGGCAACGGCGGGCAGCATTCGATGACCATCGAGGTGGGCACCGACCCCGGCGCCAACCTCTCGCGTTCCGCGCAGGTCCCGGAGGGCAAGGTCTTCTTCGTGACCGACCTCGTGCTGGCCAACTACCAGGGCGACGAGGGCCTGCTCACCATCCGCTTCGGCGACCGGACGATCACCACGATCGCGCTGGAGACCTTCCGGAACCAGGACTACCACTGGGTGACGCCGATCGAGATCCCGGCCGGCGAGGACGTCACCGCGACCGTGCGCTGCGCCAGGCCCGGCACGCCGCCGTCCGGTCAGCAGGCAGGGCGGTGCGTGGAACTGCTCAACGTCAGCGGTGTGCTCCGCGACGCGCCTCGATGATCCGCCCCAGTAATCGCTATTCGGCATCTGCTCCCCTAGCATGCCCGTTTCGCCCATCAACTCATAGCGCCGTTCCGCCAGGAAACCACGAAACTGTGCGGAAAACCACGAAGATCGATATGCGGGAAAACATCGCAACCTTCCCGGTTTCGGCGGGTGGAGTGATTTCCGGGGGCGACAGATCCGCCATCCGGGGGTGGTGGGGTGGGCTGTTCAGTGGCGGCCGGGAGGCATGTTCCGAGTCCGGGTCGTGCGGATCGCCTGCCCGGTATTCCCAGGTCGGATCCGGGCAGGGCGGTTCGGTTTAGTCCTGGACAATCCCGGAAGCGCGAACGCAATGCGGCATCGGTGTGATGTTTCACCCGGCAGTCCACAGTGGACTAAAAGCGAACGGCGCAGGAGATCGTCCTCCGTCCGCCGCACTCGCTCAGATGAGCAAATTCGCAATGATGAAGTGCGCATTTCGCCGTCTGTGGAAATCGTGGATGCGCCCGGTCTCAGGGCGGAATTCCGCGATAGGCTGCCCCCAGGGCACGCTTCCGCGAAGCGGTTTCATTAATTCTTAACGCATTTCACACTTCGTTTCCGCGTCGCCGGATGGTTGCGAATCCGCGCGAAAAACGCCCGATCGGCGGCATCGGTGTACCAAGGCGGCGAGGGCTCGCCGCATCGCGCGACGCTCCGGCCGGGGCGTCGGCGACGGGAATCCTCCTGGTGCGCGGGCTGAATCTGCCCTGGGGGCCGAGCCGCGAGACTTGGACGTGCACGTGCCACTGGACGAATCACGCCGCCGCGGGTCGACGGGCGGTCACTCGGGGCGGCACAGCACCGGGTTCGCCAGTTCCACGCACGGGCGGTTGCCGTAGGCGCGGATGATGTCGCTGCCCACCTGGTTCGTCAGGTAGCGCCGGAAGCTGGCGGCCAGGGAGGTCGGCGCGGGTTCGCCGAAGGTGTAGGCGTACTCCGTCTGCCAGAACGGATAGGCGCCGTGATCGGCCGCTTCCAGGCCGGCTTCGTGGCCGTCGATGCGGACCTCGCGCAGCTCCGCTCGGCGGTTCTCGGCGGCCCGGAGCTCGCTGTAGCCGATGGCTCCGGGGGTGTTGGCCACGGTGTCCAGCAGGCTGCGGGTCTCGGTGCGTCGGCAGCGGAGGACGCTGCCGCGCAGGCTCTCGTTCCTGGGCTCCACGCAGTCGTCGGAGTTCTCGCCGGGCTCCACGTCCCCGCCGAGGAGCCGCTCCTCCAGGGTGGCGCGGGTGCCCGACAGGGCTTCCCGGTCGACGACGCGCACCGGCACGTCGTTGCCGCCCACGGCCCGCCAGTTGGCGACCCGGCCGCTGAAGACGTCCCGGATCTGCGCCGGCTTGAGGTCCTGGACGCCGGCATCCGGGTTGATGACGATCGTGAACAGCAGGAACGCCACGGGCTGCGGCAGCAGCTCCGGCAGCCGGTCGCCCTTGGGGCCGTCGGAGAACGCCAGCACCTCGGGCGATCGCGTGCTGTTGAGCAGCTCGAGGCCCTGGGCGCTGCTGCGCATCTCCCACTTGAAGTTGGCCCCCGGGCAGGACTTCGCGTACTCGGCGGCGGCCTCCCGGAGCACGGGTTCGAAGGCCGTCGAGCCAGTGATGGTGAGGTCCCCGGCGGCGCAGTCCAGCCGGGCCTCGTTCTTGGTGAGGTCGATGATGAACGGCTCGACGAGGCTGACCATCAGCAGGAAGCACACCAGCGCCACCACCCACCGGGGCGTTCCGGTCTGGCTCTTGGTCTCGTGCACCTTCCCGCTGCCCACGCCGCCGCTGATGGTGCCGACGACCTCGGGATCCGGGATCCCGCCGCCGTCGTCCCCCGCGCGTTCCAGGACGACCAGGACCTTGTAGTGCGCGGAGCTGTTCAGCTTGACCTTGGGCAGCTCGACGAGCCCGACCGTCCGGTCGGCCTCCTCGACGTCCGACATGCCCAGCCCTGGCGCCTTGGCGTCGAAGTACGTCGCCAGCGACGGGTCGCTGAGCTCGGTGACGACGACGCCGGCGACCCGGCGGCCGGGGAACCTGACGCGGATGCCCACGGAGGTGTCCTCGGGGAAGCCGTAGTCGCCCTCGGCGATGTTGGTGGTGCCGGTGTTCTCGATGCGCAGCAGGACGAACGACGGGTCGACCAACCGCCCGCCGTCGGCCCGCTCCAGCCGCCGCCACGCGCCCGCGTAGAGGGCGCTGACATCGGTGGGCGTGGTGTCCATCTGCACCCGGTAGCCGAGCCGCTTGCGGCCGACGAACGCGAATTCCCACAGGAAGGCGATGATGGGGACCAGCGCACCGACCATGGCGAGCGCCAGTTCCCAGGGAAATCCGTCCACGACCGCCTCCGCAGGCACAGGCAACGAACCGAGATCGTCAACGTAGTGAGCCCGCGGCGGCGGCCGGCCTCACTTACCGGCCAATTTCCCCGCAATTCACCGATCGTTCCGCATCGTGGCCGACCCCCGGTCGCACGCACCCCCAGGGCGCGCGATCGGCCGGGGTCGGCACTGCCGGTCGAGGGCGCGGGCCGACCAGGATGAAAAACGCTCGGTGATTCGGGACATGCCCACTCCCCGGATTCCGCCGGCACTCGCGGCTGGATCTGCGCAACCCTTGCACGGCGGCCCCGGGAGAGGTCCCGACCGGGATCCGAGTTCGTCGTGCGCCGTTGGGCAAAGTCCGCTCGGTCGGGTGGCTGGACCTTGGCACGCTGGGGGAATGCGTTCTGCGGGTGCCTCGGGAGCACCGGTGGCGGACTGCGGGCGCGCTGCCCGGGTTTGGCGAATGCGGTAGTACTCGGCCTGACACCGAACATCAGGGAGAGAGCGCATGACAGCTGCGGACGTGCCCTTCTCGATGTATCCGCGGACCACCGCAGTGCCCATGCGGGATCTGCTGCGGCGCTGCGCTATCACCCACGACCACGCCGAACGGGCCGCCCTGCTGGAGCGGCTGGCGGACGAGCTGGACCGGGCCACCCGGGACGTCCTCGCGGGCCGGCCGGCCGAGGAGTGCGACCGGCGCGAGCTGGCCGCCAGCCTGCGCGGGCAGGCCGGCATGGTCCGGTTCTTCGCCGACCTGGAACGCCGCGACCGGGCCAGGCAGGCGTTCGACTCCGCGCGGCCGCGGGCGCGATGACCGCGGCGCGGGGTCAGCGGAGGTCGAGCGACGGCCAGAACGGCCCGGACTGGATGACCCGGTGCGGGGCGCCGGGTTCGCCGGGTGCGGGGAGGCTGCGCAGGGCCTCGACGGCGGCGGCCAACGTGCCCGAATGCCGCCAGACGACCCCACCGCGCCGGTCCGGCGAGTCGACGAGCAGCCGGACCGCGAGGGCCTCGTGGCGATCGGCGATCCACAACGCGTCGCTGTGCTCCGGCCAGTTCAGCACCCCGAACAGCCACTCCCGGCGCCCGGCCGCGCCGGTCAGGCTCCAGAAGGTCCACAGGGACAGCCCGAGCAGGACCGCCAGCTCCGGGTAGAGCTGCAGGGCTTCGTCGATTCCGGTCACGAACCGGCATCCTTCGCGAAGTTCGCTCGGCGGCGTGGCAGGCCGGATGGCGCGTCGGCCGCTGCCGCCCTTCTGGGGGACGTGCGGAGGTCGCCGATCGTGCGCGGCCGGGCGCCTCCGGCGAGCGGACCTACATTGGTGGGCAGCCCGCCGGACGACCTCCGTGCCCGCTCGAACCGCCCGGCGGGACCACCCTGGGTGACGAGGAGGCCGCGATGGACTACGAAGTGTTCGACCTCGGCGACGTCCGGCTGCAGCGCGGTGCCACGCTGCGCGACGCGAAGCTGGCGTACAAGACCTACGGCGAGCTCAACGCCGCCAAGGACAACGCGATCGTCTACCCGACCTGGTACTCGGGGCAGCACTACAACAACGAATGGCTCATCGGCGAAGGCATGGCCCTCGACCCGTCGCGGTACTTCGTGATCATCCCGAACATGCTGGGCAACGGCCTGTCGTCGTCGCCCAGCAACACCCCGGAACCGCACGACCGGGCGCGGTTCCCGGACGTGACGATGCACGACAACGTCCGCCTCCAGCACCGCCTGGTGACCGAGCGGTTCGGCATCGAACGGCTGGAGCTGGTCACCGGGTGGTCCATGGGCGCCGGCCAGACCTACCAGTGGGCGCTGAGCTACCCGGAGATGGTGCGGCGCATCCTGCCGTTCTGCGGCTCGGCGAAGACCAGCCCGCACAACTTCGTCTTCCTCGAAGGCGTCAAGGCCGCGCTCACCGCGGACGCGCAGTGGCACCACGGCTGGTACCGGGAGCAGCCGGTGACCGGGCTGCGGGCGATGGCCCGGGTCTACGCGGGATGGGGTTTCTGCCAGCAGTTCTACCGCGAGCGGATCTACTCGCGGGAGCCGCTCGGCTACGGCTCGCTGGAGGACTTCCTGGTCGGGTTCTGGGAAGGCCTGTTCCTCAAGCGGGACGCGAACAACCTGCTGACCATGTTGTGGACCTGGCAGCACGCGGACCTCGGCGGCACCCCCGGGTACGCCGGTGTCGAGGACGCGCTCGCGGGCATCCGGGCGACGACGATCATCATGCCCGGCGAGCAGGACCTGTACTTCCCGCCGGAGGACAACGAATGGGAGCAGGCCCGCATCCCCGGGGCGGAGCTGCGGGTCATCCCCGGTGCCTGGGGGCACTTCGCCGGCGGCGGCCTCAACCCGGTGGACACCGCGTTCATCGACGACGCGCTCAAGGAGCTGCTCGGCCGGGAAGCCCCGTTCTAGTCACCGTCCGAAGTGGATAGTCGCGGTTCGTGGTTTCGATTGAAACTGCGAACAGACCAGAGGTGGGTGCCGTTCGGTGCCGGATAGAATCAGCGCAGTGAGCGCCCTGACCCCGATCCGCGTGGTCGCCGACCACTTCGACCTGGCGATCTCGACGTTGCACTACTGGGAACGGCGCGGCCTGATCAGCCCGCAGCGGCGGGGCGGGCAGCGTTGCTACGACGCCGATCAGCTCTACCGGATCGCGCTGATCAAGCTGTGGCGCACGACCGGGCTGATGAGCATCGACGAGATCGCGGCCATGCTCGACGCGGAATCCGGTTGGCAGGACACCGTTCCCGCCCGGATCGCGGAGATCGAGCGGCAGCAGGCGGCGCTGGACGCGGCGCGGGCGTACCTGAACCACCTGCTCGGCTGCCGGCACGAGTCCGGCCCCGACCGGTGCCCGCGCTTCCGCGCCGCCGTCGACCTGCCGTGATCAGCGGCGCGGCATGGCCAGCGCCGCGACGCCCGCGGCGGCCGCCAGGCAGGCGGCGGAGGCGGTGAACGCGACCGCGTAGCCGTGCGCGAGCGCTTCCGCACCCGGTTCCCACGCGATGGCGGCCGTCAGCGCGGTCAGCGCCGACAGCCCGATCGCGCCGCTGGTCTGCCGGACGGTGTTGAGGAGCCCGGCCGCTAGGCCGTTGTGGCGGGGCGGCACGCCGCCGGTGGCGGAGATGGTGATCGGGGTGAACGCGGCGGCGGTCCCGAATCCCAGCAGGATCCCCGGCAGCAGCACCGACGAGAGGTACGAGGCGTGCACGCCGATCAGCGCCGCCACCCCGGCGAAACCGGCGCCGCCGAGCAGGCAGCACAGCACGGCCGCGCGGCGGGCGCCCAGCTGCATCGACAGTGCTCCGGCGGTCTGCGCGCCGCAGAACATCGCGAATCCGATCGGCAGGTAGGCGAGGCCTGCTCGCAGCGGCGAATAGCCTTGCACGTCCTGCAAGTACAGCGACAGCAGCACGGGACTGGCGAAGAAACCCAGGCCCAGCAAGAACATCACCAGGTTCCCGCTGCTGACCGAACGCAGCCGGAACACCTCCAGCGGCAGCAGTGGGTCTGCCGCCCACTTCGCCTGGTGCAGCAGGAAAATCCCGAGCAGTGCGAGGCCGCCGAACAACGGCGGCAGGGCATCCTGGACGGAGGGCTGCATCACCGCGTACACCAGCGCGCCCAAGCCCGCCGTCGCCAGAACCGCGCCGATCACGTCGAGCCGTGCCCGGGCTCCGGCGGCCGCCCGGCCCGGCAGCACCGCGACGGCGGCCGCGACGGCCAGCACGCCGACCGGGACGCTGACGAAGAACACCCAGCGCCACCCGGCCCACTGCGTCAGCACGCCGCCGATGACCGGGCCGGACGCGGCCCCGACCGCGCCCACGGCGCTCCAGGTGCCCAGTGCGCGGGCCCGCCTGCCGGGCTCGGTGAAGGTCGTGGTCAGCAGGGACAGCGTCACCGGCATCAGCAGCGCCCCGCCGAGGCCCTGCGCCGCCCGCGCGACGAGCAGCTGCTCGGCCGACCCGGCCAGCCCGCCGGCCAGCCGGGCGGCCGTGAACAGGCCCACTCCCAGCACGAACATCGCGCGCTGCCCGAAGAGATCCGCCAACCGCCCACCGAGCAGCAGGAATCCGGCGAAGACCAGCGTGTAGGCGTTGACCACCCAGGACAGCGCGGCCGGACCGAACGCCAGTTCCGCGCGAATGGCGGGCAGCGCGACGGACACGATCGTGGCGTCGAGGACGACCACGAACGAGCCGGCGCAGGCCAGCGCGAGCACCACAGCGGGCGCGGCGACCTTCGGCGGCGAGGACTGCGCGTGCATGTTTTCCCTTCTCCTGCTGGAAGAACCGATGCCGCCGGCACACCTTCGGGCCGGGTGGGGCGGCGGAGGGCAGCATGCTGGCTCAACCCGGGTTGAGTGCAAGCCCGGGCCCGCGAATGCGTCGTACTTTCGGGCTTTTCCGGACGTGTCGCTGAACCGGGCCACAGGGGCCATCCCTTCCAGTGACCAGGCACATGAGCGCCGCCATCCCTTGCCATAGTCGCGCTTGGCGCCCCGGCGCCGACCCGGCGAGAACTGCGACTTCTCATGGAGGCCAACGATGACGGTGCTCGAATTCGACCACGCGGTGACCGGCTACCGGCTGCAGCACGCGTACTGGCTGGCCAAGGCGGCGAAGCTCGCCTACGACAACGAGGCGACGATCCGGGAGACCACGCGGGAGTGGGGCTTCGACCGGTGCGAGTACTTCCACGCCGAGCTCGACGAGTCGTTCCCCATCGAGGACACGCAGGCCTTCGCGGCGGGCAGCGACAAGATGGTCGTCGTCGCCTTCCGGGGCACCGAGCCCAAGAAGATCAAGGACTGGCTGTCCGACACCAACACCCTGGCCGCTCCCGGCCCCGCCGGCAAGGGGCTCGTGCACCTGGGCTTCAGCCGCGCGCTGGACTCGATCTACCCGCAGGTGCGGGAGGCGGTGCAGCGGCTCCGGGACAACGACCAGAGCCTGTGGTTCACCGGGCACAGCCTGGGTGGAGCGCTGGCCATGCTCGCCTCCGCCCGGATCTTCTTCGAAGACCCGCAGCTGCTCCCGGACGGCGTTTACACCTTCGGGCAGCCGCGCACCTGCGACCGCCTGCTGGCCACTCCGTACAACCAGGCGCTCGCCGAGCGGGTGTTCCGGTTCGTCAACAACAACGACGTCGTCCCGCAGCTCCCGCCGGAGCCCGTGTTCCACCACGTCGAGGACGTCCGGTACTTCGACAGCCGCGGGAAGCTGCACGAGAAGATCACCTTCACCGCCGGGTTGACCGACAAGGTCAAGGGGTTCACCGGCGACGCGTTCGCGCCCGCTGCCGACGGGATCCGCGACCACATGATCGACCGGTACGTCGAGCTGATCCAGAAGAACCTCTGACAGGCCCGAGCACGCCCGCACCTGCCCGCAGGTGCGGGCGTTCTTCGCGCAGATCGCCATGCCCGTCGCCGAGCTGATCCTGACCGGAGCAGAACCGTACACAGTGGACCGAGAGCGGTGCCTTGCTCCGCCGCTGCGGTGGGGTGGTACCGCACGTCGATGGCCGATGCCGGGTCGCTCGCGCCGACCCGGTGGAGCCGGATCGGCGCGCCGCCCGGGTTGTCGTGCAGCCGGACGCCGTCGCCGAGCAGGACCGGCGCGATGTGCAGGTCGATCTCGTCGATCAGCCCAGCCAGGCGAACACCACGTCATCGTCGGCGGCCGTCGCGGTCGAGCCTGCCTTGATGTAGAGCACTGTCAGCACGACGCCGGGCAACAGCATCATCGACGCGCTGATCCTCATGACCCCATCCTCTCGGCGCAGGCCGGTTCCGGCCCGCGACCGTTTACTGTGGACAGAGCATCGGTGGATCACTCTCTGCGGCCCAGTTCCGCGAGGTATTCAGCCCGCTGTTCGGTCAGGCGCTCGACCAGGGCGGGCGCCTCGGCCCGCTCGATGGCCGAGGTGTAGCAGGCGAGCGCCTCGTCCGCGCGACCCTGGCCGCGCAGGATCTGAGCGGCCAGGAACTCGCTGTTCGCGCCCGCGTTCGCGTCGCCGCTCGCGGCGTACCCGTCCGCTGCCGCCAAGGCACACTGGACCGCCTCGTCGTGGCGTTCCGCACCGGCGAGCTCGCGCGCCTTGGAGTCGGTGGCGTCGGCCGCGAGCCAGGCCTCGCCCGCGGCGTTCGCCTCGGCGATCACCGCCTCGAAGTCCGCGATGGCCGACTCGTCGTCCAGGTTCGCCTTGGCCAGCCCGCGCTCGTTGAGCATCCGCAGCGCCGACTGGCCGTCCCCGGCGGCGCGCGCCCGTTCCAGCACGGCGTCGATCACCTCGATGGCCTCGTCGTCGCGGAACTGCACCAGCATCCGCGCCAGCTGCGTCGCCAGGCCCACCTGCAGCGGCAGGTGCTCGGCCTCGACGGCGTGCCCGAGCCCCCGCTGGAACGCGCCGTAGGCGACGCCCGGCTGGTTGCCGCGCAGGGCCGCGACGCCCAGGCCCAGCATGGTCTCGCCGAGCGCGACCGGCGGCGCCCCGGACTCGGACTCACCGCGGTAGACCTCGTCGATCACCTCGATCGCCTCGTCGGCCTGGTCCGACCAGGTCAGGTACTGCCCGAGCCGGAACTTCTCGGCGAAGGCGCCGGTGATCCCGGCGGACTCGGCCTGCCGCAGCGCGAACCGCATGCGGGCCGCGGCCTCGGCGTCGCGGCCCAGGTCCGAAAGCAGTTGTGCGCTCAGGCCGGCGGCGTTGAGCACCAGCCGGGCACCGCCGATGGCCACCTGCAGGGACAGCGCCTCCTCGGCCGCCTGCAGGGCCTCGTCGAGCCGGCCCTGGGTGGCCAGCGCCTGCGCCTTCATCCGCAGCCCGGCCTGGCGCGTCTGCCTGCCGATCCCGGCGTCCCGGAGCAGGTCGTCGATGGAACCTGTGGCCTCCCCGAACCGCTGCGCCATCAGCAGCAGGAACGTGCGGTGCAGCACGGCGTGGTTGCGCAGCTGCCGCTCGGCGATGGTCGGCTCCGCCACCGGCACGAGCAGGGCCGCCGCTTCCTGCGCGTCGCGCAGTGCTTCGTCGACGCGCTCCTCGGTGCCGAGCACGTCCGCCCGGGTCGCGAGCAGATCGGCCAGGACGTCCCGGCCGGCGCGGGCGCGGGCGTCCTCGATCGCGGCGTCGAACGCGGGCAGGTCGGCCGCGGTCGCGGTGCCGTACAGGGCGAGACTGACCTGGTCCTCGACGTCGGCGTAGTCATCCCGGCCGAGCTCGCGCAGCGCCTTCCCGCGGTCGGCGAGCGCGTTTGCGGCCTGCTCGTGCTGATCCCTCGCGACCAGGGCTTGCACCGCGACGCGGTAGGCGTCCGCGGCGACTTCCCGCCCACCTGCGGCGAGAGCGCGCTCGACGGCGTCCATGACCCCGTCGTGATCTCCGGTCGCGGCGCGCTCACCGGCCCGCCGCAGCCAGTCCTCGGCCGTGGTCGGTTCGGTCGTGGTGACCTCGGCTGCCACGACCGGCGTGTAGGTGCTCGACTCCAGCGGCAGGTCGTAGCGCTCGTCGGCGAGCGCCCGGGACCGGGCCACCTGCCGGGTGTGGAAGTCGTTGCCGTTGCGGGCATCGAACGCCGCCGCCAGCCGGTCGGCCGTCGCCCAGAACGTGGCGCCCAGCTCCGACGCCGTCCAGGGGCCGGCGTGGTCGCCCAGCAGCGGCGCCAGCACCGGGTCGTCGGAGTGCCGCACCGGCGTCGAACCCTGACCGGCCCGGGTGATCGCGTCGAGCAGCACGGCCGCGGCGCACGACCCGGCGAACTTCTGCCGGTCGTTCATCGGGTCCACCATCAGGTCGCGGATGTGCCGCTCCAGCAAGGCCAATCCGCGTGCCTCGTTGCCCGTGATCGCGCAGAAGACCCAGTGCCGGGCGATCATCGCGATGTTGTCCGGGTTGCCGCGCGCGGCCCGGTAGCCGCGCATGTGCGCGGCGGCGGCGTCCTCGCCACGTCCCAGCCTCAGCAGCGGCAGCAGCGAATCGGCCTCGTTGCCCTCCGGTTCCTCGCCGCAGCCGAGCTGCTGCTCCTGGATCTCGTCGAACAGCGCCACGGCGGCCGCGTCGTCGCCGATGGTCTGCTGGTAGTCCGCGAACTCGCTGCGCGCGCAGGCCTCGCAGTGCGAGTATTCGTCCCTGGGCAGGGCTTCCAGCTCCAGGCGGAACCGCTCGGCGTCCGCCAGCCGACCCGTCTCCACGGACGAGGAGAACAGCGACTGCACCACGCCGGAGCGGCCGGCGCCGGCCTCGGTGTAGCGGCGGTCCATGTCGGCGAGCACGGCCTCCAGCTGCGCCGAGGAGAACTGCAGGCTGCCGGTCACCGTGGAGGCCATCCACTTGAAGTACCAGAGCAGGTCCCAGGAATCGGCGGCGCCGGTGAGCTCCGAGGGGAACCGGACCGGGTCCGAGTCGAACTTGCCCAGACACCAGGCGAAGGCGGCGAGCATGCCGTCGGTGTCGCCGGTCATCTTCGCCGAGGTCACCAGGCGCATCCGCGCCGCGTAGGCGAGTTCCTCGTGCCCGGCCTCCTCGGACAGCGCGATGGCCTGGTCGAGCAGCGCGCGCTCCGGCGCGCCGTACGGCGTCTGGTCGGCCTCTTCGAGCAGGCCGGTGATGGTCTTGGCGGCGTCGCTCATGCCAGGTCGCTTTCGAATCCGATGGACAGGTGGACGAGATCGGTCATCGTCGTCGTGAGCAGACGGCGATCGCGGGCGGACAGCGGGCGGTGGCCGGCGAGCATCGCCTGCAGGTAGACCAGTTGCACCGAGCGGGAGAACACCGCCTCGTCGCGGACGTCCGCGAGCTGCCGCACCAGCGGGTTGGACCAGTTCAGGCACAGCCGGGCCGTCGCGTCCGCGCCGCGCACGGCCGCGTGCCTGGCCATGAACGCGTCCGCGTCGGAGACCAGGCCGGCCCACAGGGTGGGGGCGACGTCGGTGGCCTTGGAGCGCTCGATGTGCCGCAGCACCTCCGGATCCGCCACGTACAGCGCGGGCAGGTCCACCGGCGCGAACATGCGCACCGCCGCCTCCGCCCCGGAGTCCGCGAGCACCGCGGTGGCGCGATCCTCCAGCGCGACGACGAATTCCCGGTCCGCCAGCGGCGGCGGGTTGAGATTGTCCAGCTCGGCGGTGACGCTGACCCGCTCCAGCGCCAGGCCCGGGGTGAGCTCCACCAGCTGCCGCAGCAGGTCGGCGTCGAAGGCGTACCCGGCGTTCACGATGGGCGCGTCCGCCGGGATCACGGCCGCGATCTGGCGGAACTCGTCGACGGTCTCGGTGTAGCGCACCCGGGGCGTGAGGGCGGCGTAGTCGGTGACCTTCATGGTGCCCGCGCTGGTCTCGACCGTGAGCCAGGAGAACAGGATCCGGGCCAGGTCGGCGTCGTGCACGGCCAGCGCCTTCATGCCCTGCTGGTGCACGCCCATCACCTGGCCGAACAGGTGCGGGTCGGTGCGGGCGGTGCCGAGCAGCCAGCGGCGCAGCTGGGCGCCCAGCTCCGTGCGGGTGTGCTCCAGGTCGTCGCCGCCCACGAACGATTCCCGGGACGCCGTCGGCTTCAGGTCGGTCGTGTCCAGCACGCACCGCACGAAGAAACCCCAGTCGGGCAGCAGGTCGTCCACCCGCTCGCTCAGCAGCATCCGGCCCAGGTACACGCGGTTCGCCTGGTTCCCGCCGGGCGGCGGCGCGTACGGCAGCACGAACGCCACGCCCCGGGTACCCGTGCCGGGCGCCTCGACGGGGAACGCGGCGAGCGGTTTCGCGCCGACGATCTCGATGCCGAGCTCCAGCACCTGCTCGGGGTGGGCGTGCGGGTTCAGGAACACCGGCGCGCGGGTGGTGGTGTCCCGGGTGCCGTCCGGCGCGGCGACCTCCACCGGGTGCGGCAGGTACTGGCCGAACCGGGTGGCCAGGGCGCGAACCCGGGCCGCGGAGAGCATCTCGGCCTCGTCCGGGCGCGGGGTCAGGCGCACCGTGGTGCCGATCGGCAGCGCGTCGGTCTGGTCCTCGGGCAGCTCGCGGATGTGGAAGGTGCCCTCCGCGTGCCCGACCCACTCGATGGCGCGGCCGCCGCGCGCGGACCGGCTGAGCACGGTGATGTGGTCGGACACCATGAAGCAGGAGAGCAGGCCGATGCCGAACTGGCCCAGGTAGTCCTCCCGGCGCAGGTTCAGCACCTCGTCGCGCTTCGAGGAGCGGCCCACGGTGGCGAGCAGATCGGTGGCCTCGGCCGCGGTCAGCCCGATCCCGTTGTCGGTGAAGGTGAAGTCGGGCCGGCCCGCGGCGGCGGGCATGATCCGCATCCGCCCCTCGGGGGCCGCCGGGTCCAGCCGCCGGCGGGCCTCGATCGCGTCGCGCCCGTTCTGCAGCAGCTCCCGCAGGAACACCTGCGGGCTGGAGTAGATGTGCCTGCTGAGCAGGTCCACCACGCCGCGCAGGTCCACCTGGAACGGGCGCGCGGGTACCTGCTCCGCCGGGTTCCCGGGCTCGGGTGCGGTGGTGGGCATGGCGGAACTTCCTTTCGCGGTGCGCCCGCTGGTGGGGGCGCGGGTTCGGGCCGCGCGGTGGGCGGCGGGACCGTGCCGGAGGTTGCGATCGGGGCGCGCGCGGCACCCCGGTCACGGCCGAGTCTCCGTTGGCGGGAGGGAAAGCCGATGCGCTGGGCCGCTTCGCGTCCCCGGCGGCCTCGTGCGGTTCAGATATACCACCTGCCGCCGACGATTCCGGCGCTCGGTCGCGACCGGCGGTGGTGATCTGAGCCCTTCGGCCGTCCGGAATCCGTGCGGTGTAGGCAGAAATACCCACAGGGAACCGGTGACCGGGAAGAGCGGTCAAGGCGCGGACGGCACTCGCCGCGATGGCAGCGGATTTCGCGGAGTCCTCTTCGGACTGTTGCGACGGCACGTCAGGATCATCCTGTGCGGACGGCGAAATCGAGCACGAACAGTTCACCTTCCGTCCGGGGAATGGTCAACCTCGTCGAACCGCATGCCGAGCAGCCGGCCGAGAAACTTCCGTTCGGTAATTTATGACAGGCGGCATAGTACATGCGAACGGGTGAACGGCGGCGTCCCCGAGGGGGTTTGGGCCTGCCGGTATGATCCCGATCTTGTTCTGGGGCGGGGCGACGGCTGGGGATTCTTATGCTGCAGGGCCTGGGCATCAGCGACCCGGGAGAGCAGATCTACCGGCTGCTTCACCGACGAGCTCTCCACGTCGTGGGCCTTCACCGACGCGGAGAGAAGATGGCCGCGATCCACGCGATCGACAAGCAACTCGCGCGGGGCGACCGGCAGCTCCTGCTGCTGGACATGTCGGAGGAGTGGCCGAAGGCCGCCGTCGCCACGGGAAACGTGGACACGGCCGACCACGTCGCGGTGCAGATCCCCTGATGAACTCGACGGTCGGCGGCACCCTGGAGCTCAAGCAGGGCGAGATGACCCGGCTGCACGACGAAGGCAAGTCGGTGGCCGGCGTGACCTGGATCGGACACGACTCGCCGAATATGCCGGAGTCGCTCTGCGACCGTCTCCCTGCACGGCAAGTTCGACTTCAACAACGACATCGTCGAAGCCATGGGCAGCCTCTTCCGCACCGGGGAGCTCGACGGCGCGACGGAACTGTCCACCGACGCCCGAGGCAAGAACCAGCCGGCCAATGGACACTCTGCCTATCTCGACGCGGGCACCACGAGCTACGAGAACATCAAGAAGATCGTGACTGGAGAACAGGACGACGTGGTCGAATGAGCTACCTGACCGAGCGCGGTGACCGCATTCCACCTCCTTCACCCGGACCAGCTCGTCCAGCGGGCGAGCAGGGAACCCGATGCAGTCGGTGGGTGTCGCTGAAGCGAGCACCTCTGCCGGCGAGCAGCGGGCCGGGTTCCAGCGGCGTGGCGGTCGAGGCTTCGTCGCGCGGCGTGCCCGCGCTTCCGGTCGGTGGTGCGCTGTGAACGCCGATCAGACGTTGAGCAGCGGGCGGACTCCGGTCGGTGCGGTGCTGCGTTCTCGTCATGTTCCGCGCCTGCTGTCGGCGTCGTTGATCGGTCGGCTGCCGACCGGCATGGCGCCGCTTGCGATCCTGCTCACCGTTCGCGGCGGCGGCGGTGACTACCGCTTGGCGGGCTTCCTGATCGCGCTCTACGCGGCGAGCGCCGCGGTGTGCGGGCCGGTGATGGGCCGGCTGATCGACCGGACGCGCCAGGCCCCGGCGCTGTTGGTGAGCGCTTCGGTGTCGGCCGCCGCGCTCCTGGTGCTGGCCTTCGCGGATCCGGTGCGCAGCCCGGCGATCGGCGCGATCGCGGCCGTCGTCGCCGGCGCGGCCACACCGCAGCTCGAACCGTGCCTGCGGGTGCTGTGGGAGCACGTGGTGGCCGGCGAGCGGAACGTCAGGGCCGCGTTCTCCCTGGACGCGGCGACGCAGGAGCTCATCTTCGTCACCGGCCCGCTGGTGGTGCTCGGCGCGATCGCCGTCGCGGGCCCCGCCGCAGGTCTGGTTTCCGCCGCGGTGCTGGGCTTTTCCGGTGCTGCCTGGTTCGCGACCGCCCGCCCGGCCCGGGCGTGGCGCGGCACGCGGGTGGAACGCCACTGGGCCGGGCCGCTGCGCGGTGCGGGAGTGCTCCGGCTCTTCGCGGTGCTGGTCTGCGTGGGGGTCACGATCGGAGTTTTCACCGTCGGCATCACCGGATACGCCGAGGCGGAGGGAAGTTCCGCCCACGCGGGCTGGCTGATCGCGCTGAACGCGGCTGGGGCGCTGGCGGGCGGGATCGGGTACACCGCCGTGCGCGCGGCGCACCGCGAAGACCGCCGGCTGCTCGTGCTGCTGGCGTTGCTCGCCGCTGGGTACCTGCCGCTGGTGCTCACGCCCGGCATCGCGTTGATGTTCCCGCTGGCCTTCCTCAGCGGATGCGCGCTGCCCGCCGTGCTGGCGTCGGCGTTCGCGCTCATCGCCCGGATGGCGCCGGACGGGACGCTGACCGAGGCGCACGCCTGGATGATCACCTCGTTCGGGGTCGGCAACGCGATCGGTTCGGCGCTGGCCGGGACGCTGCTCGACGTCGCCTCCGCCCGGTCCGCGTTCGTGCTGGCCACCGCCACCGCGGCGGCGTCGGCGCTGATGGCCGTCCCCAGATTGATCCGCAATTTCCATTGAGGTGATCTCAGTGGGTTTTGGTGTGTTCGTGGTGGGTGAGGGTGAGTGCGGCGCGGACGATCGTGGTGATTTTGCGTGGGCTGGCGGTG
>NZ_JBWKKH010000058.1:0-34668 GCF_056431645.1 Saccharopolyspora sp. NPDC045839
ATCTTCTTTCTGTGGCAAGAGGAATGATCAACCAAGGGCTGCGTTCATGATCAACCGGGTCCGTGCTACCCACGCCAGAAGTTAAAAACCAAGCTGAGATTGGGAGCCCTTCCGGCCCGGTGGAAGGCCCCTGATTTCAGGCAAAATCGGGGGCCCGAAAG
Organism: Saccharopolyspora sp. NPDC045839; assembly: GCF_056431645.1. Classification (NCBI taxonomy): domain Bacteria; kingdom Bacillati; phylum Actinomycetota; class Actinomycetes; order Pseudonocardiales; family Pseudonocardiaceae; genus Saccharopolyspora; species Saccharopolyspora sp. NPDC045839. The sequence goes on from NZ_JBWKKH010000058.1 coordinate 162, forward strand.
CCGGGGTCCGCTCGACGGGGTGGTTCAGCCGTCGATCCGGCGGGCGCCGAGTTCCCGTTCGAAGAGCTCGACCGCCGCCGTTTCCGGATCCGGACCCACCTGGGCGTTGGCGTCCATCGGGGAGGACTCGGCGAGCATCTTCTCCGGGTCTTCCTCGTCGTCGGAGACCGGCTCCGGTGGCCTGGGCGGCTCCGGAGGCGGCGGGACGTCGTCCGGCGGTGGGGGCTCGTCGTCCGGCGGCTCGGGCGGCGGCGGGATGTCGTCCGGTTCCGGCGGGCGCGGCACCGAGCCCTGGCGCGCGGGCGAACCCGCCTGCGGGCGAGCGGGGTTCCGGCCGTTGGCCGCCTGGCCTGCCTGCGGATTCGCCGACTGGCCGTTCGTCGGGGCGGACTCGCTCTGCTGGGTCGACCGGCGCTGCACCGGTTGCTTGGGCGCGGCGGGACGAGCCGCGGGTGGCGGCGCGGCACCGGCCTCGACGCACTGGATCTCCCACTCACCGCCGACGACCTCGCGCAGCGCGTCCCGGACGAAGTCCAGCCGCCGCTGCTGGGCGAGCTGCTTGACCAGCCCGGAAGTCGGCATCGACAGCACCAGCGTGTTGCCGCCGCTGAGGTCCTGAACCATGGCGTTGAGCAGCAGCGCCTGCGTCGGGCGGTTCCGCGTCGCGACCGCCTGCAGCACCTTGGCCCACACCTGCCGCACCTTCGCCGCGTCGAACCCGGCCTGCGCCGACGCAGCGGCCTCCGCCGTCGGCGCAGCGGCCGAACGCGGCTCCGCCGCTGGCGCGACAGCCGAACGCGGCTCCGCCGCTGGCGCAGCAGCCGGACGCGGCTCCGCCGCTGGTGGCGGGGCCTGCTCGGCCGCCGGGGGCGGCGTCGCAGGCGCGGGGGCAGCCGCCTTCGGCGGTGTCGCCGGACGCTCCGCCGACACGGGTGGCTCCGCCGCTGCGGGCGCCGGGCGCGCTGGCGCCTCCGGCTGCTGCGCTGCGGCTGCCTCCTGCGCTGCGCGCTCGTGCGGCCGCTGGAAGACGCGCTTCGGCCGCGCATCGCCGTCCGCCGCCGGCGCGCCGGCGGACGGAGCGGCGGCAGGAGCGGCTTGGGCGGCAGGGGCTCCCTCGCCCGGCGCGATGGTCATGCGGCTCTCGACGCGCTCAAGCCGTTGCAGCAGCGCGACTTCCGAGTCCGACGCGGTCGGCAGCAGCATCCGCGCGCAGAGCAGTTCCAGCAGCAGCCGGGGTGCGGTGGCTCCGCGCATCTCGGACAGTCCGGTGTGGACGATCTCGGCGAACCGGGAAAGCGTTGCCGCGCCGAGCTGTTCGGCCTGGGTCTGCATCCGGGCGAGCTCTTCGCCCGCGGCGTCCACGAGTCCGCGCTGCGCGGCGTCCGGCACCGAGTTGAGCAGCACCAGGTCGCGCAGCCGGTCGAGCAGGTCGGATCCGAACCGGCGCGGGTCGTGCCCGGCCTCGACCAGCCGGTCGACCGTGCCGTACACGGCGGCGCCGTCGCCCGCCGCGAGCGCGTCGACCATGTCGTCGATCAGCGCGACGTCGGTGACCCCGAGCAGCGCCACCGCGCGCTCGTAGGTGACGCCTTCGGGCCCCGCCCCGGCGAGCAGCTGGTCGAGCACGCTGAGCGTGTCGCGGGCGGACCCGCCACCGGCCCGGATCACCAGCGGGAACACCGAGGGCTCGACCTGCACGCCCTCGTCGCGGCAGATCCGCTCGACCAGGTCGCGCATCACGCCCGGCGGCATCAGCCGGAACGGGTAGTGGTGGGTCCGGGACCGGATGGTGGTGAGCACCTTGTCCGGCTCGGTGGTGGCGAAGACGAAGATCAGGTGTTCCGGCGGTTCCTCGACGATCTTCAGCAGGGCGTTGAAGCCCTGCGTGGTGACCATGTGGGCCTCGTCGATGATGAAGATCCGGTACCGCGACTGGGCGGGCGCGAAGAAGGCGCGGTCGCGCAGTTCGCGGGTGTCGTCGACGCCACCGTGGCTGGCCGCGTCGAGCTCGACGACGTCGACGCTGCCGCCGCCTTCGGGCGCGAGCGAGACGCACGAGTCGCATTCCCCGCACGGGTCGGGGGTCGGGCCCTGCGCGCAGTTCAACGAGCGGGCGAGAATGCGGGCGCTGGAGGTCTTGCCGCAACCGCGCGGCCCGGAGAAGAGATAAGCGTGGTTGACCCGCCCGGCGGCCAGCGCGGTCCGCAACGGGTCGGTGACGTGGTCCTGCCCGACGACCTCAGCGAAGGTCGCCGGCCTGTACTTGCGGTATAGGGCGAGCGCCACGGACAAAACCCTACGCGGTGAGCCCGACAACCCGAACGCGGCCTGATCCGGAGGCCCGCCGGGGAAAATAAGGGGACCCCGTGCACCCGCCAGAGCCCGCTTACCCTTGCTGCCTTCCGGCCCTGGGGGAGTTCACAGGATGGACGCCGCACGAGGTCCACGGATAGTGTACCCCGAAGCCCCGAACCCCCGCGGAGGCGCCCCTCTCGCAGCGCTGACCAGGCAGCACGGCAACGAACGAGGTTCGGGGGCCGATCTCGTCGGCGAACCACCGCCTGCGTCAGGAACGTCCTCGCACCAGGAGAACACCCAGGGCGACGACGACCGCGAGCACGACGAGAATCAAGATCATTTCCTTGCTCCCTCTGCGTGTTCGGCACCGAGCTCCTGGATGCGATCGAGGATGGTGTGCAGGAAGTGCTGCAACGAGTCCTCCGCCGCGACGGGGCAACAGTCGTCTGACTTCGTCGCACGGTGCCGCCACGCGATGAGACCGGCTGAAAACCACGCGGCCGTCGGGTTCGGCGCCCTATGTCACCGCTCCTCGAATCGTGTTGTCCCCGAGCCCGCCAAAGATCCCGACGGGCACCCGTCGCCCCAGGTCATGACCCGTATCCGCTGCTCAGGAGGTCACCTGCTAGGCTTCCGCACGGAGGATTGGCCGAGCGGCCTAAGGCGCACGATTGGAAATCGTGTTGGGTTAATAGCCCTCACGGGTTCGAATCCCGTATCCTCCGCTGGTCAGAGCCCTGGCCGCGGATTTCGCGGCCAGGGCTCTTTCGCGTTCCGCAGGTCGTACGTCCCTGTCCCTTCTCACGGATTCGCCGCACCGTTGCGGTTGTGGGGATGACCGTCGCGCAGTTGCAGGAGCTGGTTCGCGGGGCCGTGATCGACCGGGATGATCCCGGGTTCGACGAGGCGCGCCGCGTGCACAACGCCATGATCGACCGCCGCCCACAGGTCGTTGTGCGGTGCCGCAACGCCGGGGACGTCGTCGCCGCCGTCGACTACGCGCGGGAGAACGGGCTCGACCTCGCCGTGCGCGGTGGCGGGCACAGCGTGCCTGGGTTCGGGACCTGCGACGACGGGGTCGTGATCGATCTGGCGCCGATGCGGGGCGTGCGCGTCGTTCCGGGTGCGCGGACCGTGCGGGCCGAAGGTGGCGCGACCTGGGGTGACGTCGATGCCGCCACTCATGCGTTCGGGCTCGCCACCACCGGCGGCATCATCTCCAGCACCGGCATCGGTGGGCTCACGCTCGGCGGCGGCATCGGGCACCTCGCCCGGGGTCAGGGTTTGACCTGCGACAACCTGATCTCCGCCGACGTCGTCACCGCCGGCGGCGAGCTGGTCGTGGCCGACGAGCAGCGGCACGCCGACCTGTTCTGGGCGCTGCGCGGCGGGGGCGGCAACTTCGGCGTGGTGACGTCGTTCGAGTTCCGGCTCGCCCCGGTGCGCGACATCTACGGCGGCCTGATCTTCTTCGAGCTGGACCAGATCCCGAACGTGCTGCGGGCCTACCGCGAGATCATCGCCGACGCTCCGGAGCAGCTCGGCGCGTTCCCCGCCTTCCAGATCGCCCCGCCGCTGCCCTTCATCCCGGAGGAGCGGCACGGCGACACGCTGATCGCGATCGTCGCGTGCTGGGCCGGGCACGTCGATGCCGGGCCTGCCACCGTCCGGCCGCTGCGCGACATCGCACCGATCGTCGCCGAACACCTCGGGCCGATGCCCTATCCCCAGCTCAACGGGGCTTTCGACGTGCTCGTCCCGCCCGGGCTGCAGCACTACTGGAAGGCGAACTTCGTCGTCGAGCTGACCGACGAGATGATCGCCGCGCACGTCGAGCACGGCCCGCGGGTGCCGGTGGTGAACTCGACCGTGCACATCTACCCGATCAACGGCGCCTGCCACCGGGTCGCGCCGGATGCCACCGCATTCGCCTACCGGGACGCGAACTTCGCGACGGTGATCGCCGGGATGTGGCCCGATCCGGCCGACAACCCGGCCAACATCGCCTGGGTGCGCGACTACTACGCCGCGACTTCACCGCACTCCGAGGAGGGCGGGTACGTCAACTTCATGGCCGGCGACGACCAAGGCCGGATCAGGGCGAACTACCGGGGGAACTACGACCGGCTGGTCCAGGTGAAGAAGGCCTACGACCCGGACAACCTCTTCCACCTGAACCAGAACATCCGGCCGTGATGCGAAGAAAGACCCGTGAGTACTTTGTGCTGCTGTAGCAACACAAAGTACTCACGGGACCGGAACGTGGCTCAGAACCGCAGGCGGGCCACCTGGGGATCGTGGTCGCTGGCCTGGTCGGCGAACTCGGCGTTGATGTGGACCACGTCGTACTCCGCCGTGATCGCCGGGCTCACCAGGATGTGGTCCAGCTGCTGGGAGTTGCCCTCGTAGACGTAGCTGTAGCGCTCGGCCGGCGGCAGCGAGTCGGCCAGCGGCACCAGCGCCCCGGTCAGCGGTGCCAGGGCCGGGGAGAAGCCGTAGTCGTTGAGGTCGCCGAGCACCACGATCCGGGCCTCGCCGTCGATGGCCCGCACCTCGTCGACGAAGCCGCGCACCGCCTGCGCCTGCTTCGCCCGCTGCTCCTCCGAGACCCGCGCCGGTGGCTGGAACCGGCCGTGCAGCGGCTGGTCGCCGCCCTTGGAGGCGAAGTGGCCGGCCACCACGAACACCTGCTCGCCGCGGAACAGGAACTCGCCCACCAGCGGCTTCCGGCTGTCCCGCCACGCCTCGTCGGCCGGGGCGATGCGCCCGGGAGAGGCGCTCAGCGCGAGCCGCGAGCCGTTCTCCACGGGGTGCACCGGCGTCGTCGCATCGCCGCCCGGACGATCCACAAAGGACACCCGGGCCGGGTTGTACAGGAAGGCGACCCGGATGTTGCCGCCGGGCTGGCCGCCGTCGGCGTTGTTCTGCGGGTCGATCTGCCGCCACAGGTAGCGCGGTCCGCCCGCCGCCTCGATCGCGTCGGTGAACTCCCGCAGCGTCTCCTCCGCGGCCACCACGCCGTCGTCGGTCGGCCCGGTGTTGTCCTGAACTTCTTCCAGCGCAACGATGTCCGGCGCCGCGAGCCGGTCGACGACGCCTTCGGCGAGCCGGGCGAACTTGGCCGGATCGCTGCCCGCGGCGAGGTTCTCGACGTTGTACGTGGCGACCGCGAGTTCGCCGCGGCCCTGCGGCCGCGTCGTCTCCGGCTGCAGGCCGCCCGGCGCGTGCTCGCCGAGCCGCGAGGCCTCCAGCACGTATCCGCCGAACCGGCTGTAGTCCAGCGGTCCTTCGGTGCCGCCGCGCAGCCGGTCGCCGACGTTCGCGGTGGGGAACGGCGCGTCCGCCAGGGATTCGACCTTGAGCCGGCCCGCGTTCGCGTCGTCGTAGCCGGTGTAGGTGGTGCCGCCGCGGCCGTTCGCGTTCTGCTCGGGCTTGCTGGTGATCCACAGCGCTCGGTACGCGTCGGTCGGGCCGACCACGCGCGCGTCGTCCACGCGCAGCACCATGCCCTCGCGCGACTCGTAGTAGTCCAGCGCGTAGCGCTGCGGCTCCAGGTCGAGCTTGTCGATGTTGGCGTCCTGCGGCGCGAACTCCGCCGGGACCGTCTCCGGCCCGACCGCCTCGGCCGGGACAGCCCCCTTCCCGGTGACCTGCCAGGTCGCGCCGGTGAGCTCGGTGACCGACTGGTTCGGCGTGGTCTCCGGCGTCTCGCCCGGGGCCACCGGGTAGTACTCCACGACCCGCCCGTCGACCGCGACCGCGTCGCCGACCGCCACCTGCGGCGTCTGGTCGCCGGTGAACACGAACAGCCCCTCGCTGGTGCGCGGGTCCGCGTCGGGCCCGGTGTCCTGCAACCAGAAACCGCGGGCCTGGCCGAAGGCGCGCACCCCGGTGACCACGCCCGGCACCCCGGCCACCTGCCGGCCCACCAGCGGCGAAACCCGCGTGGTGCCTTGGATGTCGTGGATCCGGACCTGCTGCTGCGCTACCGCGGTCGCCGCGGGTGCGATGGACAGCAGCACCCCGGTGGCGGCAAGCAGTGACGTGACGCGCACTTCGGCTTCCCCTCGCCAAGCGACATGATCGACGAGAAGGTACCCGCCCGAGGCGACGCGCGACACACGATCACGTGAAGAATGCCGAGCGGAACCCGCGCGACCGGGCGGACGTCGCAGCGCGGGAAGGGGCGACCAGGTCGACGAGGGCCTGCCACGCAGAGAAGTGACGTCGATGACCGGAAGCCCTGCTCCAGCCTGACCGGCCGTGCAGGTGCTGCCGGAGCGGGTCGAGCCGACGGCGCTCCCGGGGCCCGTAGGCGGCCACCCCCGAACGAAGCGAAGGGCCGGTCCCGCAGATCGCAGGACCGGCCCTTCGTCGAGCGGTAGCGGTGGGATTCGAACCCACGGAGGCTGTTAACCTCACACGCTTTCGAGGCGTGCTCCTTCGGCCGCTCGGACACGCTACCGCCGACTAGGCTACCGCTCCCCGATCCGGCCCGGCACAGGGGGTCACCGCCAGGCGCGCATCCTGTCGGCGAGGCTGGCCCGGGCCCGCGATAGCCGACCGCGAACGGCCTGCTCACCAGCGCCGACGCGCTGGCCGATCTCGCAGTAGGACAGGCCGTCGACCTCCGCGAGGACCCAGACATCGCGCTGCTTGGTCGGCAGGCCCGCGAGCGCGTGCCGCAGCGCCAGCACGCCCGCGCCCGCTTCCGCGGCTCGCTGCGGGTCGGCGATCACCGTGGCGGCTCCCACGGCGGCTCGGTGCTCTGGTAACGCATCGACCGGCTCGGTGCGGCGTATCCGACGGCGGCGCAACACGATCAAGCAATGTCGGCGCGCGATCTGGAACAGCCAGGTCCGCAGCGCGGCGGGCTCCAGGAGCTCACCGGCCCGCCGCCACGCCGTCATGAACACGTCTTGCACCACGTCCTCGGCCTCGGCCCGGTCTCCGAGCATCCGCAGCGACATCCCGAATATCCCGTCGGAGTACCGGCGCACGACCAGCTCGAAGGCACCGGTGTCCCCATTCGCGATGCGCGTGGCCAGAACTGCATCATTCGGCTCCACGTCACCCCTCTGCAACGCGATCAGTCCGCCCTAGTTGAAGCCAATCGTCACAGGCCGCGCTGACGATCACGGCGAAGACAGGGCCACCCGAACCGGTGGAATATGACAAGAGCTGTAACGCTCGGCCGCTACTCGCGATGCGCGGCGAAGAACTCCTCCAGCACCGCGGCGCACTCGTCGGCCAGCACCCCGCCGACGACCTCTGGCCGGTGGTTGAGCCGGCGATCCCGCACCACGTCCCACAGCGAGCCCACCGCGCCGGTCCGCGGTTCCCACACGCCGAACACCACTCTGGCCACCCTGGCCAGCACCAATGCGCCCGCGCACATCGTGCAGGGCTCGACGGTGACCGCCAGCGTGCAGCCTTCCAGCCGCCAGCCATCGCCGTGCACGGCGGCAGCGGCGCGCAACGCGAGGATCTCCGCGTGCGCCGTGGGGTCCTGCAGCGCCTCGCGCTGGTTGTGCGCGCGCGCGAGGACCCGACCGGCCTGGTCGACCACGACCGCGCCGATCGGAACGTCCCCTGTGGATGGTGCTTCGGCGGCGACCCGCAGCGCGTCGCGCACCAGCTCGGCGTCGCCGGCGCGGACACCGGATGTGCTCACTGCTCCAGCTTCTCCAGCACCTTCGCGAAGTCGTCCCCGAAGCCGCAGCGCTGGGCGATCATCTCCAGCTGCTCGTCCGGGTAGAGGTCGACCTCTTCGATGATCACCAGCAACTCGCCCTCGGGCAGCCCGAGATCGGAGAGGATCGCGAGGTTGCCCTCCGGCCAGACCTCTTCGTCGTCCTCATCGGGCGGATCGATGCGCAGCAGGTCGAGGACGTCCGCCGCGATGTCGTAGTCCAGCGCCGCGGCCGCGTCCGACAGCAGCAGATCAACGCCGCCGGGGACCGGTCTGATCAGCACGAAGAACTCGTCGTCCACATTGCACATACCGAACACCGCGCCGGTGGAGCGCAGCTCGCGCAACGCCGTGATCGAGGCGTCGAGGCCGGCCAGCACCGTTTGGTCCATCGTGCTGCACCGCCACCGCCCGTCCTCCCGCACCACGGCGACGGCGAAGCCAGCGACCGGCTCCTGCACCGTCATGAGGACACCGTAGAGCGTACTAACGCCACCCGAAAGCACTATTGCGCGCTCGTAACCTTCCGGGCACCGATTCACGCTCAACCGGGTACGTGACCAACGGAGAGTTCAGGCAGGATGGACCGATGCGTGCCGTGTGCGTGATCGGACTGGGACTCATCGGCGGCTCGGTGCTGCGAGCCGCCACAACCGCCGGACGCCCCGCCTGGGGCACCACGACCTCCGAAGCCGACGCCGCCGGCGCCCGGGCCGAGGGCTTCGAGGTCCTCGACGTCGAACCGGCCCTGCGCCGCGCCGCCGAGGAGGAGGCGCTCGTGGTCGTCGCGACGCCGCTGACCGCCGTGCGCGCGGTGCTGCGGCAGGTCGCCGAGCACGCTCCCGGAGCCTGGCTGACCGACGTGGTGAGCGTCAAGGAGCCGGTCGACGCCGAGGTCCGCAGCCTGCTGCCCGCCGGTCGCTACGCCGGCGGCCACCCGATGGCCGGGGTGTCGAGTTCCGGCTGGTCGGCGGGTTCCGGCGAGCTGTTCACCGGGGCTGCCTGGGCGGTGACCATCGAAGAAGACACCACGCTCGAAGCGTGGCGCGAGGCTGCCCGGCTCGCGCTCGACTGCGGCGCGCAGGTGGTGCCGACGTCGGCGGCCTTGCACGACTTCGCGGTCGCGCGCATCTCGCACCTGCCGCACGTGTTCGCGGCGGTGCTCGCGGCTGTCGGAGCCGACGGCGGACCGCTGGCGCTGTCGCTTGCGGCCGGCTCGTTCCGCGACGGCACCCGGGTCGCGGGCAGCGAGCCGGAGCTGGTGCGGGCGATGACGGAAGGCAACCGGATCGCACTGCTCGACGCCGTGGACGACGCCCTCGGCAGGCTCGGAGCGGCCCGCGGCTCCCTCGCCTCCACCGGAGGCCTGAAGTCCACAGTGGACGCTGGCTACGATGCGCGCCGGACGCTCGACGAACTCTCGATCAACGAGCGAGTCGCGGCAACGGTCCAACTCAACGACACGGCGCTGGAGCGCCTCCGAGAGCTCGGCGAGCGCGGCAGCCGAGTCGTGGCCCTCACGGAGACAGCCGCCGAGGTAGAGATCCCGGTGTGACGCCGCGAAGCAAGGCCCTCCGACGTCGCGCTCCCGGCGCCGTGCGGCCGCAATTTCAATGGAAATCAGAGCTCTGATTTCCATTGAAATTGCGGAACTCATCCACAGCATCCGGCGCGTCGTGGCCCGACACACCGAGAGGTGTGGACAACCCACCAGTTTCAATTGAAACCGGGGTCCACGGTTTCAATTGAAACCGATGATCGATTTCGGCCGTTCGCCCGGCGCCGGCGGACGCCCGGGCCGAGTGGCGTTCTCCCAGGTGATGGCGGCCCCGGCCGGGAGCAATCCCGGGGGCCGGGCCGATCTCCTGAGGTTGGGCATGAAGAGAGGCCGCCCTGTGCGTTGGGCGGCCTCTCCATGATCCGCTCCGACCACTGCGAGCGGGATGGCCCTCACCTCTTCCCACTCTGCAGCTTCGGTCGGGCGGCGATGTTCCGTTAGCGCTGTCCGCCGGGGCCCTGGTCGTTGCCGCCGAGGAACTCCTTGCCCTTCTCGACGGCGTTGTCGATCCGGTCCTCGTGGCCGAACTTCTCCTTCGCCGCTTCGGCCGCCTTGTCCAAGCCCTGCTCGATCTTGTCGCCGTGTTCCTTGCCCAGATCTTGCAGGTGGTCCTTGAACTCTCCGAATCCCATGGTGCTCCCTTCGGGGCGGCGGGAAAAGCCCTTTCGGCTGCACGCTGCCCGCCGAACCTAAGCCCACCCGGGCTCCGGCGCGCGCCGGAGCCCGCCCGACGGAGGCGCGGGTTGGTGCTTCCGAGTGATGCGTCAAGACCGCGTCAAAGCAGCCCCGGGAGCCATTGCCCGATCTTCCCCGCGAGGTCTATCGTGACCCCATGACCGGTTGACCAGATTTCAAATCTGGTCAACAGATCGAGCTCGAAGGCAGGAGACGCCCCATGACGCAGCCCACCGAACGTGCCGATCGCATCCTCGACGCGGCCGGGGAACTGATGATTCGGCTGGGCTACCGGAAGGTGACCATCGAGGACATCGCCAGGCAGGCCGGCATCGGCAAGGGCACCGTCTACCTGCACTGGCGCACCAAGGAGCGGCTGTTCGAGTCGCTGTTCCTGCGCGAATCCGCGGACCTGACCGCCGAGCTCATCGACCGCGTGCGCCGCGATCCCGAAGAGGTCCGGCCGCACCGGTTCATGCAGACCTCGTTCCTGGCCACCCAGCGCAGGCCGCTGATGCGGGCGCTGGCCACCGGGGACGTGGAACTGCTCGGCAACCTCAAGCAGGGCGATGCGCAGAGCCGCGGCCAGGAGTTCACCGAACGCTACGTCGAGCTGATCACCAAGTACGGCCTGGTGCGCGACGACGTGCCGCACCTGATCTTCTCGCTGTACGCCACGGTCACCGGGTTCTTCCTGCTGGAGAACCTCAACCCGAACCTGGAGGAGCTGGACGACCAGGCCAAGGCGGAGGCGCTGGCACGGACCATCCACCGCGCCTTCGAACCCGACGACGGGCCCGACCGCTCCTCGCTGACCGCGGCGGCGGCCGAGATCAGCGCGCTCTTCGACGAGATCAACGCGAACTACCGGAAGTGGATCTACACCTCCGGGATAACCAGCGAGCGCGCCTGACCGGCGGCGCTCGTCCATCAGGAAGGGGCAACACATGACGACCCTCGCCGATACCTGGGGGATCAACGAAGCGCAGTTCTGGCTGCGCGGCGTCCGACCGGAGCAGCCGGTCGAACACGATTCGGCGGCCGGGATCTGGAACGTCTACGGATACCCCGAAATCCTCGAAGCCCTCAGCGACCCCGCCACCTTCTCGTCCGACACCCGGCGGCTGGTGCCCGAGCTGGCCGGGAACGACGAGGGCAACCTCGTCCAGATGGACCCGCCGGAGCACCACAAGCTCCGCAAGCTGGTCAGCCACGCCTTCACGCCCAAGGTCGTCGCCGACCTGGAGCCGCGGATCGCCGCGCTGACCAACGAGCTCCTCGACGCCGTGTCCGACCGGACCGAGCTGGTCCGGGACCTGGCCTACCCGCTGCCGGTCATCGTGATCGCGGAGCTGCTGGGCGTGCCGAGCAGCGACCGGGGCCTGTTCAAGAAGTGGGTCGACGCGATGTTCGCCAGCTCCAACAAGTTCTCCCTCAAGGAGCGCTCGAAGGAGCAGGAGGAGTACATGGCGAAGGCCATGGAGCAGGTCCAGGAGCTGTCCGAGTACCTGCTCGGGCACGTGCAGGAGCGGCGGCGCACGCCCCGCGAGGACCTGCTGGGCAAGCTCGTCGCGGCCGAGGTGGACGGCGTACAGCTCACCGACGCCGAGGTGGTCAACTTCGGGATGGTGCTGCTGATCGCCGGGCACATCACCACGACGATGCTGCTGGGCAACACCGTGCTGTGCCTGGACGCGCACCCCGACCAGCTCGCGGCGGTGCGGGCCGACCGGTCGCTGGTGCCCCACGCGATCGAGGAGTCGTTGCGCTACTTCAGCCCGTTCGCGGCGGTGTCCCGGGCGACCAACCGGGAGGTCGAGCTCGGCGGCACGGTGATCCCGGCCGACCAGCTGCTGCTGCTGTGGATCGCGGCCGCCAACCGCGACCCCCGGCAGTTCACCGACCCGGACGCCTTCGACGTCCGCCGGGACCCGAACCCGCAGATCGGTTTCGGCCGCGGCATCCACTTCTGCCTGGGCGCGCCGCTGGCCCGCCTGGAGGGCCGGGTCGCGCTGAACATCATGCTGGACCGGTTCCCGAACCTGCGCACCGATCCGGCCGAGGGCCCGGAATTCCTGCCCAGCCCCAACATGACCGGCGTCAGCAAGCTCCCGCTGCTGCTGGGCTGACGGAGGTCCGGACGGGTGCCGGCGCCGGCACCCGTCCGGGCAAAACGACTTGTTCCTGCCGGGCGGACTGGGGAATTCTGCGCGGCATGAGCAATGCCACCGACACCTTCACCGCCTGCCTGCGCGATCTCGGCGTCGCGGGTTCCGTCGTCGAGTTCGAAGCGGAGGTGCCGACCGCGGCGGCGGCCGCGGAGCGGCTGGGCTGTGAGCTCGGCGCGATCGCGAACAGCCTGATCTTCACCGCCGACGACGAGCCGCTGCTGATCATCGCCAGCGGCGCGCACCGGGTGGACACCAAGCACGTCGCGCGGCTGCTCGGGGTGCGCAAGATCCGCCGCGCGACCCCGGAGTTCGTGCTGGAGGTGACCGGACAGCCGGTCGGCGGCGTCGGCCCGGTGGGGCACCCGCGGCCGATCCGGACCGTGGTGGACCGGGTGCTGGCCGGCTTCCCGGAGGTGTGGGCGGGCGCGGGTGCGAAGCACGCGATGTTCCCGACGTCGTTCGACGAGCTGGTGCGGATCACCGGCGGCCTGGCCGCCGAGGTCGAGAAGGTCTGAGCGCCTTCCCCAATCGGTGATCGGCCTGCTCGGGCAGGCGCCGTTTTCGCGCGAAACCGGCGCTCCTCGTGAGGGCGGGGCGCCGGTTTCGCGCGAAAACGGCGCCCCGCGACGCAAGGCGAGCCCGGCGGATCAGACGTTGGGCTCGAAGCGGCCGTCGATCGCCGTCCAGCCGCCTTCCACCAGCTGGAGGCTGCCCGTGACGTACGACGCGGCGTCCGAGGCCAGGTACACCACGGCTCCGGCGATCTCGTCGGCGTTGGCCCACCGCTTCAGCGCGGTCTTCTCCGCGTACGCGCCGTACCAGGTCTGGTCGGACTTGATCTGCTCGGTCAGCGGCGTCTCGAACGGGCCGGGCGCGATCGCGTTGACCCGCACGCCCTTCGGCCCCAGCTCCGCGGCCAGCGCGCGGGAGAGCTGCACGACGCCCGCCTTGGTCGCGGCGTAGATGCCCTGGCCCGGTTCGACCACCTCGGCGCGGAAGCTGGCGAAGGTGATGATGCTGCCGCGGCCGCGCTCGGCCATCCGCGCGCCGAAGTCCCGCACCAGCCGGTAGGTGCCCTTCAAGTTGACGTCCACGACGCGGTCGAACTCCTCGTCGACGGTGTCGAGCAGGCGCTTGCGGACGTTGATGCCGGGCGTCACGACGAGCACCTCGGCGTCCGCCTCGGCCTCCGCGAGCCGCTGGATCTGCGCGCCGTCGCGCACGTCCAGCTCGCGCCGGCTCGCCTCGTGGCCGAGGCTCTTGATCGCCTCCACGGTCCCCTCGGCGCCGTCCGGATCCACGTCCGCGACGATCACCTGCGCGCCGAACTCGGCCAGCGCCACCGCGCTGGACCGGCCGAGGCCGCTGCCACCGCCGACGACGACCGCCTTGCGCCCGTCGAGCCGGAAGAGGTTCGCGAGCCGATTCGTCATGATCTTTCCTCCCGGAAGGTGGACAACCAGACCCGGTGGTCTGACCACCAGATCCTCACCCAGGCAGGAGGACGGCGGCAAGGGTTCCGCCACCAACAGGGTCGTGAGTGTTGTGGGCTGTCATAGCAACCCAAAACGCGCACGACCCCGGAATCAACTCGCCACGGCGCTGCCCCGGAAGGTGCCGCGGTAGGCGCTGGGTGACACGCCGAGCGTCGCCTGCAGGTGCTGCCGGAGCGAGGCCGCGGTGCCGAAGCCCGCGTCCGCCGCGATCCGGTCGACGGACAGATCGGTCTCCTCCAGCAGCTGCCGGGCGCGCTCGATGCGCTGCTGGGTGAGCCACTGCAGCGGCGAGACGCCGACCTCGTCGCGGAAGCGGCGGGTGAACGTCCGCACGCTCATCAACTCCCGCGCGGCCAGTTCGCGCAGCGTCAGCGGAAGGTCCAGGTGTTCCAGCGCCCACGCCCGGGCCTGCGCGGTCGAGGCGGACTGCGGTTCGGGCATCGGCCGCCGGATGTACTGGGCCTGGCCGCCGTCGCGATGCGGCGGCACCACGGTCGTCCGCGCCACCTCGTTGGCGACCGCCGCGCCGTGGTCGCACCGGATCATGTGCAGGCACAGGTCGATCCCGGACGCCTCGCCCGCCGAGGTCAGCACGTCGCCGTCGTCGGTGTAGAGGACGTCGGGGTCCAGCCGGACCGCCGGGTAGAGCCGCCGGAACTGGTCGCAGGACCGCCAGTGCGTCGTCGCCCGGCGACCGTCCAGCAGCCCGGCCGCGGCCAGCACGAACACCCCGGTGCAGATCGATGCGATGCGGGTACCCGGCCGGATCAGCGCGAACGCCGCGGCGAGCTCCGCGCCGAGTCGGCCTTCGGTCTCGGTCTCGTCGAGCTCGTGCGTCGCCGGGAAGATCACGGTGTCCGCCTCGGCCAGCGCTTCGGGGCCGTGCGCGACGTGGATCGGGAAGTCCGCGTCGGTGCGCACCATCCCGGGGACGAGTGCGCAGGTCACGACCTCGTACAGGGGTTCTCCGGCGGGCGAGAGGGCCCGCCCGAACAGTTGGTGCACCAGGCCCAGCTCCATCGGCATCACGCCGTGGCGGACCAGCACCGCTACTCGACCGGTCATGGCCTGATTCTTGCACATGTTGGCCATCAGGCCACTCGTTTCGCGGCGGGCACCGGCGCAGGGTCGGGGCATGACGATCGAAACAGCCACCCGGACGGGCATCCACCGCGCGTGGTGGGTCGCCGCGGTCACCGCGCTGGTGGTCATCGGCGCGGGCGCCTGCGCCACCACCGCCGGTCTGCTCATCACCCCGCTGCACCACGAATTCGGCTGGTCGCGCGCCGCCATCGGCGTCGCGGTCTCGGTGAACATGGCGCTCTACGGGCTGACCGCGCCGTTCTCCGCGGCGTTGATGGACCGCTTCGGCATCCGCCGGGTGGCCGTCGCCGCGCTGCTGCTGATCGCCGCAGGCGCCGGGCTGACCACGGTCGTTTCCGATTCCTGGCAGCTGGTCGTGGGATGGGGGCTGCTCGTCGGCGTCGGTTGCGGCGCGCTGGCGATGGCGTTCGCCGCGACCGTGACGCACCGCTGGTTCGTGGCCCGGCGCGGCCTGGTGACCGGCCTGCTGACCGCGGCCAGCGTCTTCGGCCAGTTCGCGTTCCTACCGGTGATGTCCTGGGTCATCGACCACTTCGCGTGGCGCTCGGCGACCGTGGGCCTCGCGCTGATCGCGCTGGCCACAGCGCCGCTGGCGTGGTCGGTGCTGCGCGACCACCCCGCCGATCTCGGCCTGCGCCCCTACGGCGCAACGGTTTTCGAGGCGAAGCCGGAGCCGGTGACGGGCGCGGCCGGGCGTGCGGTGCGACTGCTGTTCGACGCGGCGCGGACCGGCCCGTTCTGGTTGCTGGCGGGCACTTTCGCGATCTGCGGGGCGTCCACCAACGGGATCATGTGGACCCACTTCGCCCCAGCCGCGCACGACCACGGCATGCCGACCACGATGGCGGCCTCGCTGCTCGCGGTCATCGGCGTGGTGAACGTGGCCGGCACGATCGGTTCCGGCTGGCTCACCGACCGGTTCAGCCCGCAACTGCTCCTGGCCGCCTACTACGCGCTGCGCGGCCTCTCCCTGCTGGCGCTGCCCGCGCTGTTCGGGCCGACGGTGCAGCCGGCCATGATCGGCTTCGCCGTCCTGTTCGGGCTGCTCGACGTCGCCACCGTTCCGCCGACGATCGCCCTGTGCCGCCAGGTCTTCGGGGCGGGCGGAGCGATCGTCTTCGGCTGGGTGAGCGCTGCGCACCAGGTGGGCGCCGGGCTGATCGCCTACTTCGGCGCCGTGGCGCGGGACCTGCTCGGTTCCTACGACGCGGTCTGGATCGGGGCCGCCGCGCTGTGCGCCGCGGCCGCGCTGATGGCGGTCGCGATCAGGCGGTCGTCTGGTCCAGATCGGGCGTGAACCGGGCGCTCGCCGCGGCCACCCCGTCGGCGATCTGGTCGCCGTCGGCCGTGCCGGAATCCGCGGTCGCGGCGGCCCACGCCTTGATGACCTGCCGGGAGAACTCCTGCACCGCAGCGGAGTTCTCCCACCCCGGCACGTACTCGCCCCGCAGGTACTGGTCCAGGCCGAGCAGATCGACGTCCCAACCCGGGCCGACGAGCAGCGCGCCCGCGCCGCTGCTGATCGGCTCCATCGGGACCGAATGCATCATCTCGAGCCCGGTGCCGTCGCCGGTCTCGGCGAGCCGCAGCTCCAGAACGCTGTCGCCGAACGTGATCTTCACCAGGCGCGGTGCCGCGCAGCGCAGGATCTGGCCGCCGGCGTTTCCCTCGAACTCGTAGCGGCCGCCTTCCCGGAGTTCGCCGGTGATCGGCAGGAACCAGCGCCGCAGCCGGTCCGGTTCGGTGAGGGCGCGCCAGAGTTCCTCGATCGGGGCGGCGTAGTTGCGGCGCAGCAGCACGCTGACCTGCGCGCCACCGACGACCGAATGCTGGCTGACCACGCGCTGCACGGAGGTGACCTGCCTGGTGATGTCGAACATGTGGTGCCTCCCAGTCCGGACTCCCGCGGGCCATCATCCGGCCTCGAACCGCGGTCCGCTCGCTCCCGACTCGACCGGGTCGCCCGTCCCCCACACCGGCGGACAGGTGCCGCCTAGGATGTGATCATGAGTGCTCAGGAGGCGGAATTACGCCTGTTCACGGGCGATACGAGCGCGTCGGAGCTGGGCGTGTCGGCGAAAGTCCGCTACGAGCACGCCGAAGAGCACGGCTTCCCGAACGAAGAAGACGCATTCCACCAAGCGGGCACGGCCGCCTATCGCGCCGCTCCCCTGCTGCGACTCATCGGCGAACGCGGATCGCGCAAGCTGATCACGGGCCGGGTGCGCATCGCGGTGCAACCGGACGCGGCGCCGTCGGTCACGATCCTGGTGACGGCGCTGTGGTCGGAGCGCGACCGCTGGACGCAGGTGCAGGACGTGCGGTCGCAGCTGGACGACGCGTTGGCTGCCTCGCTGGCCGAGCCTGCGCATCCGGTGCACGGCGACGCGCGGGACGTGGCCGCCATCCTCGCCAAGGCGGTTGCCGAGTCCTCGCACAACGAGGTCACGAAGGTCCGCGCGCTGCGCTACGAGCTGGAACGGCGACTCGCCGACCAGCTGGCCAACCGCAAGCAGGAGCCGATGCGGCGGCTGCTGGCGGAGGTCATCGAGCTGTCGATCGCGTTCAACCGCGCCCGGGACGAGGCGCGCGCGGCGATCCGCGACGACCTCTGGCGACGCGACGAATCCACGCACCAGCACGGCGAGCCCAGTGAGCCACCGGGCCCGGAAACCCCGGTCCCGGACCGGATGCACTACAACGCGATCCGGCACTGCCGTTCGATGAACAGCCTGCTGGAGGAGGAGACCGCGCGCCTGCACTCGTTGCAGGACAGCATGTCGACGATCTCGGTGGCGCAGGACGCCGAAGCGCAGCAGAACTTCAACCTGTTCGCCGCCGCGGCGGCCGCGGGGTTGGGGCTACCGGCGCTGATCCTGTCATTCTACGGAGCCCAGACGTACCTGCCGTTGACGTCGTTCGACCGCGCGGCGCGGGCGCTCCTCCCGGTCGGCCTGACGGCCCTGGTGGCGGTGATGATCGTGCTCCGCCAGATGCCGTGGCGGGCGCGATTCCGCCACTACGCAGGAGGTTTCACGCTCGTCGTGTCCGTCCTCGGCGTGCTGTGGGTGGCAGGAGCACTGGCGCCACACTGATCGCGTAGATCAGCGCCGCTTCGAAGTGCGTGGTTTGGCCTGGAGAATGGGTTTCAGCTGTTCCTCGGCTTGCCGCACCTGGTCCGCACCTTCTCCGAACTTGCGCCGGTACCCGGCCATGGCGCTCTCGGCCACATGTCGTGCCCGTGCGGCCTTTCCCACCTTGTAGAGCGCTAGGGCCAGCGCAGAATACGTCTGCAACACATCTGGATGATCGGAGCCGAAGATCGCCCGTTGCCGTGTGTGCACATCGGCCAACAACTGTCGGGCCTGAGGTGCTCGATTCACCCGAATCAAGTCCACACCGCAATGAACGGCAGCAACCAGAGTGTAGGGATGGTTCGCACCCCGCACTCGAACGTACCTCTGCCACGCCTCACGCCTCAACCGGCAGGCCTCCTCGACCTCACCGAGCCTTTCCAGCACGAATGCAGCACTGTCCATCGAATTCAAGACGTCCGGATGGTCTTCACCGAGCAAATCCCTGCGCTTCACCCACGCTTCATCGCACAGCGCACGCGCGCGATGAACCGCGCCGGCAGCAGCCAACGCCGTCGCCAAGCTGGTCATCGAACGTAGGACGTACGGATGAGCATCGTCCAATACCTGCCGGAGCTTCCCCAATGCCGCCTCGTGCAGCTCGAGCCCTCGTTCTTCCTCACCGGCGCGGACCAGACCGTTTGCCAAGTTCGTCATCGAGTGCAAAGTTTCCGGGTCATCCTCGCCCAGGTGCCGGCACCGCTTTTCCAATACGGTCTCTTGCACTTCGCAAGCCGACGCGCGATGGCCCAACTCATCGAGAATCACACCGAAGTCACTCATAGAACGCAGCGTTCCGGCGTGGTCTCCGAAATTCGCTTGCCATCTGGGCAAAGTGTCCTCGATTAGCGCATGGGCCTCGTGGTACTCCCCGAGCAGGTACTGGCTGTGGGCCACCTCGTTCGCCGCGGTCAACGTGTGGATGTCGTCAGGGCCGATGCGGTCACGCCACTGCTCGTAGAGGCGCCGGACGAAAGGCATGGCCGACGTGACGTCCCCGCGCCGCAACAGGTACAAGACAGCACTGCAGGCGACCGAACGCAGCCGTTCGTTCTTCGTTGTCGCTGGGTCCGCCTCGACCAGGTGCGGCAGCGTTTTCGCCCATTCCGGCCACGCCGCCGGATCTTCCGTGCTTCCCGGATCGACCCCGGCGAGCAGGGCTTCTGCGCTGGCGTGCAACGCCTTTCGCCGCTCCACCGACAGCTGGTCGCGGATGACCGACCGCACCAGCCGATGGAGGCGGATGGTCGCGTTCCCGACGCGGGCCAGCCCGATGCGGCCGATCCGCGCGACCAGCTTGCCGAACGCGAGCGGGTCCCCGGCGACCTCCGCCAGCTCGTCCGGCAGCGCCTCGGGCCTGCTCAGCCAGCCGGTCGGGATCGGCTCCGGCGCGAACATCGCGCACACCTGGAGCAGCGCAACGGCAGCAGGCTCGTCCGCCGCCAGCCGCTCCATCGACACGCGCACCGCAGCTGCCAGCGACGTCGGGTAAGAACTCGGCGGCTTCTCGTTGAGCACGTCGTTCGTGCGGCTCGCCAGCAGCCGGAGGTACTCCGGCACCGACAGACCGGTTTCCGCCAGCGTGCCTCCTGCCTGCGCCAATGCGAGCGGCAGGTCGCCGAGCTCGTCGGCGAGCCGGTCGGCTTCGGCGTCCGCGAGGCCGGGCTGGCGGGAGCGCAGCAGAGCGATCGACTCCTGCCGCTGGAACTCCTGCACCTCCGTGCGCGTCCCGACCTCGTTCCAGGCCGGGTTCCGCGAAGTGATCAGCACGTGCCCGGCGGCCCCGGAAAGCCAGGGCCGCACGGCGTCCGGGTCCTCGGCGTTGTCGAAGACGAGCAACCAGCGGGAGTTCTCCCGGAAGTACTTGCGCACCGCGAGTTCCGCCGCGGTGTGGTCGGTGTTCGTGCCGACCAGACCCGCCGCGACGGCCAGCGCCGCGAACTGCTCGCTGATCAGGCCCGTCCGCTCGGAGTCGATCCACCACACCAGGTCGTACCCGGCGGCGAAGCCGTGCGCGTACTCGATCGCCAGCTGCGTCTTGCCGACGCCGCCGATCCCGTGCAGGACCTGCGTGTTCTTGCCGGAGAGCAGCCGCTCCCGCAGCGGCACCAGCACGCCGTCCCGACCGGTGAAGTCCGAGTTCCGCCCGGGCACGTTCCACACCGCCGGCGGGCTCCCCGGAACCCGCGGCCTGGGCCCGGCATCCTGGCCGCGGGCCTGCGCGCTGGGCGGGAACTCCGGCCGCCCGTCCGGGCGCTGTGGCCCGCGAGCCGCGTCCAGCAACGCCTTGCGGGCCTGGTCCTCGTCCAGCCCGAAGAGCTTCTGCGCGATCAGCGGGCGCAGCAGCTGCGGCGGCTCGCACTCCTCCACCACCAGCGGCAACAGCCTGGAGGGCTGCTGCTCGTCGTGCACGAACGCGCTGGCCCACTCGTCGGTCGTGTAGCGCTGCGGTTCGAAGTAAGCGGGCGAGAACAGGGCCACGACGCGTTCGGCGCCGTCGAGCGCGGCGGCCATCTTCGTGACGAAGTTGTCCCCGGCGGCCCAGTCCCAGGTGTCGAGCTCGACGGTGTAGCCGGCGTCGACCAGGTGCCATGCCACCCACTCCGCCCACGCCCGGTCCCGGCCCGCGTGGCTGATGAAGAAGTCCACCCCAGGTAACCCCCAGCTGCCCGGTCGAAAACTGCGAAACGCGCCGGAACGAGATGCCGAACCAGCAGGGTACCGCGCCGTGATCGCCGGACGCCCCGGAGCAACGAGGTCCACATAGGACTCGCATGTCAAAATGTCCGGTATTCGGGCGTGGCGGAGCCGCCCGAGCTCTAGACTGCCGGCATGAGCAGCACAGCCGGGAGCGACGACCGGTCCCTCCGCGCATCGGACGACGAACGCGCCGAGACCGCGCAGCAACTCACCGAGGCGGTGGGGGCCGGACGACTGACCCTGGCCGAGTTCACCGACCGCGTCGACGCCGCCTACCAGGCCGTCACGCGGGGCGAGCTCGCCGAGCTGGTGACGGACCTGCCCGCCGCGCCGTCGAACCTGCCCGCCGAACCCGCCGACGAGACCAAGCGCCGGTGGAAGATCGCGATCATCAGCGGCTCCGACTACAAGGGCCGCTGGCAGGTGCCCCGCAAGTCCGGCTACTTCGCGCTGATGGGCGGCTCCACGATCGACCTGCGCGAGGCGACGCTGCCCGGCCGGGAGATCGAGATCGTGCTGGTGTCGATCATGGGCGGCAACGACGTGATCGTGCCGCGCGGGGTGCGCGTGGTGGTCGACTCAACGGACTTCATGGGCGGCAACACGGTCAAGGTCGACGAGGACGCGGAGATGCCGAACGCCCCGGTCATCCGCATCCGCACCTACTCGTTCATGGGCGGCAACGACATCAAGCACCCCAAGCCCAAGAAGAACTGGCTGGCCCACTGGCGCCGCGATCCACAGTAGACACCTCAGGCCACGGCCAGGGGGCGTTCCGGAATGGCTTCGGGAAGGCTCGTCCCGAAGGCGCCCGACGCCTGACACCGGCGGCGAGTTCGCGCGAAATCGCCGTCCCCCGCGTCCCACACCGAAGGGAACCCCGAACCGATTCCCGGCGAAGGATCAGCTCGGATCGCGTTCTGGGGATCCGAGAGCGGGGCGCAGCATGCCGAGCAGTGCTGCGGAGGTCTCCTGGGGCGACTGGCCCGTGGTGTCGAGGACCATCCGATGCGCCCCGGAGCTTCGCAGCCGCTCCGCCTCCGCCATTGCTCGGACCGCCACCCGGCTCTGCACTTCCGACGGCGCGCCGCGGAGTTCGTCGCCCGCGAGCAGCGCCGACTCGCCATCGGCCCGACGTCGGATGCGGTCTTCCAGCGCAGCGGCGTCGGCGTCCAGCCGGACGACGGTGACGAGTTCCTCCGCCAAGGCGCCCATGAGGTCCGCGCCCGGCTCGCGAGTCACGAGGATCAACGACTGCGCCCCGGCCTGCCGGTAGCCGCGCCACAGCGCCGCGAGTTCGGCCGCTTGGAGAACGGGATCCGGCCCGGGGTGGACGAATCCGAGCTGGTCGAGGTCGATGTACGCGGTCGGCACGCCGCTCTGCCAGAGGTCGCTCAGCACGCTCCACGCGGCGGTCGACTTGCCCACCGCGGTCGCGCCCGTCACGACGACCACCGGCATCGGCGGCAGCCCGTCGCCCGCCGACGCCAGCGGCCGCACCGGACCGGGCCGGACGACGCAATGCCCCATCAGGGCATCGACGGTGTCGCCGGGACGATGGCCGGTCGTGTCCAGCGGGGTGCCGATCGCCGCGCGGTCGATCCGGTCGACCACCTCGAACAGCTCCCTCAGCATGCCGGCCGGCGATCCGCGCCCGAGGAACCGGCTGCGCAGTTCCTCCCGGTCGCAATGCAGCCGCACGAGCGCGAGATCGATGTGGGCCGCCTCGGCGCTACCGGCGAAGAACGGTTCGACGCCCAGCTCCGGATCCACGACGCCGGACACGATCACCTGCCGCACGCCGCGCTGCCGCAACACGGCGATCACCCGCAGCAGGTTGGCGGCCTTGATCTCGTGGCTCGCCGCGCCGCCGCCGGGTGGTGGCCCGATCAAGCCGAGCTGATCGATGTCGACGTACGCGACGCTGCCGCCCCGCCCGGAGATGCGCGTGAACAGCCCCCAGCCGGACGTCGACTTCCCCGCTCCGGGCGCACCGGTCACCCAGAGCACCGGAATCTTGCTCCCCATACCCAGTGAGCCTAGGAACCCCGGTCAACCGAAATTCGCCGAACGAAGCCAGGAACCACGAGATCACCCGCCGACCGAGACGCCGACGACGAACAGGAGCAGCATCCCGGCGATGGTGCCGAAGACCAGGAACCGCTGCTTCGCGCTCCATTCGCCCACCGGCGCGCCGTCGACCGCCTGCGCGGCCCCGTCCCGTCGCCCCTGAGCCAGGCTCCGCGGCACCAGGACGACCAGCGGGACGGCCAGCACCACGGTCAGGAGCGGCCCGCCGATCAACGCGACCAGCCAGACCCACACGCCGTTGGCGAAACCACTCGCGTCGCTGTCCGGGGTGGCGATGACCAGGACAGCGGCCAGCGACAACAGCGGGGCGAGGCTCGCGGCGAGGCCGCATCCCACCACGACGTCCCGGCGCTGCACCTCGGTGCCGGATCCATCGGGCGTCGGTTCGGACTCCACCTGCATGGGCCAACCCTCCGTCCGGCTCGTGCCTCCCTTGCAGCAGACGCACGAGCTCGAACGAGGTTGCTTCCGAAGGCCGGACCCGCTAGCGGAGCAGGGCCGCGTCCAGTTCCGCCAGCAGTTGCGCCTTCGGCCGGGCGCCGGCGGCGGCGTGCACGGGCCGGCCGTCGCGGAAGAGCATCAGCGTCGGCAGGGACATGACCTGGAATTCCCTTGCGACGAACGGGTTCTCGTCGGTGTTGACCTTGCGGATGGTCAGCGATTCGGCACGTTCGCGCGCGATCTCGTCGAGCACCGGCGCGATCATGTGGCAGGGCGGGCACCACTTCGCCCAGAAGTCCACCAGGACGGGCTTGTCGTGCCGGAGGACGTCCCGTTCGAAGGTTTCGTCCGTGACCGCGGAAACCGCGCCGGGAAGGCTGGTGGCCGGCATCAGTGCTCCTCTGATTCGTTCGGTTCATCGGCGTTCCGGTCGGCGACGCCGCACGTCCCGGGGTGCCTCGCCAGCGCCGTGCCGAGCTTGCGGAGCAGGCTCGCCCGCACCGCGTTGAGCTGTTCGAGGCAGGCATCGACCTCCGCCAGCTTCCGCTGGTAGACGTCGATCGAATCGGCGCACGAGTCCCCGGTCTCGTTGCCCGCGCGCAGGCATTCGACGAACGGCCTGGTGTCGTCGAGGCTGAACCCGACGGCTTGCAGCGCCCGGATCTCGTTGACGAGCCGGGCGTCGTCCTCGCCGTACTCCCGGTAGCCGTTCGCCGAGCGCCGCGCTTCGAGCAGGCCCTGCGCCTCGTAGAACCGCAGCGCACGCGTCGTCGTTCCAACACGTCTGGCCAGCTCACCGATCCGCATGAGATCGAAGTTAAACCTTCCCCTCAGCGTCAAGGCAACGCTCCGATCCCGCGTCCCCCCGCTACCCGGCCGCGCCGAGCGACTGGAAGGCAAGAATCCCCGCACAGGAGCTTCCTCAACCGCCCGGTTGACAACGACGAGAAGGTGGCCTAGCTTGGTATTCAACCAATTAGTTGAGGAAAACTGGTGAACGAGAGCACGGAGCGGCTCAACCGGGCGTTCGCGGCATTGGCCGACCCGACCCGGCGCGAACTGGTGGCCCGGCTGGCCGGCACGGACGCGACCGTGGGCGAACTGGCCGAGCCCTACGACATGAGCCTCCAGGCGATCTCCAAGCACGTGAAGGTGCTCGAGGAGGCCGGCCTGGTGACCCGCAGCAAGGACGCCCAGCGCCGGCCGGTCCACCTGGACGCGGAGGTGTTCGACCTGATGTCGAAGTGGATCGAGCGCTATCGCAAGGAGGCCGAGGAGCGCTACCAGCGCCTCGACGCCCTGCTGGGCCGGATGGCCGACGAAGAGAATCCGAACCGCACGGAGGACGCATCATGACCAAGCACGAGACCCAGATCCTGGCGAACGAGAAGGTTCCGACGATCGAGATCCTCCGGGAGTTCGACGCGGCTCCCGAGCAGGTGTACCGCGCCCACGTCGATCCCGAGCTCTACGCGCAGTGGGTCGGGCCGCGTTCGCTGACCACGAGGGTCATCCGGTGGGACGCTCGCACCGGCGGCTCGTGGGCCTTCGCCAACGATCGCGGCGGCGAGGAGGTCGCCTCCTTCTACGGCAGCTTCCACGAGGTGCGGCCGAACGAGCGGATCGTGTGGACCTTCACCTACGAAGGCCTGCCGGACGGAGTCGCACTGGAGACGCTGACCTTCGAGGAACTCGAGGACGGGCGCACGCGGCTGCGGACGCTGAGCGTGGTGCAGGACTTCGAGACCCGCGACGGCATCCTGTCCAGCGGCATGGACGTCGGGGTCAACGAGGGCTACGACAAGCTCGACGAGCTGCTCGCGAAATGACGATCGCGCCCCGAGGCCCGGCCCGGCAGCACGCGTACGACGCCGGCCGGTTCACCGAGCTGGTCGAGTCCGCCTCGGCCGACGACTGGGCGCGCCCCAGCCCGGTCGCGGAGTGGACGGCGCTCGACGTCGTGAAGCACCTGGTCGAGTGGTCCCGCGGCTTCCTGACAGGTGCCGGGATCGAGCTCCCGCCCCTGGACGTCGACGCCGACCCGGTCGCCGCCTGGAAGCAGCACGTCACCGACATCCAGGCGATCCTCGACGCCCCGGCCGGGCGGGTGCTCAGCAACCCGCACACCGGCGACGAACCGGTGGACGAGGCGATCGACCGGTTCTACACCGCAGACGTCTGGATGCACACCTGGGATCTCGCCAAGGCCCTCGGCCGCGAGCCCGACCTGGACCAGGAGCGTTGCCGCGCCGCGCTGGCGGCCATGAAGCCCGTGGAGCAGATGCTGCGCGACAGCGGGCAGTTCGGGTCCGCTGTGCCGGTCGCCGACGGGGCCTCGGCGCAGGACGAGCTGATGGCCTTCATCGGCCGCGATCCGGACTGGCCGTCCACCGGTCGAGCCGTCGCGAACGACTAGCTCCCAGCAACGTTGACACATACCCCCTAGGGGTATATAAATCCTCCCAGCATCAAGTACCCCTAAGGGGTATGCGGCGGTGACTGCGGTCGCCCGGGAGGAGACAGACATGGGACTGTTCGCGATTCGCGACTACCGGCGGCTGTTCAGCGCTCAAGTCATCGCGTTGTTCGGCACCGGCCTGGCCACCGTCGCGCTGGGTCTGCTCGCGTACGAGCTCGCGGGCCCACGGGCCGGCGCGGTTCTCGCCACCGCGCTGACGATCAAGATGGTCGCGTACGTGGTCGTCGCACCTCTAGCGGCCGCGTACGTCGACCGGCTGCCCAGGCGTTGGTTCCTCACGATCCTCGACGTGGTGCGCGCCCTGGTGGTGATCGCGCTGCCGTTCGTCACCGAGGTGTGGCACATCTACGTCCTGATCGGGGTCCTCCAGACCGCGTCAGCGGCGTTCACCCCGACCTTCCAGGCGGTCATCCCCGACATCGTGACCCAGGAGGCCGACTACACCCGGGCCCTGTCCGCATCGCAGGTGGCCTCCACCATGGAGAGCCTGCTGAGCCCCGTGCTCGCGGCCGTGGCGCTCACCTTCATGTCGTTCAACCTGCTGTTCCTCGGCACCTCCGCCGGGTTCGCCGTGTCGGCGCTGCTGGTCCTGTCCACGCGCATCCCCAACGCGCGCCCCAGCTCGCACGCGAACGCCTGGGACCGGGCCGTGGCGGGAATCCGCACCTTCGCGGCCACCCCGAGCCTGCGCGGCGTCATGGCGCTGAACCTCGTGGTCGCCGCCGCCGGCTCCATCGTGGTCGTCAACACCGTGAACTACGTCCGCGACGTCCTCGGCGGAACCCAGTCCGACGTGGCCTGGATGCTCGCCGCGTCCGGAACGGGGACGCTGCTGGTGGCCCTCGTCCTCCCGCGCGTCCTGGACCGGGTGGCGGACCGGTCCGTGATGCTGATCGGTGCCGCGGTGCTGGTGCTCGCGGTCGGCGCGGCGGTCGCGACATCCGCGGCGAGCGTCGCCGCAGCACTGCCGACCGGGGCGATCTGGGTGGCGATCGGCGGCGGGATGGCGCTGATCATCACGCCGACCGGGCGGGTGCTTCGCCGGGCGGTCGATCCCACCGGAATTCCGGAGGTCTTCGCGGCCCAGTTCTCGCTGTCCCACCTGGCCTGGCTGGTGACCTACCCCATCGCCGGATGGGTCGCCGCACAAGCGGGCTTCACGACCACCTGGACCGTGCTGGCAGGCCTGGCGACGATCGGAGCGGTCACGGCACTGGCAGTCTGGCCGAGCGACGAGAAGGCCGAAGGGCGTGAGGTTGTGCAGCGCGACGAGACGGTTGAGGCCGAAGGACGCGCCGCAGTGGCGGTCCAGCGCGATGAGAAGGTCAAGACCGGAGGACTCGCGGCAGTGGCGGTCCAGCCACGCACCGGGAAGGTCGAGGCCCAAGCCCACGTCGCGGTGCCGGTCGCGACCGAAGTCTCCACCCGGGAAGCCGCAGAAGCCGCGGAGGGAACGCTCGCGGCATCCCAGTGCGCCTGCGTCCGCACCATCTGAGGCCGCCGGCCAACACCGAGTGGAACTCCGTTGAGGACGAGCACTTCTCGCCCACCGGTCAGCCGGGGGCGAGAAGTGCTCGTCCATTGGTTTGCGCACAACACGAGTGATCGGGCTGCCGAACCAAACGGCATCCATCCCGACTCGACAGCACACCGTGACGGACCGCGATCCGTAGGAGGTCAACGCTGAAGGCACGAGCCTCGGCCAGCGCCCACGGTAGCTTCTCGAAGTCCGCCTCGGGATACTGCTCAATCGTGCGGCCGGGCACGTCGCACCAGGTGACGCTGGCAGGAGGGCAGAGACGGTAGAGCATCTACAGGTCCTATCCGGAGCGATTGGCTCCCCGTCGCAGATGGTGGACCTCCGCCTTGACGTTTGATGTGTCGCCCGGGCCGCAGCTCATCGTTACAGGGTCTGAGGTCTGCCTCCCAGCAGATCTATGGGTTTTCTGTTGCCCCCGAGCCCCAGGGGCGGGGAGTGGGGAGCGCACTACTACAGGCAGTCCGGCAGGAGGCTGCCGCTCGGGACGCACGCCGGATTACGTTGCGAGTGCTTGGTACCAATGCCCGAACTCAAGCGCTCTACCGTCGACATGGCTATCAGGTTGAAGGGATCCTGCGGGAAGAGTTCTTCCTGCAGGCGCAGTACGTCGATGACGTCCTGATGGCGTTGGACCGCAGAGCTGAAGTTTGATCAGACGGCACCCCCTCCGTGGCTCCCGGCCGCCGAGGTCTCGGTAGCAAACCCCCAGGCCTCCTGCCCTCGGTTTACGTGGCGCCCCGGCGATCGAACCTCGAACCCGCGGATTCTGAGGCCACGTCCCCGGTTGCCTCCGGTCACTTCTCATTACCGCGTATGACCTGCCGTCCGCAACCAGTGCTTGAAACAGCGGTCGGCGTTCGGGCTTGCTGCCATAGTGGACGCCGTCTACCACGGGAGAGCGGATCGATGAATGCCGAAAGGATGCGCGTTGCACAGCCTTACCCTGCGGTCCTGGTCAGTTTTATGTCCCCTCTAAGTAGTTTCTCTCACTACCAACGTTGTCGCTTGATCGTCCTATTTCGCGGCGTTGGCAAGTTCGAGTAGCTTTGTCGTGTGCCTAGATCAACAAGCAAGCTCCTGGCCGGACTGATGATAATTGGACTCCTGCTGGGCGGTGGACAAGCTGGCGCGTCCGAGCAGGCGGCACCACTGGACCCTCCGCCAATTCCACCGCCGCCGTGTGACGTTAACGAGTTCAACTGGGGCGGTGGAACACTGGACCCCGGTTCTATCGAAAGCTTCAAGCCCGGCCTAGCACCTGGTTCGATGGAGCTATGGGCCGACTACGATCCTCAAGGAAACCCTATCGCAGTAAAGTACGAGCACCAGGCCGTTGGCAAATACGTCTCCGGCGCGAATGACGCCAACTTCCAAGATGTACTCCGCGTCAACAACCAGGCAACTGTGCCGCGAACCCCGCACGACGGGTACTCTCCTACGTATCGCATACACAGCGACAATGCAGATTACGTGCTGGAAAATGGAGTCCGAGTAGACTGGAAGAAGGGTGACATTGTCAGCATCCTGGTAACATCTGAATTTTTCCCAACCAACACATGGGGAAGCGCAACCGCCTCCTGTACACTCTAGTTTTTATTTCATGAGGAATGCAGTGTAGAGTGCAGCACCCGAGGGAAATTGCTGGTATCATGAGCGACATGTCCGACCCGACTAGGTTGCTTGAACTTACAGACAGTTCAATCGGAAAAACCTTCACGCTTACCAGCATAACCCTAGATGGCCGCAGGCTCGAATTCAAGTATTTGCTAAGCCCGGGATACGCATCGGATCAATTCGGCGGTGTCGAGATAAGACGTGGGATTCCACAATTTTCGGCTACTGTAGAATCAGGCGATAATCCTACCCTCTACGGAAGTGGCGGCGTGGAGCCTGGCGATCCAACCTGGGGGCACTATATCTTTGAGTTGACTGAGGATGTTGCCGCAGAAGACATTGTTGTGACAATTCGACCGTTCGTCGCGCGACATTCTTCGCTGTCGCTTCCCTTGTTCACATTCTTAGGGCGCACCGACGGATGACTGGGTGATCTACTTTCGGTCTTAGCGGGGACACATCCAGTGGACGTGTCCCCGCTAAGCCTTCTAATCATAGTGGGTCACGGTCGGCGGACCGAGAACTTGCGCCGCCGGTCGACGGATACAACGCCGCCTTTTCAATAAGGCTGAGCAATGAGTGGGCAAGATCCGCCGCGCGATCGAAAAACAACTCTGGCTGCCTGATCGACAAGATCTTCTGGGAGACCAAGCAGGGCTGAGGTCACGAGCTTGACCAAGACGCCGACCAGCGAAAACATGCCATCGTTGGTCGGCGTCTTTTTCGTCCTTCGGCCTGCTGCAACGGCCTGACGACCTGCTTTCGGCCTGGGATTGTCCAAATTAGACATCTTTCTGCTGGCTCTTCGGTCGGGGCCACAAGCGGGCAACCCCGTTCGGCAAGCAACGGCTCGGCATCAGCTGGATCGGCAAGGTGACCAGCTCGGCGACGTGCCCAACACCGTCTTCGATGGCTCGCCCAGGCTACCAGTGGAGTCGGGACATCCGCGGTTCAGATCTCCATCTCGGCGGCTTCTGCGGGGCCGCCTGCCTTCCGCTCGCGCCATGACGAGGCCGCCTGCCTTCCGCTCGCGCCATGACGAGGCCGCCTGCCTTCCGCTCGCGCCCGGTCGCCGCGGTTGGCCGGCCGGGACCGGTGAGCGCAGCGAGCCGCACGCCCGGCCGGCCAACCGCGGCTTGACCGGGCTCGCATACAGGAAGGTCGGCGGCCTCGTCATGGCTTGCATACAGCAGGCAGGCGGCCCCGCAGGGGCCGCCCTTGACGCACATGCTCGCCTTCCGGGGGCATTTCCTGTCCAAGTCACGCGAGTACTCGACCACGTTCAAGCAGCTTCGCGAAGACCGGCAGATCTGGCGCTTTGAGCAGAACCTCGCCGATCTCGGTGTCGACGCCGACACCGTGGCCGTGGTCAACCACTGGGACATGACCTCAGTCGGTCACCGCACCCCCGAGGAACGCGAGCTCGCCGCCGCCATCGCCGAACGCACACGCCAAGCACGAAAGCAGAAGTACGCCACCGAAAGGAAGGACTGATGATGATCCGCAGCCTGTGGGGTATCGAAGACGTCTCCAACTACCTCGGCGTCCCGGTCGGCACCCTCTACCAGTGGCGCTCCCGGGGCTACGGCCCGGCCGGCCGAAAGATCGGCAAGTACGTCCGGTTCAAGCCTGACGACGTCGAGCGATGGTTCGACGCTCAGACGCAGGGGTGGCCTGATGGCGGGTCGGCTGCCGCTGCCGCTGGGCGGCATGGGTGAGATCTCGGTGAAGAAGGTCGGCAACTCGCAGGTGGCGCGTGCCTGGTTCCGGCGTGAGGATGGCACCTACGCCGACGTTCGCCGCAGGGGCCGGACCAAGGAGCTGGCCAAGCAGGCGGTCCGGGACGCGGTCAAGGACTTGGCTCCGGCAACGGCTGCTGGTGCGGAAGTGACGGCGATGTCGTTGTTCGACGACGTTGCGCAGTTGTGGCTGGCGCAGTTCCGGGATGACGCCGAGAACGGAGTCTTCTCGTTTGCGTCGTTGGACACCTACAGCGATGCCTACCGCAACCACGTCAAGCCTGCGTTGGGCCGCCTGCGGTTGTTCGAGGTGGAGACCTCGGTGGTCAACAAGCTGTGCCAGGCGAAGCTGAAGGCACACAGCGTGAGTCTCGCCAAGCATGTCAAGGCCGTGATTAGCCACATCATGATCGTGGCCATCGACGCGAAGGCGGTGAAGACGAACCCGGTCAAGGGGATCGCTCCGCTGACCGAGCGGCGGGCGAAGACCAAACGCAAGAAGGCGCGGTCCCTGACCCGGGACGATGTGTTCGATCTCCTCGGGAAGCTCGATACCGACGAGGAGGCCCAGCGGCGGGACCTGCCGGACCTGGTGCGGTTCTTCATCGCCACCGGCGAGCGGTCCGGGGAGGCTCTCGGGGCTCGCTGGACGGACTTCGATGCCAAGAAGAAGAAACTCCGGATGGACGGCAACATCATCCAGGCGCGCGGCAAGGGGACGGTCCGCAACGACGGCAAGTCCGCGACTGCGGGGCGTGACATCCCTCTCACTGACTGGTGCGTGCAGATGCTCTTGGAGCGCAAGGCCAGGCTCGGCGTCGTCAACGAGGACATGCCGGTGTTCACCAACACGAAGAACGGCTACCTCAACGCTTCCAACGTGATCAACCGGGTGTGGGTGCCGTTCCGCACGCAGGCCGGGTACGAGTGGGTGACCTTCCACACGCTCCGCAAGACGTTCGCCACGCTCCAGGACGAAGCCGGGCTGACGGCCCGTCAGGTGGCGGATCTGCTGGGGCACTCGCACGTGTCGATGACGCAGGACAACTACTTCGGGCGGGGTCAGGAGTCCCGTGCTGGCGCTGAGGCGCTGGACTTCCTGGATCCCGGGGCTCGCCGCGAGTAGCCGAGGAAAGTTGGCAATTTATTGGCAACCCGGGGCCTGAACGGCAGTCAGCAACCCGGCCGTTTCGAGCCCTGAAAAGCAGCGAACCCCCTGCTAGAGGGGGTTCGCGGCTGTCTCGACCAGACGTGCGCCCGAAGGGATTCGAACCCCTAACCTTCTGATCCGTAGTCAGATGCTCTATCCGTTGAGCTACGGGCGCGTCTTCAGTTTTGTGATCTCCACCTGGCGGTGGAGGCCACAGCGGAGGCTCCGGGATTTGAACCCGGGAGGGGGCGTAACCCCCAACCGCATTAGCAGTGCGGCGCCATAGACCAGACTAGGCGAAGCCTCCCGGTAACCCTCGCGGCCACCGGAGAAAAGATTACACACCCCTCCGAACGGCCGAAACAGGGGGGTCGGTTTTTCCGTCCGTCACCCGTTCAGGTCGGCACTGAGCTGCACGAACGGGTCCAGGGACGCCGGGTTCCGGAGGGCGTCGCGGCTGACCGCCCGCTCCGGCGGCGTGCCGGCGAGGATCTTCTTCACCGGAACCTCCAGCTTCTTGCCGTTGAGGGTGCGCGGCACCTCGTCGACGACGATGAACCGGTTCGGCACGTGCCGCGGCGAGAGCTCCGCACGCAGCGCCGCCTTGAGCCGCGGCTTGACCTCGTCCAGCTCGGCGCGCTCCGCCAGCACCAGGAAGCACAGCAGCTGCCCCTCGCCGCCGCCCGCGCCCGAGGTGTCGATCACCAGCGAGTCGGCGATCTCCTCGAAGCCCTCCACCACCCGGTAGAACTCCGCGGTGCCCATCCGGACGCCGCCGCGGTTGAGGGTCGAGTCGCTGCGGCCGTAGATCACGAAGGTGCCGCGGTCGGTGAGCCGCACCCAGTCGCCGTGCCGCCACACCCCAGGGAACACGTCGAAGTACGCCTCGCGCAGCCGGGAACCGTCCGGGTCGTTCCAGAAGAACACCGGCATCGTCGGCATCGGCTTGGTCAGCACCAGCTCGCCGACCTCGTCGTGCAGCTCCCGGCCGTACTCGTCGTAGGAGGCGACCGCCGCGCCGAGCAGCGCGCAGGAGATCTCGCCCAGCCACACCGGCACGTCCGGCGCGGCGCCCACGAACGCGGTGCACAGGTCGGTGCCGCCGGAGACGCTGGCGATCTGCACGTCCTCGCCGACCGCGTCGGCCACCCAGCGGAAGCCGTCGGTGGTCAGCGGCGCCCCGGTCGAGCCGACCGTGCGCAGCGCCGACAGGTCGAAGGCGTCCCCCGGGCGCAGGCCGCGCTTCAGGCAGCTCTGGATGAACGGCGCCGACGTGCCGAAGTAGTCCACCCGGTGCCGGGCCGCCAGTTCCCACAGCGCCGACAGCGTCGGGTAGCCCGGGCTGCCGTCGTACAGCACCAGGGTCGTGCCGTTCAGCAGGCCGCCGACCAGGAAGTTCCACATCATCCAGCCGGTCGTGGTGAACCAGAAGAACCGGTCGCCCGGGCCGAGGTCGCAGTGCAGGCCGATGGCCTTGAGGTGCTCCAGCACCATGCCGCCGTGGCCGTGCACGATGCCCTTCGGCAGGCCGGTGGTGCCCGAGGAGTACAGCACCCACAGCGGGTGGTCGAACGGCACCGGGTCGAACTCCAGCGGCACGCCGCGGTGCCGCTCGAGCAGGTCGTCCCAGCCGATGGCGCCCGGTAGTTCGGCCGCCTCGCCGAGGTAGTCGACCAGCACCGTGCCGACCAGTCCCGGCATCGCCTCGCGCATCCGATCCACAGTGGATCTAATGTCGAAAGTCCTGCCACCGTAGCAATATCCGTCGACCGCGATCAGAACCTTGGGCTCGATCTGCACGAAGCGGTCCGCGATCGCCCGCGCGCCGAAGTCCGGCGAGCACGACGACCAGGCCGCGCCGAGGCTCGCCGCGGCGAGGAAGGCCACCAGCGTCTCGGGGCAGTTCGGCGCCAACGCCACGACGCGGTCGCCGGCCTGCACGCCCAGCTCCGCGAGGCCCGCCCGCGCGGCGGCCACCCGGGCCCTCAGCTCGCCGTAGGTGATCTCCTCGCTGCGGCCGTCCTCGCGGGCGAAGATCACCGCCAGGTCGTCGTCCGCCTTGCCCGCGCCGTCGCGGAGAGCGTGCTCGGCGTAGTTCAGGGTGGCGCCGGGGAACCACTGCGCGCCGGGCATGACCTCGGCGACCAGGACCTGCTCGGCGCGGTCGTGGAAGCGGACGTCGAAGAACTCCGCCACCGCCGACCAGAAGGCGGTCAGATCCGACACCGACCACTGCCACAGCGCCCGGTAGTCGGCCAGGTCGATGGCGCGCTCGCTGCGCAGCCACTCGCGGAACGCGGTCATCCGGCTCGCGGCCACGCGTTCCGGGCTGGGCCGCCACAACAGCTCGGGAACCTGCTCGGGATCGGTGCTCGGTGCCATGGCCTTTCATAACCCACCGAGGCCGGGTTCAGCTACCCCGTAGACGCCGGTGATCAGCGGGTTTCCACCGGCCCGGCCGGCCACCGAGGGCTCGGGCGCCGAGACGCCGGTTTCGCGCGAAACCGGCGTTCGCCATGCCTGCGGGTGACGGTTTCGATGCTCCTATTGTTTGTCAAGTGGTGGTGAGGGCGAGGTCTGTGGTGATGGTGCGGTAGATCTTGCGGGCGAGGTAGCGTTTCAGGC